>NZ_CP030048.1:5101931-5402045 GCF_015291665.1 Bradyrhizobium sp. CCBAU 53338
CGCCGTTCGTTTCGATGTCGTGGACATGATGACCTCTCTTCATTCTGATTTTTGTTCTGCTGCCTCCACGAACCGAAGTGACTAGCCGAGTGCGCCAATAGACTTGCACATCACGCCATTGCTGGCGATAGCGTCAAACGCCTGGACTTCCTCGTTTTTCAAAAGGAAAAGCGCGACACCAGGGGGTCGCGCTTTCGAAAGAACGGTTTGAGATGCCAGAAACGACTTACCCGCGAGCGCGGTGGAAAGAGCGGGTCTGCCCCATCGCCGGGAGCCCGAGATATCCTCTGAGGTGCATCTTGCCGTCCTTGACGGTGGCCTTGCAGTTGTAGCCGGATGAGGCGTCATAGATCGAGCCGCCGCTCCACTCGCCGTCCTCCCAGCGCAATCCGGTGATGAAGATGATGTTCTTCAGCGACCGCGCGCGCAAACCCGGATCGGGATTCCTGGCGTCCTTCTTGAAGGTGACGTTGTCGGCTTCCACGATCTCGTTGCCGTAGAGCATGCGCGCCTGGAACTCCGTTCCAGCCCTGAACATGTCGAGCTTCACCGTGCCGTCGTCTGCTTCCCATGTTCCGACAATTGCCTCGGGACCTGCCGGCTCGCCATGGGCCATCGGAATGAGCCCGACGTTCAAGGCTGCCATGAGCAGGAAGATGGAGGATCGACGCGTGAACGTAGAGCTTTGCATAATGCGTTTCCAGATTTGCGGGGACACAGGAGTGATCGAGCCTTGGCTCGTGGTCTCGCAGGCATCTGTAGATTTCGCTGTCGGCCGCGGCAGCGGCAGAAAGCGCCAGCCGAATTGCGCGGCGCGCCAATTGGGGCCGGCGTCAAGCTCGGCGGAGCGCTGCCATCATGGCTCTACCGCTCCTCGGTCGGATGCACCCATTTGTACGGCGTGATGCTGCGGGTTTCGGTCAGCTTGATCATGTGGACCGGCGGTGCGGAGCGTCCCTTCCGGCATGACCGGCACTTCAGCGACGCTTCGAGCTTCCAGATCGGCGTATCGCGCGGACGGCGGATCGCATCGAGCGGCAGGCTCGCGCGCGACTTGCACCTGTTGCACTCGACCTCGAGCCAGCCCAGGCCGCCGTTGAGACATTGCGCGATCGTCGGCGACGGCTGCGAGGGACCGCCGTAGCCTTCCATCCGCACCGACCAGGCTTCCGCCTCGGCGCGATCGGCCTCGCGCACGGCTTTCTTCGCTTCCTCGCGCGCATGCTTGGCGGAAATCTCCGCACCCATGATGCGGCCGCTCCAGATGACCTCGCGTGATTTGGTGCTCATGCCGCGATCAAAGCAACGTGACAACGCGCTGGCAAATTATCGATCGCTGGTAGGTCGGATCCGCAAGTCGCTACTGCGTGTCGTGGGTGTGGACAACCGATCGCTCGGGCCGCATGGCGACGCGACAACAGGGCCGAAAAAGAAAGAGGCCGCCAACCGAGGCAGCCTCTCCTTTCGCGATCGAGTTTAAGGCGATGGGATCAGAAGGGCGGCTGGCCGGGGCCCGATCCCGGACCGAACGGGCCGCGCTGGTTGCCCGGGCCCTGCAAGCCGCCAAAGATCAGGCCGCCGACCCACTCGACGGCACTCTTGATGGCGCCGCCGATGGCGCGGAAGGCGTCGCCGAGCCAGTTGCCGCCGACGATCGTTTCGAGCTCCGCATCGGTCAGTTCGATGATTTCCGATTTTCCATGGTCGAGGTTCAGCATTGTGGTCACTCCGGTTCAAATTGTGTGTGTCAGAAAGGTTGAGGTGTGGTGCTCAGCCGTGAAAGATGCCGCCGGGCAGCCAGGGGTTCGGGCCGGCGGGCTGATGGGTGGTGATCCGTCCATTGACGATCCACGGACCGATGCAGCCGCCATCATTGATGAAGCCACCGCACACGGTCTCCAGTTCACGGTCGTCCAGCTCTTTGTGGTTCCGATTGCTGCTGCGCTCAGTCATTTCTCTCTCCCGTTGTCCAAGGAGGGTGCCATCCCCTCGCATCTGGTGGTCACAGGAGTAGCGCAGGCGGTTCTGTTAGACTGTGATACGGGTCACGCAGGCAAAAGAGCCGCTTTCAAGCGCAAATGATCAAGCCGGAAATGACGAAGTGGCCGATTGCGCGCCTGCTTTCTCAGCTTCCGACACCGCCGACCAATCGCGGACGGCCGACAGCGTGCGCCTTCTCATCCGCCATAGTGCGCAGCCAGGCGCGAAAGCCGACGATCTCGGGGCAATCCGCGGTGCCCTCGGGCGCGATCAGCCAATCGCCGCGACCTGTTCCTTCGCTGATCCTGTTGCAGCGATAGCCGGGATGATGGCCGAGGCTGCGGGCGATCAAGAGGTCGACCTTGCCCTCGACCAGTTCGTGCAGGCCGGCGGGCTGGAGCACGCGCAAGCCGATCTCCGCATGCACGTCGCGAAACGCTGCCAGATCGAGCCGGCGCAGATCGAAGCCGGCATGGACGCCCAATTGCAGCAGCAACGCACCTGACGGCTTCAATTGCGAGGTCGCCTCCGCGATGTGGCGAAAGCCCTCGGAGACGCCGGGCAGATAGGCCTGGCCTGCCGCGGTCAGGATGAGCTGCTTGTGCAGCCGTTCGAACAGCTGCACGCCGAGGCGCGCCTCCAGTGCCTTCACCTGCTGCCCGACAGCGGCGGGCGTCACATGCAACTCGTGCGCGGCCAGCTTGAAACTGAGATGGCGCGCGGCGGCCTCGAAGGCGCGGAGCGCGTTGAGCGGTGGAAGGGCGTAGGTCATCGCGACGGAGTTTGACACTGATGGACCGCCGTCTTGCAATAGATTTTCTTGCGCTGAACCGCAGGAATGATGCTTTGCGCCGCCGTGATGTCGCCGGATACGGTCGGCCCGCAATCAGGAGAAACCCCCATGGCCCCAGCCCACATCGTCAGCCACAATCCCGCAACGGTCCACCCGCCCGCCGGCGGCTACTGCATGGGACTTGAACTGAAGCAGCATCGCCGCCTGCTGTTCATCAGCGGTCAGGTGCCCGAGAGACCTGACGGCACCGTGCCCGAAGGATTCGAGGCGCAATGCGAGCAAGCCTGGCGCAACGTCAAGGAGGTGCTCGCCTCCGCCGGTCTTGGCGTCGAGCATCTGGTCAAGGTCAACACGTTCCTGACCGACCGGGCTCAACTCGTGACCAACCGCACCATTCGCCGCGCGGCGCTCGGGGACCATCAGCCTGCGCTAACGGTCATCGTCGCCGAGACCGTCAACGGCAAATGGCTGCTCGAGATCGAGGCGATCGCCGCGGAATGACGTGCCTGATGTCCAACAAGCCAGAGATGCGAGGCTGCCATGGCTGAGATCCATCCCTTCTACCAGCAGCATCGCGGCGCGATGGAAGCCGCGATGCGCCATCGGCTCGACCTGGCCGAGGCGATGCTGCGCGAGCGCGCTGACATCACCGGCATCGACGGCATCAGGCGCGAGGTGATGGACGAATTCGCCATCGTGCTCACCCAGACGCCCTATGTCGGCGGCACCGCAAGCCGCATGACCGATTTCTTCATGCGCCTGATCGGCTTCATGGCGATCAGCCGCGTGCTGCGGCGGCACGGCGTGCCGCTGCCCGTGATCGGCGAGATCGAGCGGGAAACCTACAAGGCGCAATTGCTCGACGTGCCCGAAGCGGAACGTCTCGCCGCGGGCGATCAATTCATGTCCGCGGAGAACCAGGCGCTGCTGCGCGAGCACGCGGCAAAGAGCACGACAGAAAGCCATCAGGCGGAGTTTCCGGAGGACTTCGTCTACGATTTCGTCGCGCCGGGCCCGGATGACGGTTTCGAATTCGGTATCAACTACCGTGCCTGCGGCTTCTGCAAATTCGCTGGCCGCCATGGCGACGAGGAGATTTTGCCCAACATTTGCGGGCTCGATTTCGACGCCTATGCAACGCGCGGCATCCGCCTGGAACGGACGCAGACGCTGGCGGGCGGCGCCAGCCACTGCAATTTCCGCTTCTCGCGGCTGCAACGCGACGGTTGATTTCACCCTCCATGGCGTCAACGTCGCGTGCCTCGACGGAACGAGCCCGTTCGATTTCGCCGACGCGCGTCATGGACGGCGTCAACCACACCAGCGACACCGACAAGCCGCCAGGCCGGCACGCTGCGCTTCGTCCCCGAGGACTAAAGCCTCGCCTGCGCCAGCCGTTCGCGCAGGCGCGGGACGACGAAATCGACGAAGGCGCGGAGCTTGAGCGGCAAGCGGCTTTGCGTGTCGTAGACGAGATGCACGGGGCGAAGCTGCGGCTCGAAGGCCTCGAGCACGACGGCGAGACGCCCTGCCCGCACGTGCTCGGCGATCTGATACGACACCGCCCGCACGAGGCCAGCGCCCGCGAGCGCGGCATCGATGGCGGCATCGATGGTGTTGACGCCGAGGCGCGAGCGGAACGAGACGGTCTTCTCGGTGCCGTCATGCTCGAAGGTCCAGGTGCTCAGCGCCGACACGCTCTGGAACGAGACCAGACGATGTTTTTCCAGATCGTCGAGCGTTTCAGGAATTCCGTTGGCGGCGAGATAGTCCGGGCTCGCACAGATGACATGCCGGACCTCGCCGACGCGCGTTGCGATCAGACTGCTGTCCGGCAAGAGACCAAGACGCAGGGCGACATCGACCTGGTCTTCGAGGAAATGCGCAACGCGGTCGGTGAGGACCAGCCCGACCGACACCTCGGAAAACGCCTCAAGGAAGCGCGTCACCACCGGCAGCACGTGCATCCGGCCGAACATGATCGGCGCGGTGACGACGAGGTCGCCCTTCGGCTCGCTGTATTCGCCTGCGGCCGCGCGCTCGGCCTCGGACAGCTGTTCGAGGATCGATTTCGCTGAGGTGACGTAGGACCGCCCGGCCGGGGTCAGCTCCAGGCCCTTGGCGGAGCGGATCAGCAGTGTCGCCTTCAGATGCGCTTCCAGCTCGGCAACCTTGCGGCTGACGGTCGCCAGCGGCAGCCGCAATTCGCGGCTGGCCTTGGACAGACTGCCGTTCTCGACGGCCGCGAGCAGCACCGACATGGCATCCAGGCGGTCCATAGGGCCTTCCACTAAACGAGAGGGTTCCTCCCGATCCTAGCGGCTGCCGGGCATTCCCGGAAAGCCCCAAAAGAGCGGCACCGCTCGCCGCCGGCGGCCGGACAGCCAAAAAAAGGGAAACCCATGCCCCACCCGACGCTCCATCGCACCGCCACCGTGAACGGCCGCAAGGTGTTTTACCGCGAGGCCGGAGACCCGGCGTCCCCGACCATCCTGCTCCTGCACGGCCTGCCGACCTCCAGCCAGATGTTCCGCGATCTGATGCCGGCACTGGCCGACCGCTTCCATCTAATCGCGCCCGACTACATCGGCTTCGGACATTCCGACGCGCCGCCGCGCAATGAGTTCACCTACACCTTCGACAATCTCGCCGCCCATGTCGCCGGCCTCATCGAGGCCCTCGGGCTTACCTCCTACATTCTCTACATGCAGGACTATGGTGGCCCGATCGGCTTCCGCCTGTTCACACAGCGGCCTTCGCAGGTGAAGGGCTTCATCATCCAGAACGCCAACGCCTACATGGAAGGCGTCGGCGACGCGCCCAGGAAGGTGCTGCTGCCGCTGTGGGAGAACCGCAACGCCGAGACGGAGAAGCCCGCGCGGGAGTTCGTCAGCATCGAGGGCACCAAGTTTCATTGGCTCGTCGGCGCGAAGAACCCCGAGGCCATCAATCCCGACAACTGGATCCTCGACCAGGCACTGCTCGATCGGCCGGGCACGCAGGATTACCAGGTCGACCTGCTCGAGAATTACAAGAGCAACGTCGCGCTCTATCCGGAGTGGCAGGCCGCCTTCCGCCAGCACCAGCCGAAGACGCTCATTGTCTGGGGCAAGCACGACCCGTTCTTCATCCCGCCCGGCGCCCGCGCCTACCTCAACGACCTGCCGGATACAAAGCTGGTCTGGCTCGATAGCGGACATTTCGTGCTCGACGAAAACGTCGCGCAGGTCGCCTGCGAGATCAAGGCGCGGTTCGCGCCACAGCATCCAGCGGCAAACGCTGCCGCCTGAACAATCCAGACATCAAGGACAACGACAATGGACCGCCGTCTTCTCGTTCTCTCGATCGGCATGTTCGCGCTCGGCACCGATAGTTTTGTCGTGGCTGGCGTGCTGCCCGAAATCGCCCGCCATTTCGACGTCAGCATTGGCGCTGCCGGGCAGATGACCACGATCTACTCGGTCACCTTCGCGCTGCTGTCGCCGACCATCGCCGCGCTCGCGGCGGGCGTCTCGCGCAAGACCATGCTGATCGCGGGCGCCGCCGTCTTCGTGCTGGCGAACCTTGCGACAGCGGTCTCGCCGACCTTCGCCATAGCGCTAATGACTCGCGCGCTCGCCGGCGTTGGTGCCGCGATGTTCTCACCGACCGCGACGGGATCCGCCGCCATGCTGGTGCCGCCGGAGCGACGCGGCTACGCGCTCTCCATCGTGGTCGCCGGCCTGACCCTGTCGACCGCGTTGGGCTCGCCTGCCGGCGCCGTCATCGGCGGCCTCGGCGACTGGCGCTACACGATGCTGTTCGTGGCCGCGCTTGGCACGGCGGCCGGTCTCGGTGTCTGGACTTTCCTCGCTGAAGTGCCGCTGCCGCCGGCGGTCTCGCTGTCGAAGCGCCTCGCACCACTGGCCGACTCCCGGATTCTGCTGACGCTGGCGACGACGCTCGTCAATCTCAGCGGCATCTTCACGGTCTACACCTACTTCGCCGTGGCCTTCGACCGCGCCATCGGCAACGACGCGCTGGTGCTGGGAACCCTGCTCGTGCTCTGGGGCGCCGGCGGCACGATCGCAAACCTCGCCTTCGGTCGGCTCATCGATCGTATCGGTTCGCGCATGGTGATCCTGTCGACGCTGGTCGTGCTCGCCATCGTCAGCGCCTCGATGCCTTGGACCAGCGCCAGCCTGTGGACCGCCATTCCGGTCGTCGCGATCTGGGGCGCCGCTGGCTGGGGCCTGCTGGTGCCGCAGCAATATCGCCTCGTTGCGCTCGCTCCGTCGATTGCGCCCGTCCTGCTTGGGCTCAACACCGCCGGTTCGTTCTTCGGCATGTCGGCGGCGGGCCTGATCGGTGCGGTGGCGATCCCGCTGGTCGGCGCGCACCATCTCGGCTTTGTCGGCGCAGGGCTTGCGGTTCTCGCTTTCATCCTCGCAGAACTCGCGACACTCCGCATCTCCGCTGCCGATAATTCCCGTACCGCGACGTGCAGTGTGCCGGCGTAGCGCGTAAAGAATCCATCGGGGCCGGTGCCACAGGCATCGGCCTCCGCGACGTGACCGCTCAATGTCAGGGAAGACGCCCATGTATTACGACGTCGTTTCACAGTGCAGGCAAAACCTCGCCAATCTGCTGACCTGCCTAGACAAAGCCGAGCAGCATGCGGCCGCAAAAAAGTTCGATGTCGCGGTGCTCATGCACAGCCGCCTCGCACCCGACATGCAGGACTTCACCTATCAGGTCCAAAGCGCTTGCAACTACGTCAAGGCCGCGGCCGCCTGGTTGTCGGGTCAGACGCCGCCACGACATGAAGACAACGAACGCACCATCGACGAGCTGCGCGCCCGCATCAAAAAGACGATCGCCTTCGTGGAGAGCGTCCCCGAGAGGGAATATGCCAATGCGAGCGAGCAGAAGGTGAGGCTCTCCTGGGCACCAGGAAGGTTTCTCGGCGGCCGGGATTATTTCCTGCAGATGACGATCCCTAACACCTACTTCCACATCTCCATGGCCTACGCCATCCTGCGTCACAACGGCGTCGACATCGGCAAGCAGGATTATCTGAGACCGATCAATTTCGTCGAAGGGTGAGACTCATATGTGCGCCCCGCACCGGCAGTTCTCGTAGTCGACCGGATCGTGGCTGTTGAAAATCGTCACGCGGATGCTATGGCTGAGCTTCAGCTCGCGCAGGCGCGCCTGGTTGGCGAGGCGGGCGTTGCGGTCCATGTCGACGCGGCGCTGGAAATAACGGAGCATCAGCGGCGCGCGCGGCGACGCGTCGAGCTGGGCGTGATGGAAATAGCTGTCGCCGGCATGCAGCAGCCATGTGTCGCCGGAGCGGACCGCGATGCCGCAATGGCCGAGCGTGTGACCCGCGAGCGGAATCGTCAGGATGTCACCCTCGCGATCGCCGAGCGCGCGCACGCCCTTGAAGCCGAACCAGTCTTCGCCGGCCTCGCCATAGAAACTCCAGCGCGGTCCGTGGCTCCACTGCGCCATGACGTAACGCCCTTCGGGCGGCGCGGGCTCGCGCAGTACCGCCATGTCGTACTCGGTGCGGTGAACATGGATCGCCGCGCGGGGAAAGTCGGGCACACCGCCGGCGTGGTCGCGGTCGAGATGCGTCAGCAGCACGTGGCGCACGTCGTCAGGCGAATAACCGAGCGCCCTCACCTGCTGCACCGCCGTCTCTGCCGGATCGAGCCTTGGCGCGGTCTGGCGCACCCAGCGCTTGCCGAGCCGATCCGGCGTCGCGATGTCGCCGAGCCCGATGCCGGTGTCGACCAGCGCGAGACCATCGCTGGTCTCGATCAGGAGGCAATGGCAGACCATGCGGGCGCGCTGGAACAGGCCGCCGATGCCGTTCACGAGCCGGCGGCCCATGGGGCACATCGTGCCGGTATTGAGGTGATGGATCTTCATCGCGCTTCCCTGCCTGTTGAGGACAGGCTGTTCTTGTCATCCTTCGATCCATAGGTAAAATATCTAATATTGATACTATCTCTAGGCATATCCTATGGACATCCGCGAGCTCCGCTATTTCGCCGCCGTCTACCGCGAGCGCAACCTGACGGCTGCGGCGCGCAGCTGCTTCGTGTCGCAGCCGTCGATCTCGACCGCGATCACCAATCTGGAGGCGGAGCTCGGCACCACTCTCTTCATCCGGCACAAGAAGGGCGTCGCACCGACCGCCTCGGCCGAGCAGTTTCACACCGTCGCCCGCCGCATCATCGACGAGGCCGACGCCGCGCGAAAGCTGTTCCGCAAACCGAGCACCAAGACCACTGTCACGCTCGGCCTGATGCGGACGCTCGACGTGCCCAGAACCATCGCGCTGCTCAAGCCGCTGACGGCGCGCAACGACATCGCGCTCCGGCTCGTCGGCAGCGACGAGCGCGCGGACGCCAGAATCATCTCGAAGAGCATGCTTGATGACGAGGAGCATTTCGTCCCGCTCTGGAGCGAGCGCTACGTCGCGGCGCTGCCGCCGTCGCATCCGCTGACGCTCAAGGACAAACTCCGCTCCGCCGACCTCGCCGACGTGGCCATGATCGACCGCTGCCATTGCGAGCAGAGCGCGTTCTTCGGCCGCGCGTCGCAGCGGCGTCCGTCCGCGGCGATCGCGCAATCGGAGGAATGGGCGATGGCGCTGGTCGCGGCCGGCGTCGGCATCGCCATCGTCCCCGAAGGCGTGGCGAAAGGCGTTTCCGACATCGCCGTCAGGGAGATCGAAATGAAGGTCAAACGCGAGGTTGGGCTCGCCTATCGCGCGTCGGTGCCGCTCGTCGATGCGTTGAGGGATCTCGTCGGGAAGCTGCAGCGCGGGCGCGCAACGTCCCGGCGCGCGCCGCAAGGGCTCACCGGGCGCCGCAAATGAGCTAGCCGAGCAGGCCCTTCAGGCCGGCGTAGATCGAGCCGACAGCCGTCGCGGCGACACCGGCCAGCGGTCCGACCGTCTGCATCAGATCCTGGATCAACCGCGCGCGGCGGCGCAGCTGCTCCTCGCCGACATGCTGCCCGAGCAGGCGCGCCATCCTGAAGGCGAAAGCATTGGGCTTGCCGCCCTGGCCGAGAACGCGCGGCAGGACCTGGAAGACGACGAGTCCCAGGATGTTTCCGGACACGAAGGCCAGCAGGATGCTGGCGCCGTATTCGAACACTTCGCGCCATTCGACCCACACGGTGGGAAGGATCGGAACGCCATCGTGGAATCCGGTCACCGTCAGCATCGCCTGGATGCTGACGCTGGCGAGAAGCAACGCCAGCACGAACGCTCCCAGCGTCGAGACCCGATGCAGAGGATAGGCTGCGAAACCGAACAGCAGGGGGATCACGATCGACGCGATCCGCAGCGGGATCGGAGAGAGATCGAAGGTGATGGTGACCAGAACATGCGCGATCGTCAGCAGGACGGCCGGAACGACGACGTAGAGAACGGCATGCGTCGCGAAATAGCGCAGCGGATTCCTGTAGCGCTCGAGTCGGACGTTGACCCGGTCGAGGTCGCGCCTGAGCCTGTCCAGCTCGGCAACGATGTCTTCGATCTCCAGGAGCGTCGGCCGCACGAAGCGCAGATCGCGCGAGCAATGCTTGCACGCGATGGCCTCGTCCTTGATCGTCTCGGCGCAGAACGGACACTCCATCGTCAGCGCGACTTCCTGCGCAGCATGATGGCTTCGACCTCGTCTCTGGCCCGCGCCAGCTCATCGCGTAGCTGGTCCCGCTTGCGCAGGAGATCGTCGCGCTCCGCAATCAGCGTCGCGGGCACGGCGATGTCCCGGGAACAGGAGGCGCAAACCAGCACGCTGTCCGCGTTCTCGGCCTGGCAGTAGGGACACGTCACTTCGGTGCGACCTTGAGGGTAAAGATGGCCGTGCCCGGCCGTCCGTCACTGTCCTTGATGTCGACCCGCATGGTGTAGTCGCCGGGCGGCAATTCCGCATTCTGCATGTTGATCCCGTCGGCCTGGACGAACGGCTTGATCCGGGTCGTCAGATCGACGTTCGGCGTGCGCAGGAAGGTCACCTTGACCGAGTCAGGATCGATCTTGGCGCCCCCGAACGACTCGAACTTCAATTGGAGTCGCATCGGCGAGGACACCGATTCGCCGGGCGAGATGTACTCCACCTTCGGACCGCGCAGGATACCGCGCCGGTCTGCCGCAATCGCGCCCTTCGGCGGTGGCAGCTTGGCTTCCTCTTCGGTGATCAATTGCGTTGCCCGCGACGTTCCCGAAAACAGGAGACCTGCCGCAACCAGCCCTAGCAAGATATTCCGCGTCATTGTCCTTCCAACCTTCCCACGTCGATCATCGCACGCCGCCATCGCCGATGATCGTATACGGCGCCCAGAACAGCGGATGCGCGTAGGCGAACTCGGTCTTGCCCTCGTCGTCGAGGTAACCGGGACCATCGACCAGGGCCATCATCGCCTGCCGCAGCGCTTCGCTCCGCGACAGTTTCGGATCGTCGGCCTGTCGCTTGAACAGATCGGTCACCAGCTGCCGCGCGGATTGCGAATGCACCGACCAGTTCGTCACCAGCAGGGCGCGTGTTCCGGCATAGAAGAACGCGCGGCCAAGGCCGGACGCCGCTTCGGCGCCGGCGCCTGCACCCGCACCGGTGTTGCAGGCGGACAGGATGACCCAGTCGGCGTCGAGCTTGAGGCCGAGAATCTCCTCCATGGTCAGGAGGCCGTCGCCGCTCTCGCCCGTCACCGCCGGCGACGACAGCGCTAGCGCGGGCTGCGTCAGTCCGTTGAGTTCGCCCGGGACCAGACCGTGGGTGGCGAATGCAAGGATGCGAAAACCGGACAGGTTCATGGTCTTGACCGCGCTCTCGGTCGCGTTCTTGCCGAGGAACAGGACCTTCGAGGGATCCGCCTGCAAGGCCAGCGCGATCGATTTGAGCTCGTCGGCCGTATCAGGGAGCCGCGGCAGGAGGCCAAGCTCGGCGCTGTCGACGCCTTCGAGCTTCGGGCTGCTGCGACGCTTCAGCGGCATGCCGCGGGTGACGTTGCCGCCGACCTCGGCGACCTGAACCTTGCTGTCGGCGCTCTCTGCCTCGGCCTGCTGATCCTTGTTGAAATAGGGATCGCCGAACGCGACGAGATCGCCGCGGCCGGGCTTGCCGGGCGGCAACTGCCGCAGCGTGCGCAACGCGGCCGCTGAAGGCACCGTCGACACGGCATGGGTCCGGGCCAGCCACGGCACCTTGCGATAGCCGACGAACAGCGGATCCTCGTCCGCCGCCACCTCCGCCGGGGCGGTCGGCAACAGCGACAGCGGCAACAGGCCGAGCGCGCCGTTGGTCACCACGATCAAGTTCCTGGCCGGCTTCCATCCGCTCTCGACCGGCTTCAGCAGCAGCTCGTAGAGCTCGTAGCCGAGCTTGAGATCGAACGGAGGAATGTCCGAGATCATCGCCGCCTGCGGCTCGAGCGCCTCGCGCAGCTTGCGGATCTTGGTCTCGATGTCGCCGATCTTGGCCTTGACGGCAGCGAACGCCACCGGGCCCGATTTCGGCACGGCCCAGACGAAGCTGCCGTTCTGGCCGAAATAGAACGACAACATGGCTTCATTGTCAGACAACGTCGCGCGGATTTCGGCAACGCTCGGCGGCTTCGGCGAAACCAGATCGGCGTAGACAGGGAATTTCTGCTTGATCTCCAGGCGCGCCTTGTCCCGTTCACTGCGCAAGGCCGCGATCGACGCCTGGATTTGCTGCGCCCCCTTCTCGTCGCGATCCGCCGAGGGAATGGCGAGGACGTTGTTGAGCGTGCCGAGCTGGGCGTTGACCTGCTTGGTGAGGTCCTGCTCCTTGCGCACGAGATCGGCCAGCGCCGGATCCTTGGCAGCCGCGCGGGCGCTCGATGCCGCCAGAGCCTGCTGAACCGAATGACCGCGGATGGCATCGGCGAGACTGAAGGTCTCCTCACCGACGGCGCCGCCGGTGCCCTCGGCCCGCGCGAGCAGCAGCAGATAGCTCTCGACGATGGTCTGAAGTCGCTGGCTGCGCGCGGCCACCACGGTCGTGTTCTCGTCGTCGGCATTCTCGTTCGCGTTCGCCATCATGACCGGGATGGCGGCCTTGAACTCGCGGATCGCGTCGGCATCGCGCCGCGCGAGCATCAAGCCCACAGCCAGGGTGCCGCGCGCCGAGGCGGTGTCGAAATGGCTTTCGCCGACCCGTCCGATCTGCTTCTTGACCAGTTGCTCGGCAGCGGCGATGCCGGCGTCGAGCTGACCTGAATTGTAGAGCGCGAGAATGCGCGCCGGGTTGAGCTCGATGACCTGGCGCCGCTGCGGGTCCCAATTGGCAACGGCCCTGTCGATCTGCGCAAACATCTCGTTGGCTTCGGCATTCTTGCGTCGCAGGTTGAGAATGCCGGCGAGCCGCGAGAGCAGCTGCACAGTCGATTGCGAGTCATCAGGCACGCCGACCGTCTTGTTGATCTCGAGCGCGACGCGGCCAAGCTGCTCGGCTTCCTCGTAGCGGCCCTCGTCGACCAAGATGCCGGCCAGCCCCATCACGTAGCGCGGCATGACCGGGTTGTACTTGCCAGTATCTTTCAACCGCGACAGCAGAGCGCGGCGGGCGTCGACCTCCGCTTCAGCAAGCCGGCCTTGCCGTGCCTTCATGCGGGCCTGACTGAGCACGAAATTGTCGATCGCCTGAAGCACGACGGTTTCAGCCGGCGGATTGTCCGAGTCCAGCAAGGCCTTCATGGCGGCTCGCTTGCGTTGCTCTGCCACGCGATAGGCGGCCTCGGCCTCGACGAACTGCCCGCGCGCCTCGAAGATCAATGCCCGTGTGCCTTCGAGATCCGACTCCCAGCTTTGCCCCATGCGCGCATAGGAGGTGCGCCAGCCTGGAAGACCGCTGGTTCGCGCTTCTTGGATGGCACTCATGGTCCGGCGCAGATAGGCCTCGGCCTGGGCGATGTCACCCATCTGGATGAGAATGCCGACAATGGACCTGTTGGCACTGAGTTGATACCCCTTGGCACCCGGCAGGCTCGCGGTGTCGCGCAACAGCCGCTGCATGACTTCGAGCGAGCGTTTCGGATCGCCAGCCGCAGCATATTGCAGCGAGAGGAGCTGCATCAGGCGGCCCATCATGTTGGGCTCCACTGCACCGCGGCCGATCTCGACAGCCTTGTTGGCGTCGGCGATGGATTCGGCGAGCCGGCCGAGTTGGGCGCGCGCATTGGCGCGATCGAAATAGAACTGAGCGAGGTCCTCGCGGGACTCCTTGCCCGTGGGCGTCGAATCCGCGTCCGCCTTCAGCTCCGCAATCAGCTTGTCGTTCGGCTTTTCGCTGTCGAGGATCGCGGTGATGTCGGAGATGGTGCGCGGCGGGGCGATGAAATCCTTCGGCAGCGCCGTGCCGGGGACCAGCTTCGGTGCGGCCTCCTTGGGAAGCTCGACGGCGACGTTGGCGCGGCCGTTGGCGGCGTTCAAAGCCGCCATCACGCAGGCCCGGACCTGCGGCGAGGCCTTGGCGCGGCATGCTTCCCGATCGGCACCCCCGCCCGCACGCATGCAGGCCTGCACGATCGGCCTGCCGACGGTCATCCGGCAGTTCTCGAATGCCGCCTCCTTGGTCAGCGCGGCAGCCGAGCCGGTCCATCCCAGGAGAACGGCCAAGACTAGCAATTGTCGCGGCAGGGTGACGTCCAGGCGGCTCTTGACCGGGCTCGCGGCGTCTACGCTCATCGCGAAGGACCTTTGGGTGAAATGACTTGAAGAAAACGAGCCAATCCTACCTCTATTGCCGCGGAGAACAATCACCAATCGGTAGGGTGGTGGGATGCCCGGGAGGGTCGGCGACAGCTGTGGGCACCGGTTCCTCGGTTGCGCGTCGCGGCAGGACCTGCCGGCAGGGGCAGCTGAGGCTGATGCCAGCGCGGCCGTGGCGGCCGCCGCTCAGCCCTTCGAGATCACCGCGCGGCCGTAGGCCGGCTGCGACTGCACCGGCGGATTGGCGGTCTGGGCGGCGAGTTCGCCGATCAGGCGATCGGCATCGGCGGCCATGCTGTCGGGCGCCTGGATCACCAGCCGCTCCAGCGCCCAGCGATAGGACGAGACGCGCTGTTCCAGCGACAGCTGTACCCACTGGACGATCAGCGAGTTCTCCTGCATGCGCTCGACGGCATCCGCCTTCTCCCTCGGCGAGAGCTCGGAGACGCGCGCCATGCTGGCGTCACGCTTCCTGTCGAGATCGATGACGCGAATCGCGCATGCGAAGAACGGCTCGAAGCGGGTGATATCGTTGCGCACGTCCTCGATCAGCTGCGCATAGCGCGAGGATTGCGAGCGATGCGGCTCGTCGATCAGCGTGCGCCCGTACATGGTGCGGTCGAACACGATCTTCTGGCGCCACGGCGACGGCAGGGCCTTGTAGTCGCCGAACACGCTCTTCCAGGCCGGCCGCGACAGCGGCGGCTCGATCATGGGATAAGCGAGGTCGCGAAGCTGGCGCTCTTCGTCGGTAAGCTGGAATTGAGAGGGCGTCAGGCCGAGGCTGCCGGTGACCTCGGCACCCAACCAGCGATGCATGTCGTCGCTGCGCATGTCGGCTCGGGTGCGGCCGAAATCACCGCCGCTGCAGGCTGCGAGCGAGGCGCCCATCAGCATCAGCAGGATGGCCGATGCGAGGGTACGAATCCGGTGGATGGAATCCGGCATTGCAAATGCCGGAACTAGCGGCGACGACGACGGCGCCCCGGCGCGGTGCCCTGCTCCGGTCCACGGTCGCCGCTGGTTTCGTCCGCCTCGCGCTCGATGCGAATGACGGGAAGGATCAGGATCGTCCCCGTGTCCGCGCGCGGTGCGACGTCCCCCGACGAGCCCACCCGGCGACCGGCCGGAAATTCGATGATGGTCCCCATGTCAGCTCTCTCAATTGCCGCGCGACCAAACGCGCCCCTGCAACATGAGAGTCATTAGGATCAGTTTATGGTTAACGGGGTGTAAACACGGCCTTCGGACCGTAACCGCACGGGCCGCGCGGCCGTCCCGCGACGGCACGAGATCTGCTGAAATGAGCGGGTTTGCTTCACACTTCATTTTCCTTAAGGAGCCTTTAAAGGAACCGCTGATAGGCTGAGGCAACAGTCCTTCCCGAGTTGCGTACGCCTCCATGACCAAGTCGCTGTTTCCCGGATTCGACGGGCTGATGACCCTCTCGCGCCGCGAAGGCGTCGATGTTCGTCCGACGCTGCTGCGCGTGTTGACCGATCTGTATGTCCAGGCGCCCACCCACAGCGAGGACGAGCAGCGGCAATTCATCGAGCTTGCGACGCGGCTGATCGACCAGGTCGACGACGCGACGCGCGCAGCCGTCAAGGCGCGGCTCGCGATCTATCCCCAGACGCCCGTCCCCGTCCTCCAGAAGCTCGGGCTGGTCGCAGCGCAGGAAGGCCGCCGGGTGCCGCTCGCGCGCGAGATCCCGCGGCCTGCGCCAGCTCCCTCGCCTGCCCGCACGCCGACCGACGCGGAAGCGCGCATGGCCGCCAACATGGCGATGCAGCCGAAAGAGGCGGCCGAGATCCACGACATGTTCTTCCGCGCCGATGCGAGCCAGCGCGCGCTGATCCTGCACAACCTGGCGCAAACACCGCTGAAGGCCGCGCCGCGGATTCCGACCGTGCACGCCAGGCGCGCGATCCAGGTCCTGGAGATGGCGGCGATCGCGGGCGATGTCGAGAGCTTCACCCACGAGCTCGGCGATACCCTGATCCTGCCCGCGCGCGTCGCGGCGCAGATCGTCGACGATGCCGGCGGCGAAGCGCTTGCGGTCGCCGCCCGCGCGCTCGACATGCCGAGTCCGAACTTCCAGCGCATTCTGCTGTTCTTCAAGCCCGCGATCGGCAATTCCGTGAACGAGGTCTACCGGCTGTCGCGGCTGTATGACCGCCTCAGCGATCGCTCCGCGCTGGTGATGCTGGCCGCCTGGCGCGGCTCGACGCTCGCCGTCACCCGCGCCAAGTACCAGCCGGCGCTGCACGACAGCGACCGTCAGCGCGCTCGCGCGGGCGCAAGCCAGTCGCGGCCGAGCGTGCAGCCCGGCTCGAGCCCGGCGGTGCGCACCGGCAGCGGCGGGTCGTCGGAGCGCTAGTCAGGTTTTCGCCAGATCGAGGAAGTGCCGTCCTGCACGGTCTTCGGTCTCGACGATCCAGGCGTCCGGATCGAAACGCAGCTCTTTGGTCAGGCGCTCCTCCACGGCCGGCTCAGGCACCGGCTGCGGCGCGATCGGCACAAAGAAGCGATCGACGGGACGGCCATCGTCATAAGACGTCTGCGGCGCCGGCACGTAGAGCATTGCGTTGCCGTCGAGCAGCGACACCTTCACGAACACCGCGCCCGCTTCCTCGGCGCCGCGACGGCGCACGGCGCCGAACACGCCTTCGGTCTGGCAACGGCGCAAGTAGGCTGAGACCCAGATATTTGATTTCAAACGCATGAATCGAACGATAGGCCAGCGTGACGAGCGCCGCCAGTGTCAGCGCCGGCTTGTTATGCCTTGCCGGCGCCCTGCCCGCCACCGATCTGGCGCGCAACGAGGTATGACAGTGGCATTGCCAGCGCAAATCCCACGGCGACCGCGTACGGGATGTTCCTGATGGCGCCAGCGGCAAAGCTCGGCACCATCAGCACCACGATGAGGCTGATGCCCGCGAGTACCGTGCCGAGCATGATCCAGACGAGAATCGAGACCTTGAACATGACGACCTCTCTCCCTTGATGAGATGGAGACGATCATGTTCACCGAGGGTTCCCACCGTCATTGATCCCACGCAAATCGCTCCTCCGGTCCGAGGATTGATCGGCGTCAATGACAGCGGACGTTCGATTATTCGACGGGATGGCCGATCGCGGCGGCAAGCTCGCGCAGCAGGCGGTCCGTCACCTGGCCGGTCACCGGCATCTTGTGCTGGCGCTCGAACGTCTGGATCGCGGACTGGGTCTCGCCGCTCATCGCGCCCGTGATCTTCAGATTGCCATAGCCATATTCGGACAGCGCGCGCTGCACGCCGGCGAGGCGACGCGCCGCCGGGCTTTGCTGCAGCGGAATCGGCGCCGGCGGCCGCGCGACCGCCATCGCAGACGGCGTCTGCGTCGGCGCCATGGACTTGATCACCAGATTGGTCATGGGATCGCCGGAGCGCGACGTCGAGGCCGTGGTCTCGGCGGGCCTCTCCGGCGCCTTCTCGGCCGGCTTCGGCTCGACGCGAAACTCGGTCGCCTTCGGCTCGAGCGGCGAGGTGTCGGCGCCGACGGGACGCGGGCGCGGCAAGGGATTGGACAGAGAGATCGACGAAGGCGCGGGAAGGTTGATCACGGTGCCGAACATCGGCGCCGGATGCCGGCCGGTCTGGAGAAACAGCGCGTTCGCAACGATGGCACTGACGGCCGCGGCGGCGACGAGGCCGGCGAGCGTGTCCTTGGGGCTGTGCAGCAGCACGCGCATCACCAGATTGCGCTCGGTCTCGACATCCAGGACCGCGGCCTTGGCCCCACCCTTGGCACCACCCTTGGCGCCACGGCGGCGCGGAGCAGCTTCGTCGTTGGCAGACTTTCTAGGCACTTTTCTTCACCAGAGCAGGTTGGTCCTGAACTTCATGACGCGGCACCGGCGTCAGCGTCGCGATCTTGCTGTCCGCCGGCCTGGCTTGCGGCGGCGTGTAGACGAGCGGCAGCTTGACCGTGACGGCGGTGCCCTCGCCGAGTTTGCTTTGTACCGTCAATTCGCCGAGATGCAACGCCACGAGGCTCTTCACGATCGAAAGACCGAGGCCGGTGCCTTCGTGACGGCGCTCATAGGTCTTGCCGCACTGGAAGAACGGCGCGCCGATGCGCTTGAGATCGTCAGGCGCGATGCCGACGCCGGTGTCGCTGATGCGCAGCGTCAGCTGCGAGGCGGATGCTGACGCGGATACGGTGACCTGACCGCCACGCTCGGTGAATTTGACGGCGTTGGCGACGAGATTGAGCACGATCTGCTTGAAGGCCCTGGGATCGCCGTTCATCAGGGGAAGATCCTGCGGCGCATCGGTGATCAGATCGATGCCGTTTTCGCGTGCCTTCAGCGCCAGCAGATTGCAGCAATGCATCAGCGAGGCGCGCGGCGCGAACGGTTCCGACGCGATCTCGAAATTGCCCGATTCCATCTTCGACATGTCGAGGATGCCGTTGACGACCGACAGAAGATGCTGGCCGGACGCATTGATCAGCTCGGCATATTCCTTGCGCTGGTGAGCGGCCAGCATCAAGCTCTGCTCCTGCGCGATCATCTCGGAGAAGCCGATGATGGCGTTGAGCGGCGTGCGCAGCTCGTGGCTCATGGTGGCGAGGAAGCGCGTCTTGGCGGCGTCGGCCGATTCCGCCGCGCTCCGGGCCTGGTCGAGCGCCTGCTCGGACAGCTTACGATCGGTGACGTCGCGCATCACCGCGACGACTTCGAGCTCAGCGGTGATATCGCGATGCTGGTCCTGCTCGAGCGGCCGGCAGCGCATCTCGACCCAGATGAAATCGACCTGACCGCGCTCGGAGCCGGCGGGCTCGCGCCGCAGGCGGAATTCGACGCTGCGCACGTCGCCGCGGGCGGCATCCGAGAGCGCGGTGAGATAGGCCGGACGATCGGCGACATGGACCCGGTCGAACAGGCCGTGGCCGAGCAGCTGGGCGACGGGCATGCCGAGCATGGCTTCCGCCGCCGGCGAGATGAACTGCACCGCGCCGTTGCGCTGATGCCGAGAGATCACGTCGCTCATGTTGCGCGCCAGGAGGCGATAGCGCTCCTCCTCGCGCGACAGCAGCGTCACGCTGGTCCGCGCAAGCGACTCGGCGCCAAAGGCGAGGCCCGCGGCATAGAGCGTTGCGGAGGCAACCCCGAACGCCATCATCATACCGCGTTCCGCGCCGCCGAGCTCGCCGGCCGGCAGCCAGCCGAACTGGCCGAGCAGGATCAACAGGCCCGCGCAGGACAGCGCGAGCAAGGAGGCAAAGGCTGCAACGCGACGCGACGCCGACAGCGAGGCCTCGAGCGGAACCACGACCAGCCAGATCGCGGCGAATGATTCGATGCCGCCGGTCGTGGCGGCGACCGCCATGATCAGGCCGGCGAGCGCCAGCGACGACAGCACGTGGGCGCCTTCATAGCGGCCGGTGCGCGACAGGAACCAGGACAACAGGATCGGCGCGATCAGCCAGGCGAAGGCCGCGACCTCGATCGCGCTCGGCGCGCCGCGCAGCACGAGATAGACGGGAAATGCGGCAAAGGCGGCCAGGCTTCCGAGAAGCCGCGGCGCCATGAAGGCCCGATGGCGCGCACGCGTCAGCGCATCGTAACGCGCGGAGGGATGCAGCAGTGCATCGAGACAATCGCGGATGATACTCAAAACTGTCACGGGTCTCGCGCTTCGGCTCAATCGTCTTTGGAAGACGCGCCGGAACGCCTCCTTGTCGTTGAGCCACCGTGTCAGAGCGACCTTAAACGAGTGCTAAGGCGGATCGGCGTGCGGCCGGACACCGCGCCATCGCGGAGATTTTTAGGCGATTTGGCGACGTCATCATCGGTGATGGTGAACACAGGGTTTCACCGCCCCGCTCATGGTTTCGAATTGGTGGACATGCAGGTCCGGACAACCACGGCCGCCCTCGTCAATCGAATCTTTACGAGACCTCGTCTTGCGAAGATTTTTGCGTCAATTTTCCGCGAATTAAGCTCAAGGCAATCACTTGCGATTTATCGAGAGTTGCTAGGTCGAAACGCGCGCGGACAACGCCGCCGCGGGATCTAACGTACAGGTCGATAAGATGCGCTTTCTGCTCCGCATCACATTCTGGCTCGGGCTGGTGCTGGTGCTCCTGCCGCGGGACAAGACGCCCGAATCGGAGAAGCTGCCGCAGATCGGCGCTGCCGACGCGGTGCAGGCTGCGACCGCGGCCGTCTCCGACATGAGCCAGTTCTGCAAGCGCCAGCCGGCGGCCTGCGAGGTCGGCGGCCAGGCCGCGACCATCATCGGCCAGCGGGCCCAGGACGGCGCGCGCAAGATCTACCAGATCATCAACGACAAGAAAGAGCAGATCACCGACGAGAAGAACGAGAAGACCAACAAGAAGGCGCCCGACCATACCGGCTCGATCACCGTCGCCGGTGAAGGCGACGCGGCCGCCACCGAGGCGCCGCGCGACACGCTGACCCAGGACGATCTTGCGCTGGAATGGCACGGACCCGAGCCGACGCCGAATTAGGGCCCCAATCCTATCGATTTCACGGCCTCGCGTGCCTATATTGGCGGGAAGCGGGAACCACGGGCCATCAATGACTTCGATCGACGACATCAGGGACAATTTCGAGCTTCTGGACGACTGGGACGACCGCTACCGGTACGTCATCGAGCTCGGCCGCACCCTGGAACCGATGCCCGAGGAAGAGCATTCGGCCGAGAACAAGGTGAACGGCTGCGTCAGCCAGGTCTGGCTCCAGAAGCTGGTCGATCGCGGCAATGGCGTACCGATCCTGAGATATCGCGGCGACAGCGACGCGCACATCGTGCGCGGGCTGGTCGCGATCGTACTCGCGCTCTATTCCGGCCGCACGCCGCAGGAAATTCTCGCGACCGACGCGATTTCGGTGTTCAACGAGTTCGGCTTCCGCGACCACCTGACGCCGCAGCGCTCCAACGGCCTGCGCTCGATGGTCGAGCGCATCAAGACCGACGCGAAAGAGGCGCTCGCGGAAGCGTCTTGAGGAGTTACTTCCCCTTCTTCCGCTGCTGCTGCCCGAGGCCCATCTTCTTTGCCAGTTGCGAACGGGCCACCGCGTAGTTCGGCGCGACCATGGGATAGTCGGCCGGCAAGCCCCATTTCTCGCGATATTGCTCGGGCGTCATGTTGTACTGGGTGCGCAGATGGCGCTTCAGCGACTTGAATCGCTTGCCGTCTTCGAGACACACCAGATAGTCCGGCGCGATCGACTTCTTCAGCGACACCGCGGGCTTTGCCGGCTCGAGCGGCGTCTCGACACGTCCCGAGGACACCCGCGTCAAGGCGCCGTGCACCTGGCTGATCAGGTTCGAAATTTCGGCGGCCGGTGTCGGGTTGTTGCCGACATAGGCCGACACGATGCTCGCCGTCAGCTCGATGAAACTCTTGGCCCCTGCATCCGACATGGGCGCGCCCCTCTCCAATCAGGCTCCGTCGCGGCATGAGCGACGGTGAAGTATTCTGTGTCGACAATACTTTTGGCCGAAATAGGACAACTTGGAAAGTTGTATCGATTACTGATCTCGCGACAAGAACCGGAAGATTTGACTTGGACGCGCGAGGTCGTCAGCCACCACGCTGGTCGAGATGGGCGCGCAGTTCATCGATCGAGGCAAAGCGCATCATGCCTTCGGGCATCTGCGCCTCGATCGAGCCGTCGGAATAGAGCGAATAGGCCATGCCGTCGACGATACCGGATTTGAGCACCGTCACCTGCGGCTGTTCGGCCGGCGGCGGCTCGGACGCCGGCAGAGGCGCGGCGGGCTGAGGCGCGGCAGGCTCGAAGGTCGACGATGGGCGCTGCAGCGGCCGACGCACCGCAGACGGCTCCGGCGGCCGCGCGCGGTCCGGCTTCGGCCAGGCGTCGTCGAAGCTCGCGTGTGGAGTGTCGGGCGCGGCCGGCTCCGCGGGCTCGGTGCGCGCCTGCGGCGGTGGACCTTCGGCAGCCTTCGCCTCGGCGCGCTCGCGCTCCTTGCGCGAGCTCGAGGCGAACATCAGGTTGCGCCGGCGCGGTGGCTCCTGCGCTGTGGGCGGCTGCGGAGGCACTTCCGCCTCGGCCGTCGCCTCGGCGCCTGGGCGCACGGGCGCTTCAGCCTGCCATGGCAGCCCAGCCGGCGATGGCGGCTCGGCCCGCACCGCCGCAGCAAGCTCCGGCGCAGGCGCACTCAGTCCATTTGGCGACGCAAGGCCCGGCGGGAGCACCGGCCTGACGCGTACCTCCGATGCCGCGCCCGCCCCGGCCAGGCGACGCGCGATGGCCTTCAGCTCGAGCACCACGGCGTAGAGCCCGACCAGTAACATTCCGGAGCAGACGCCAATCGTTCCGCTGGTTATGAGCGTGCTGCCGAGGCTGAAATCCCTGATCGAATAGCCAAACGCGACCGCAAGGAGGCCCGCCACCACGGCGAAGATCCCAGCGATCAACAAAGCCACGTTCATCGAACACACCCCCGGCCACGCATCAACGCGCGACACCCGCTACGCCACGATACCGTCATACTGCGTCCCTCGCCAACGACCAATTGCCGCCACCGTTCCTAAAGGGAAGGATATCAGGGACTTATTCACATTCCCTTCAGCAACGTTCAGCTAGCTGTCAGGTGCTCCAAATTGGTCGGAAATTGCTGCGTCGCATCAGGAATTTAGCCATAATGCCCAATTACTTGGTAATGGAACTGCGCTATAGGGATTCCGGGGAGCAGGCCCGCGCGCACCAGCAGGGCCGAGAGGGTCGTCCGGGTCACCAGCAGCCATGACATCCATCACGACTTCGGCGATCGACACGCCACTCGGGCGCTCGGTTGAACGGACTTGCGACGACATCGCCATGCTGGTGCTGGCTGCCGTCGCCGTCGTCGCAGGCCTGACCTTCCGCGACTACGGGCTCGGCTGGGACGACTATACCCACGCCGAATATGCCGACCTGCTGCTGCGCATGTACGGCTCCGGCTTCAGGGACACCGGCGCGCTCTCTTTCGCCAACCTCTACATGTATGGCGGCGGCTTCGACATGGCCGCAGCGCTGCTGCACAAGGTCATTCCGCTCGAGCTGTTCGAGACGCGACGCCTGGTCGGCGCGATCGTCGGCGTGATCGGGCTCGCGGTGACGTGGCGGCTCGGCCGCCGCATCGGCGGCCCTCTTGCGGGCCTCGCCTCGCTCCTGCTGCTCGCGCTCTGCCCGATCTTCTACGGCCACATGTTCATGAACCCGAAGGATGCGCCCTTCGCGGTGGCGATGATCATCCTGATGCTCGGCCTGGTCCGGCTTGCCGAGGAATATCCAAAGCCGACGCCGCGCACCATCCTGATCGTGGGCCTGGGCGCGGGTCTCTCGATCGGCTGCCGCATCCTCGGCGGTCTCGCGCTGGTCTACGCCATGATCGGCTTCGTGCCGCTGTTCCTGGAGGAGCTGCGCACCGAAGGCGCGCGCGAAGCGATCAGGCGGTTCGCCCATGTCGTCTACGTGCTGTTGCCCGGCCTCGTGTTCGGCTATCTCGTGATGGGCCTGATCTGGCCGTGGTCGATCATGGAGCCCGGCAATCCCTTCGAGGCGCTGACGTATTTCTCGCACTTCTTCGAGAAGCCCTGGAAGGAGATGTTCGACGGCGCGCTCGTGTCCGTGCCCGACATGCCCTGGTCCTACCTGCCGACGCTGTTCGCGCTGCAGCTGCCCGAAGTGATGCTGGTGCTGACGGCCGGCGCCGTGGTCGGCACCTTCGCCATGCTGCCGCGCCGCGAGGTTCCGGCGCGCCGGAAGACCATCATGCTGATGCTGACGCTGGCGGCGGCCCTGCCGCTCGCGATCGCGATGGTGAAGCGTCCGGCGCTCTACAACGGCATCCGCCACTTCGTGTTCGTGATCCCGCCGATGGCGGTGCTGGGCGGCGTCGCCTTCGCCTGGACCATGGAGCGGCTGCGCGCCAACCATCGCGCCTGGCAGCCGGCCGTGCTCGCGTTGTTCTGCTTTGGCCTCGCGTTGCCGCTTGCCGAGATGATCCGGCTGCATCCCTATCAGTACACCCACTTCAACCACATCGCCGGCACGGTGCGCGGCGCCGACGAACGCTTCATGCTGGACTATTGGGGCCTCGCGCTGAAGCAGGCCTCCGACGAGCTGCGCGAGCAGCTGGTCGAGCGCCAGGAAGCGCCGCCGCGCAATCGCAAATGGAAGGTCGCGGTGTGCGGTCCGCAGCGCCCGGCCCAGGTCGCGCTCGGCCCCGACTTCACCATCGGCTGGGATTCCAATGCCGCCGATTTCGCCATGACGCTCGGCGAATTCTACTGCAAGGGTCTCACCGCGCCCGTGATGGTCGAGATCAAACGCGACGACGTGGTGTTCGCCCGCGTCTACGACATCCGCGGCCGCAGCATTTCCAGCCTGCTGTCGATCCCGGCGCCGTAGAATTCTCTCCCTAGCCCGGACAGAGTGCAGCGAATCCGGGGCCGTGAGAGTGTCGCGCATTCCGCTCCGCTCCATGCGGGCTACGCTTGGCTGCCGCGATTTCGTCGCCTTGCCGCCCGCCCCTTGCGAGACTAGGGTACCTCCCCGCAACAACGAAGTTCGGAGAGATTTGCCATGTCGCCAGCGGAAGCCCGCCTCAAGGAAGTGCCGTCAAACATGACGGAGGCCGAGTGGCAGCAACGGGTCAATCTCGCTGCCTGCTATCGTCTGGTGTCGCTGTATGGCTGGGACGACCTGGTCGACACCCACATCTCAGCGCGCGTGCCCGGGCCCGACCATCACTTCCTCATCAATCCCTACGGGCTGATGTTCGACGAGATCACGGCCTCGAGCCTCGTCAAGGTCGACCTGCACGGCAACCAGCTCTCCGAGAGCGAGTACAGCATCAACCCGGCCGGCTTCACCATCCATTCGGCGATCCACGAGGTGCGCGAGGACGCGATCTGCGTGCTGCATCTCCACACCCTCGACGGCACCGCGGTGTCGAGCAGCGCAGAAGGCCTGTTGCCGCTGAACCAGACCGCGCAGCTCGTGACCCACGACCTCGCCTATCACGACTATGAAGGCATTGCGCTCGATCACGACGAACGGCCGCGGCTCCAGAAGGATCTCGGCGATCACAACCACATGCTCCTGCGCAACCACGGCACGCTCACCGTCGGCCGCTCGGTCGCCTCCGCCTTCGAGCGCATGTACCACCTCGAGCGTGCCTGCTCGATGCAGGTGCGCACACGCGCGCTCGGCACGCCGGTCTATCCGGTCGAGGAGATCGCGATCGAGAAGAACACGGAGCTGCTCGCCAACCGCGACCGCGCCGAGCTGCGCGCGACCAACCTCGTCTGGCCGCCGCTGCTGCGCAAGCTCGACCGCGAGCTGCCGGGCTACCGATCTTGAGATTTGCGGGGTTTCGTGTAGGGTAGATGTCACCTACCTCTGCACGTTTTGGAATGAAACGCCGCCCAATTCCGGGCGGCGTTTTTATTTGGTGAGCTTCGTGGGGTGGATGAGCGAAGCGTAATCCACCCCACACACGCGTATGCGGAACGAAGTTGGTGGATTACGCCTTCGGCTAATCCACGCTACGGCACCGGTGCCCTTACTTCACCTCCGCCAGCGCCGCGAGGATCCTTGCCCAGGAGCGGATGCCCTTCTGGAAGCTGCGCAGATCGTACTTCTCGTTCGGCGAGTGGATGTTGTCGTCGTCAAGGCCGAAGCCGACCAGCAGCGAGTCCAGCCCGAGCGTCCGCTTGAAGTCGGCGACGATCGGGATCGAGGCGCCGGAGCCCATCAGTACGGTCTCCTTGCCCCACTCTTCGGTCAGCGCCTTGCGGGCGGCGGCCAGCGGCTTCATGTTCCAGTCGAGCGCAACGGCGGGCGCGGCGGAATGGTCGCCGAACTCCACCTTGCAGTCGCCGGGAAGTCGCGCCGTCACGTAGTCGCGGAAGGCCTTGCGGATCTTCTGCGGGTCCTGTCCCTCGACCAGGCGGAACGAGACCTTGGCGGACGCATGCGAGGGGATCACCGTCTTGGAGCCTTCGCCGATATAGCCGCCCCAGATGCCGTTGACGTCGCAGGTCGGGCGCGAGGAGGCCTGCTCGATCAAGAGCCGCCCCTTCTCGCCGGCCGGGATCGAGAGCCCGATCGGCTTCAAGAACATCTCAGGCGTCAGATTGAGCTTCTTCCACTGCTCCAGAATGTCGGGCGGCAGGTCTTTCACGCCGTCGTAGAAGCCGGGGATGGTGATGCGGTTGTCGTCGTCGAACAGACCGCCCAGAATTTTCGTCAGCACCCGGATCGGGTTCATCGCGCTGCCGCCGAACACGCCCGAATGCAAATCGCGATTGGCCGCCGTGATCTTCAGCTCTTCATAGAGCAGGCCGCGCAGCGACGTCGTGATCGCCGGCGTGTTGCGGTCCCACATGCCGGTGTCGCAGACCAGCACGTAGTCCGCCCTGAACTCGTCCTTGTTGGCCTCGATGAACGGCACGAAGTTCTTCGAGCCGACCTCCTCCTCGCCTTCGATCAGGAAGGTGACGTCGATCGGCAGCGAGCCCGTCACCGTCTTCCAGGCGCGGCAGGCCTCGACGAAGGTCATCACCTGGCCCTTGTCGTCCTCGGCGCCGCGCGCGACGATGATCTTGCGGCCGTCGGCATGGTCGGTCACCACTGGCTCGAACGGCGGACGGTGCCAGAGGTCGAGCGGATCGACCGGCTGCACGTCGTAATGGCCATAGAAGATCACGTGCGGCCGTCCGCCCGCCCCCGTCTTGCCGACGATCGCGGGATGGCCGGCGGTCGGCCTCACCTCGGTCGCAACGCCGAGGCTGGCGATGTCCCCGGCGAGATGTTCGGCGGCCGCCCTGCAATCGCCGGCAAAGGCCGGATCCGCGGAGATCGACTTGATGCGCAGCAGCGAAAACAGCCTCTCCAGGCTGTTGTCGAAGTCCTTGTCGATGTGGTCGAGCACGGATTGAAGCTGCGCGTTGGCCATGGTCGCATTCCCTGACTTCTGGAGTCTCAAGATGGCTTGAGTTCAAGCTGCTTTGGCTTTTAACCCTGCCGGGGCGTCGGAGCTAGCCGCATCAGGCGGATGCCGGAGATGCCAGGCGAGGCAAACCGCCAGAACCGCCGTGGCGGCGAGGTTGTTGCCCCAGGCCTGAAAGGCGTTGGGAAATGGGGGCAGCGACAGCAGCATGAGAATGCCGGCCGCGGCGAGCGCAAGCCAGGTTCCCAACCGCACCCTCGGCCGCAGATCGAACGCGGCCCGATGCATCAGCACCGTGAACGGCAGGAACAGCCACATGAAGTAGTATTGTCGCGCCAGCGGCGAGGCCACCGTCATCAGGCAGAACAGGATGCCGAGCTCCTCGGCATCCGAGTGCGCCGTTCGCCGCCGCCGTGACGGCATGACCGCAACGAAGCCAAGTCCCAGCAGAACCGATACCGCGACCACGATCCAGTTCGCCGTCCTGTAGCCGACGTCGATGACATTCATGGTCCGCACGGGCTTGGCGGGATCATCCAGATTGTAGTTGATCGGCCGCACCAGCCGGTGCGTCACCGCGATGATGGACTGGTTGACCCATGACCAGTTCTGCTCGTCACGCTGGCCGAACCCCTTTTCCGAGCTCGAAGCGACCATGCCCTGGTACCAGGTGTTGAGCTCGGCGGCATTGCGCTCGAAGCCGCGGATCGGCGCCGGCACGACAAAGAGCAGGATGCAGGTGAAGGCGATCATCCCGATGACTGCGGCCCACTGCCGGCGCCAGACGAGATAAGGCAGCACCGCTACCGGAAACATCTTGATGCCGGTGGCGAGCGCGAACATGAAGCCGGCAAGCCAGGGCCGATTATGCTGCAGGCTCCAGAAGCCGTAGAGCATCATCGCCAGCAGCAGCAGGTTCGGCTGACCGAGATCGAACATGTCGAACACGAAGGTCACGGTGGCGAACGCCGGCAACGCTTCGAGCCATGGCCCGGGCTTTCGATCCGAGCCGGTCATCGCGTTGGAGAGGATGCCCGTGTACCACCACGCCACCGCGTTCAGGACTGACAGCACGAGATAAAGCGGGATCTTGCCGAACCAGCTCGGGATCGCGAGCAGGATCGCCGGCAGCGGCGGGTAGATATAGGCAAACAGCTCGGTGATTTTTGGGTAGAGCGGGCCACCATGCAGCACCTGCTGCCCGGCCCAGAACCACAGCGCGTAGTCCTTGGTCTTGCCGTGGCCGAAGATCTCGGGACCAAGGACATCGGCGGTGAGGATGACGCAACAAAACAGGAAAAGCAGATCGAGCGGCGCGCGCAGGGACGGCAGGCGCAATGCGCGATGTTCATCTGAGGGCTTCGAGAGTGTCACATCATGTCCAGTCGGAAACAGACAGCACGTAGCAGACCGACGGAAGCTTGGAGAGTCCCCCTGACCCGAATTTGTGCCTGTCCCGGTACCGGTCGCGGTGCCCCTGGCCGAGGATGAATTGCCCCAAATGGGGCTGGCTGCCTACCTTCGCAGCAATCCGCCGAGCGCACCACGGACGAGCGCGCGGCCGACCGAGCCGCCGAGCTGGCCGCCGACCGATTTGCCGAGATCGGCGACGACGCCGCCGACCACCTTGTCGGTGACCGTACGCGTGACGTCGCGCGCGATGCGCTGTCCCGTCGTCAGCCGGTTGCGCCCGGTATTGGTGCCGAAGATGGTGCCGACCATCGAGCCGATCTGACCGAGGATACCGCCGCCGCTCGCCCCCGCCTGGCCGTCGGCCGTCACAGCGGTGCCGGCAATGCGCTTCTGAAGGATTTCATAGGCGGACTCGGAATCAACAGCGGTGTCGTATTTGCCCTTCACGGGGCTCGCATCCATGATCGCCTTGCGCTCCTCAGGAGTGATCGACCCGATGCGGGCCGAAGGCGGGCGGATCAGCACACGCTCGACCATCGCCGGCGTGCCGTTGCCTTCGAGGAACGACACCAGCGCCTCGCCCTTGCCGAGCTCCATGATCACCTTGGTCGTGTCGAGCTTCGGGTTGGGCCGAAAGGTCTGGGCGGCGGCTGCGACCGCCTTCTGGTCCCGCGGGGTGAAGGCGCGCAACGCGTGCTGCACCCGGTTGCCCATCTGCCCGAGCACGCGGTCGGGCACGTCGATCGGATTCTGCGTGACGAAATAGACGCCGACGCCCTTGGAGCGGATCAGGCGGACCACCTGCTCGATCTTGTCCATCAGCGCCTTCGGCGCGTCGTTGAACAACAGATGCGCCTCGTCGAAGAAGAACACCAGCTTGGGCTTGGGCAGGTCGCCGGCCTCGGGCAATTCCTCGAACAGCTCCGACAGCATCCACAGCAGGAATGTCGCGTAAAGCCGTGGACTCTGCATCAGCTTGTCGGCGACGAGGATATTGATCATGCCGCGGCCGTCGCGGTCGGTCTTCATGAAGTCCTTCAGGGTCAGCGCCGGCTCGCCGAAGAATTTGGTGCCGCCCTGGTTCTCCAGCACCAGGAGCTGGCGCTGGATGGTGCCGACGGTGGCCTTGGTGACGTTGCCAAAACCCTGGGCGGCCTTGCGGATCGGCGCGAGCGGATCTTCCTCCGCGTCCGGCCCCTTCTTGCCGCTATCGGGCACGATGGCATCGAGCAATGCCCTCAGATCCTTCATGTCGATCAACGCAAGGCCGTTGTCGTCGGCCACGCGGAAGGCGACGTTGAGCACGCCCTCCTGTACGTCGTTGAGATCGAGCATGCGCGACAGCAACAGCGGCCCCATTTCGGTGACGGTCGCCCGCACCGGGTGGCCCTGCTCGCCGAACACGTCCCAGAACACCGTCGAGAACTGGTCGGGCTCGAAATTCAGCCCGATCTCGGTAGCGCGCTTGATGATGAAATCCTTTGCTTCCCCGACCTCGGAAATGCCGGAGAGATCGCCTTTGATGTCGGCGGCGAACACCGGAACACCGGCCCGCGCAAATCCTTCCGCCATCACTTGCAGCGTGACCGTCTTGCCGGTACCGGTCGCTCCGGTGACAAGGCCGTGACGATTGGCGAGCGCCAGCGTCAGCCAGGCCAGCTCGTCTCCCTTGCCGACGAAGATCTTGTCGTCGGTATCGCCGAGCTTGTTGTCCTGCGCCGTCATCACACTCTCTATCTCTTTAGTTGGTTTCGCGTATTGAAACTCAAGCCGATCAGTTCCGTAGTTTAACGCATGTCGCAAGCCGATTGAAACCGTGCAAGACACCCTCGACATGCGACATTGTCGGAGGATGAGCGCGCGGCATCCGCCAAAAGTCGGACGCGCGCATTCGCACCGCGGCAATTTCTGATGAATTTTTTCTCCGCTCTTGCATCGCTGCAACACTTTACGCGTCTTCGAGAATGAATCGGAACGCCGCGTGCGTTCATCGCTTGTATTTCACATCGCACCGGCTCAAGATCATTTTTCGGAATAATACTCCGGCATGCAACCGGCTGAGGGGCGGGTCAATATGGACGAGCTGATCGGGCGGCTGGCGACAAACGCCAGCATAGATGGTGCTGTCGCTGAAAAGACCGTCGGCATTATCCTGGGCTTCCTTCGCAGCGAAGGTCCCTCCGACAGCGTGCAGGCCCTGATCGACCAGATCCCCGGTGCAGAAGGCGCGATCGAAGCATCCAGGAGCGGCGGCGGACTGTCGCGGCTGATGGGCGGCGGGCTGATGGCCGTCGGCACACGCCTGATGGGCCTCGGGCTTGGCATGTCCGACATCCAGAACGTGGCCCGTGAACTTTTCCGCTACGGTCGAGACAAAATCGGAGCGGATCAGATGGGCAAGATCATCGCGGGCACGCCGGGCCTCAGCCAGTTCGCTTGAAGCCGTCGCATTTCATACCGAGTATCATGACATATCCGATCTCCGAGATTGAGAGCCTGCCGGCCTTTGCCGCCAACAAGCTGAAGGCGCACGGCATCCGCACCACCGACGCGCTGCTGGAAGCCGCGAGCACGGCCAAGGGCCGCAAGGCGCTCTCGGCCAAGACCGGCATCAGCGAGCAGCTGCTGCTGGAGTGGGCCAACGTCTCCGACTACATGCGCATTCCCGGCATGGGCCGGGCCAAGGTCGGCCTGGTCCGCGCCGCCGGCGTCACCACCGTGCGCGAGCTCGCCTTTCGGAATCCGGCCAGGTTGGCGCAGAGCATGCGCGAGGCCAACGACCGGAAGAAGCTCGTCCGTATCCTTCCTTCCGAGAAGTCGGTTGGCGACATCATCGCCAAGGCCAAGAAGCTGCCGCCGAAGATTACGTACTAGGTCTCTTTCGGCATACGATCTGCAGCGTTGGCTTTCGGTGTCATACCCCGCGAAAGCGGGGTATCCAGTGCGCCGCAGTTCCTCCGCATCACGGCACGGCCTCGGAGTACTGGATTGCCCGCCTTCGCGGGCAATGGCAGGAGGGTGGTCTTGACTCCCCCTGCCCGACCGCGCAAAGCCACGCGCATGAATGCTTCGCCCTCCCCATCCGTCCAACAGGCCGGCTCGGCCGGGCCTGATGCGCTGCGGACGCTCGTGGGCCGGCCGCTCCCGGCGGTGATGGGCGTGCTCAACATCACCCCGGACTCCTTCTCCGACGGCGGCGACTTCATCGCGCCGGACCAGGCGCTTGCGCGGGCGCGGGCGATGATCGATGCCGGCGTCGACATCATCGATATCGGCGCCGAGTCTACCCGGCCCTACAAGGGCGCCCAGCCGGTCACGGCCGCGGATGAACTGGCCCGGCTGAAGCCGGTGCTGGCTGATATCGTGGCGCTCGGCGTGCCTGTTTCGATCGACAGCATGAAGGCGGAGGTCGTGGCCTTCGCGCTCGCCGAGGGTGCCGCCATTGCCAACGACGTCTGGGGCCTGCAGCGCGACGCCGGCATGGCGCCGCTGGTCGCCGCCAAAGGCGTCCCCGTCATCGTCATGCACAATCGTGACAGCGTCGACTCCGCCATCGACATCGTCGCCGACATGAAGGCGTTCTTCATGCGCTCGCTCGACATCGCTGCCAAGGCCGGTATCGCACGCGACAAGGTCGTGCTCGATCCCGGCATCGGCTTCGGCAAGACCGCCGAGCAGAGCATGATCGCGCTGGCGCGCTTGCGCGAGCTCGACATGTTCGGCCTGCCAATCCTCGTTGGTGCCTCGCGAAAACGCTTCATCGCCTCGGTGTCGCCGTCGGAGCCGAAAGAGCGGCTCGCCGGCTCTATCGCCGCGCATCTGATCGCCGCGCAGAAGGGCGCCAAGATCATCCGGACCCATGACGTCGCCGAGACCTTGCAGGCCCTGCGAGTCGCAAACGCAATCGAGAGCAAGCAATGACAGATACGATCTTCGTCACCGGCCTGTCGATCCACGCCCGCCATGGCGTGATGGATCACGAAACCGAAGTCGGCCAGCGCTTCGTGATCGACCTCGAACTCTACACCGATTTGTCGGGGCCTGCGCGCAGCGACCGGCTCTCCGATACGGTCTCGTATGCCGAAGTCGTGGCAACCACCACGGCGGCGTTCAAGAACACCAATTACAAGCTGCTCGAGGGCGCGGCGGGCGCGGTCGCCGACGCCATCCTGTCGCACTTCCCGCGCATCCGCGCCGTGAAGATCACCGTGCACAAGCCGCATGCGCCGATCGCGGCGATCTTCGACGATGTCGGCATCATGCTGACGCGCTCGCGGCATCCCTGATATGGCGAGCGTGCTGATCGCCCTCGGCGGCAATGTCGGCGATGTCCGCGCGACATTCAAAAAGGCGATCGCCCATGTCTGCGGCATGGCGCAGGGCGCATTGGTCGCACGCTCGTCGGACTACACCACGCCGCCCTGGGGCGACGAGGACCAGGATCCCTTCATCAACGCCTGCGCCGAGATCGAGACCGACCTCGATCCGCACGCGCTGTTGTTCGTCATGCAGAAAGTCGAGCAGAAATTCGGCCGCACGCGCAACAAGGACCGGCGCTGGGGCCCGCGCACGCTCGATCTCGACATGATCGCCTATGACGATGTGTCGATGAACAAGCCCGATCTGACCCTGCCGCATCCGCACCTGTTCGAGCGGGCGTTCGTGCTGGTGCCGCTCAACGAAATCGCGCCGGATCGCGTGATATCGGGCATTCGTGTGCGTGACGGGCTCGCCAGCGTCTCAACGCAAGGCATTGAGCGGCTTCCGGATACCGGTTAACCAAAAACAACCGTTTGCAGGGACGGTCCGCCGTGGCAATTTCGCCTGCGAATGTCGAGATTTTCGGGAGCCCTTGGCCGTATGACCTCCGTGACTGACGATCTGCCGCTGGCGGCCGATTTTCCCAAGGCGACGGACGCGGACTGGCGCAAGCTGGTTGATGGCGTGCTGAAAGGCGCGCCGTTCGAGAAGCTGATCGGCAGGACCTATGACGGTCTCAAGATCGAGCCGCTCTATCCACGCGCCAAGGGGGCTGCGCTGGTGGCGGGACGGTCTGCCGCCGCGCCGTGGCAGATCATGCAACGGATCGACCATCCCGATGCGGTGGCCGCGAATGCGCAGGCGCTCACTGACCTCGAGAATGGCGCGACGGGACTCTCGCTGGTGTTCGCCAGCGGCAATGGTAGTCACGGTTTCGGCCTGGAACCGACGGCCGACGCGGTTGCAAAGGTGTTGAAGGACGTTCATCTCGATGCCGGTATCGGTATCGAGCTTCAGGTCGGTCAGGAATCGCGGATGGCCGCGATCCACGTCGCGGAATACGTGAAGAGCAACGGCATCGATCCCGCGGCCTGCGACATCCGCTTCGGGCTCGATCCGCTCGCGGCCTGCGCCGTGTGGGGCTCCAGCCCCTACAACTGGGAGGAGATCGTTCCCGCCGTCACAGGCGGGATCAAAGGCCTCGCCGCGCTAGGCTTCAAGGGGCCGTTTGCCTCTGCCGACGGGCGCGTGATCCATGATGCCGGCGGCTCCGAGGTGCAGGAGCTGGCCTTCGCGCTCGCCTGCGGCGTCGCCCATCTGCGCGCGATCGAATCGGCCGGCGTTCCGCTGGAAGCCGCGCAAGGCATGGTCTATGCGCGGCTTGCCGCTGATGCCGATCAGTTCTTGACCATGGCAAAGTTTCGCGCGCTGCGATTGTTGTGGGCACGCGTCGAGGCTGCGTGCGGGCTGGCACCAAAACCGCTGTTCATTGCCGCCGATACCGCCTGGCGCATGCTGACGCAGCGCGATCCCTACGTGAACATGCTGCGCGCGACCATGGCGACGTTCGCAGCCGGGCTCGCCGGCGCCAATGCGATCACCGTGCTGCCGCACACGCTGGCGCTCGGCCTGCCCGATCCATTCGCGCGGCGCATTGCGCGGAACACGCAGCTTCTGCTGCTGGACGAGAGCAACCTCGCCAAGGTCAGCGATCCCGCGGCCGGCTCCGGCGGCATCGAGACGCTGACGGCGCAGCTCTGTGAAGCAGCGTGGGCGTTGTTCCAGGAGAGCGAGAAAGCCGGCGGTGCCTTCGCAGCACTTCAACAGGGCCTGTTCCAGGGTAGGGTCGCAGCCGCACGAAAGGCGCGCGATGCCAGCATCGCAAAGCGCCGTGACGTGCTGACCGGCGCGAGCGAGTTTCCGAACCTGCATGAGAATGAGGTGACGGTGCTGAAGGCAACGCCCGTCGCGCTGCCCCCCTATGGCGAAGCCAAATACAAGTTCGACGCCCTCGTCCCGATCCGGCTTGCGCAACCGTTCGAGGCGCTGCGCGACAAATCCGATGCGGCACTGAAAGTGAGCGGCAAGCGGCCGAGCGTGTTCCTGGCCAATCTCGGCACGCCCGCGGACTTCACCGCGCGCGCGACCTTCGCCAAGAGCTTCTTCGAGACAGGCGGCATTCAGGCCCTCGACAGCGAAGGTTTTGCCGATCCGGCCAGACTGGCAGCCGCCTTCAGGGCTTCCGGCGCGGCGCTTGTCTGCCTTTGTTCCAGCGACAAGGTCTATGCGGAACACGCCGAAGCCGCGGCGAAGGCCCTGCAAACGGCGGGGGCGCGACATATCTATCTGGCAGGCCGTCCGGCTGAAGCCGAGGCGACATTACGTGCGGCCGGCGTCACGGGCTTCGTCTTCGCCGGTGTTGACGCGCTCGCCACGCTGCAAGACGCTTATGTGCGGATGGAACAGGCATGACCGACGCCAGCAAACCCGTTCTCACCGGCGGCTGCCAATGTGGCGCGGTGCGCTTTGCGATCTCGGCGACGCCGAACCGGGTGTCGATCTGCCACTGCCGGATGTGCCAGAAGGCGAGCGGCGCGCCGTTCGCTTCCTTCGCCGATGTCAACCGCACGGATTTTGCATGGACCAAGGGGCAGCCGTCGTTCTTCCGCTCGTCCACGATCGCCGACCGCGGCTACTGCGCCGCCTGCGGCACGCCGCTGAGCTTCGGCCGCATCAATGGTGACCGGATCGAGATCATGACCGGCGCCTTCGACCGGCCCGATCGGTTGGTGCCGACGCGGCAGTACGGAACGGAATCCCGCCTCGGCTGGGTCGTTGGCATTTCGAACCTGCCGAGCCAGACCACGCAGCAGAATTACGGACCGGAGAAGATGGCGACCATCGTCAGCCATCAGCATCCGGACCACGATTGAGCGTCCATGATATGGTTGAAGCCATGAGCCGCATTCCGAACTTCGCCGATGTCGCCTTCGAGCGCGCGGCAACCGCCGCACCGTCAGGCAGCGCCGAGCCGTGGCTGACGCCGGAGGGCATTCTGGTGAAACCCGCTTATGGCGAGGCTGATCTGGCTGGGCTCGATTTCCTCGAGACCTATCCGGGCATCGCGCCTTACCTGCGCGGACCCTACCCGACCATGTATGTCAACCAGCCCTGGACCGTCAGGCAATATGCCGGCTTTTCCACGGCAGAGGATTCCAACGCGTTCTACCGCCGCAACCTCGCGGCCGGACAGAAAGGCCTCTCGGTCGCGTTCGATCTCGCCACCCATCGCGGCTATGACTCGGATCATCCGCGCGTCGGCGGCGACGTCGGCATGGCCGGCGTCGCCATCGATTCCATCTACGACATGCGCACGCTGTTCGCCGGCATCCCGCTCGACCAGATGAGCGTGTCGATGACCATGAACGGCGCGGTGCTGCCGATCCTAGCGCTCTATGTCGCCGCCGCAGGCGAACAGGGCGTCGCACCGGAAAAGCTGTCGGGCACCATTCAGAACGACATTCTGAAAGAGTTCATGGTGCGCAACACCTATATCTATCCGCCCGCGCCCTCGATGCGGATCATCTCGGACATCTTCGCCTACACCTCGCAAAAGATGCCGAAGTACAATTCGATCTCGATCTCCGGCTATCACATGCAGGAGGCCGGCGCGACGCAGGATCTCGAGCTCGCCTACACGCTCGCCGACGGCGTCGAATATCTTCGCGCCGGTCTTGCCGCAGGCCTCGACGTCGACCGCTTCGCCCCGCGCCTGTCGTTCTTCTGGGCGATCGGCATGAACTTCTTCATGGAGGTCGCCAAGCTGCGCGCCGCGCGCCTGCTCTGGGCGAAGCTCCTGAAGCCGTTCAATCCGAAAGACCCGCGCTCGCTGTCGCTGCGTACGCATAGCCAGACCTCCGGCTGGTCGCTGACCGCGCAGGACGTCTTCAACAACGTGATGCGCACGACCGTCGAAGCGATGGCGGCGACGCAGGGCCACACCCAGTCGCTTCACACCAATGCGCTGGATGAGGCCTTGGCGCTGCCGACGGATTTCTCGGCGCGCATTGCCCGCAACACCCAGCTGTTCCTCCAGCAGGAGAGCGGCACCACCCGCATCATCGATCCCTGGGGCGGCTCCTATTATGTCGAGCGGCTCACGCGCGACCTCGCCGCGAAGGCCTGGAGCCACATCCAGGAGGTCGAGGAACTCGGTGGCATGGCCAAGGCGATCGAGGCTGGCGTGCCCAAGCTGCGCATCGAGGAGGCATCCGCGAAGACCCAGGCCCGCATCGACGCCGGCAAGCAGGCGGTGATCGGCGTCAACAAGTACAAGCCGACGGACGAAACGCCGATCGACATCCTCAAGGTCGACAACACCAATGTCCGGCGCCTGCAGATCGACAAGCTGACGCGGCTGAAGTCCGAGCGTAACCAGAAGGACGTCGACGCCGCACTCGCTGCGATCACGCGCTCGGCCGGGGAAGGCAACGGCAATCTGCTCGCGCTCGCCATCGACGCGGCGCGGGCCAAGGCGACCGTTGGCGAAATTTCGGACGCGATGGAAAAAGTGTTCGGCCGGCACCGCGCCGAGATCAAATCCATCACCGGCGTCTACAAGCGGGAGGCGTCCAGCATGGGCAACCAGGTCGAGAAGGTCCAGGCGCTGATCGACGCCTTCGAGGAGGCGGAAGGCCGCCGCCCGCGCATCCTGGTGGCCAAGATCGGCCAGGACGGCCATGACCGCGGCCAGAAGGTGATTGCGTCGGCGTTTGCCGATATCGGCTTCGACGTCGACATCGGGCCATTGTTTGCGACCGCCGACGAAGCCGCCCGACAGGCGGTCGAAAACGACGTTCACATCCTCGGCGTCTCCTCGCTCGCCGCCGCCCACCTCACCGCGGTGCCCGAACTGAAGGCCGCGCTGAAGAAGCAGGGCCGCGAGGACATCATGATCATCGTCGGCGGCGTGGTGCCGCCGCAGGACTACGACGCGCTCAACGCCGCCGGCGCCGAAGCCATCTTCCCGCCGGGCACGGTGATTGCGGAGGCCGCCGAGGAGCTGATCCGGAAGCTGAATGCGCGGCTCGGGCATAGCGAGGCGGCGGAGTAATTCCGCCACCTCTCGCTCCCGCTATCAAACCCGCGGGCTTGCTGCCGCGACCAATCTTCACGTCCCAGTGTTGGCGCCGCGCATTCCGCGCCGGTTCATCTTGCGGTCATTACGCTCATGCAGACGGTCGAGCGCCGCGACGGCATCGCCGCGACGGCGGTCGGATAGAGAATTGATGGATATTGAAGTGACATATCATCGTGCCAATGTGCGGGCCGGGTTGCTCGTTATCCTTTCGGCCATCGCGACGATCGTCTTGGCCTCCCCCTCCCTCGCCGCCGACCCCAAGCCCGACGCAATCATCAAGAACAAGAACATCGAGGCGCGGGTAGTCCTCGACGACAAGATCAAGGCCGATGTGCCGCTCGCGGCGGATTGCCTCGCTGAGGGAAAGAAGTGGCTCGACAAGAACGCAGCCGACGCCGCCGCTTCGCGCAAGCAGGATCCGCAATTCTTCAAGGACGGCGGCTGGGAGTTCGAGCGCAAATATACGATCCGCTCCGTCGTTGCCGACCGCTATGTCAGCCTCCTGCGCGACGACTACATGGATACCCACGGCGCCCATCCCAATTCGGACGTGAACACGGTGCTGTGGGATAGGTCGGAGAACAAGCGCATCTCGATCCGGCCGTTCTTCACCGAGACCGCCGACGACGGCGCGACCATGAAGGCGATGGTGAAGGCCATCATCGCCTCGCTGAAGATCGAGAAGAAGAAGCGCGACAGCAGCGAGACCGCGACCAATGAATGGTTCAAGGGCCTCACACCGAGCCTGCTCAAGATCGGCGCCGTGACGCTCGCGCCGTCGACCGAAGCGGGCAAGAGCTCCGGCCTGACCTTCCACTATCCGCCCTATGCCGTCGGCCCCTATGCGGAGGGCCAATATGTCGCGTTCGTTCCGTGGGAGGCTTTGAAGCCCTATCTGACGCCGGAAGGGGTACGCATTTTCGGCGGTGCGCGGCCAAAAGGCGACGCTGAGGAGCAGCAATAGCGAGGGAACCGGTTGCTCACAGCTGCTCGGGTCGGCCGCTTGCGACGTCCGTGCAAAGCTGCGTAGCATATTGCATTGGTACGAGCCCGATTCCCGAGGGCGCCGCCGGGATCATTGATGCGACGAATCACGCGCCGCAGTTTCGCGGTCTCTTCCGTGGCCGCGGCCACATCTGCACTGTTCACGCCCGCACACGCGCAAGCCTACCCGGCGCGGCCGGTGACCTTGATCGTTCCCTGGGGTGCGGGCGGCGGCTCTGATGCAACCGCGCGCATCGTCGCAACGCTGCTGGAGAAAGAGCTCGGCCAACCGTTCAACGTCGTCAATCGCACCGGCGGGTCCGGCGTCACCGGCCATGCCGAGATCGCAGCCGCAGCGCCGGACGGCTACACCATCGGCATGCTGACGGTGGAAATCGCGATGCTGCATTGGCAGGCCCTGACGCAGTTGGCGCCGCGAAACTTCACGCCGCTGGCGCTGATGAACGAAGACCCGCCGGGCGTCCAGGTCTCGACGTCCTCGCCGTACAGGACGGCGAAGGAGCTGATGGATGCCATCAAGCTGGCAGCGCCGGGACGGTTCAAGGCCTCGGGCACCGGACAAGGCGGCATCTGGCATCTCGCACTCGTCGGCTGGATGCAGGCGATGGGATTGCCGGCAAACCAGGTCGCATGGTCGGCGTCGAATGGCGCGGCACCCGCCATGCAGGATCTCGTCGCGGGCAGCCTCGATCTCACCACCTGCTCGGTGCCGGAGGCGCGCGCCACCATCGAGGCTCACCAGGCGCGCAGCCTGGCGGTCATGGCGCTTGCGCGCAATCCGAGCTTCCCCGATGTCCCGACTCTGAAAGAGACGCTCGGCGTCGACTATTCGACCAGCTCATGGCGCGGCATCGGCGCCCCCAGGGGCCTTGCCCCTGATATCGCGACCAGGCTGACCGGGGCTCTGAAGAAGGTTTACGATTCCACTGCATTCAAGGAATTCATGACCGGACGCGGCTTTGGCACCGTCTGGCGCGATGCCGGTCAGTTCGAAACCTTTATGGACCAGGCGGATCGCCAGATGGGGCAAGCCATGAAGGCCGCCGGATTTGCCAAAGCCTGAGGCCCTCGCCTGCCTGCTTCGGCCGTTGTAAAGCAGGGCATGGTTGAGAAGAAGACTTCGCTCGATATCACGACCCTCGCCCGCGACCTCCGCGCCGGCCATCGTGCGGCCCTGGCGCGCGCCATCACGCTGGTGGAGAGCCGGCGTGGCGATCATCAGGCGCAGGCGCGCGAACTCGTGCAGATGCTGCTGCCGGACACCGGCAAGGCGGTCCGCGTCGGCATCACGGGCGCGCCCGGTGTCGGCAAATCCACCACCATCGACGTGCTTGGCACCTATCTGATCGAGCAGGGCAACAAGGTCGCCGTGCTCGCGGTCGATCCGTCCTCGGCGCGCAGCGGCGGCTCGATCCTCGGCGACAAGACGCGGATGGCGCGGCTGTCGGCGTCGGACGCGGCCTTCATCCGTCCCTCGCCGTCCTCGGGCACGCTCGGCGGCGTCGCGGCCAAGACGCGCGAGGCGATGCTGCTGTGCGAGGCCGCCGGCTTCGACGTCGTGCTCGTCGAGACCGTCGGCATCGGCCAGTCCGAGACGGCAGTCTGCGACATGACCGATTTCTTCCTCGCACTGATGCTGCCGGGCGGTGGCGACGAGCTGCAGGGCATCAAGAAGGGTCTGGTCGAGCTCGCCGACATGATCGCGATCAACAAGGCCGACGGCGACAACCTCAAGCGCGCCAACATCACCGCCGCCGACTATCGCGGCGCGTTGCACATCCTCAGCCCCCGCTCCGAGCATTGGCACCCGCCTGTGATCACCTATTCGGCGCTGACCGGCACCGGCATCGCGGAACTCTGGCAGAAGGTTCTGGATCACCGCAGGGCGATGAACGCATCCGGCGAATTCGCCGCCCGCCGGCGTGACCAACAGGTCAAATGGATGTGGTCGATGCTGGAGCAGCGTATGCTGTCGCGGCTGCGCAGCGAGGCTTCGGTGCGCACCAAGGTACGGAAGATCGAGTCCGAAGTGGCGGACGGCCATCTCACCCCGGCGCTCGCCGCCGAGCGGATCCTGGAGTTGCTGCAATGAGCGACAAGCTCCGTATTCTCCTCACCGGCTTCGGTCCGTTTCCCGGCGCGCCGCATAATCCGACCCAGCCCCTGGTCGCGCGACTGGCGCTGTTGCGCCGCCCGGCACTCGACGATGTCGATATCTCGCGCCATATCTTTCCGGTGACCTATGCTGCAGTCGACCGGCAATTGCCTGACGTTCTGGCGGAGGTGAAGCCGGATGCGCTTTTGATGTTCGGCCTCGCCGCGCGCACACCATACCTGCGCATCGAGAGCCGCGCGCGCAACGCCGTCACCATGCTCTGGCCCGATGCGGCCAACACCCGTTCGAGCAAGCGTGGCATCGCCGGTCATGCCGACGCGATGACGTTCGGCCCGCACACGGCACGGCTGCTGCGTGCCGCGCGCCTCACCGGCATCGACGCGCGGCCCTCGCGCGATGCCGGCGCCTATCTCTGCAACTATCTGAGCTGGCGCGCGATCGAAAACGTCAGGGCTGGCGGACCGAAGCTGGCGGCGTTCATCCACATTCCCCTGCTAGCGCGCAGCGGTGCAGCGCGGCGCAAAGGCGCGCCGCGGATCACGCTGGAGGAACTGGTGGACGCGGGAGAAGCGATGCTGATGGAGATGGTGGGTTTGGCGAGGAAGGCGCGGAACACGCGCGCTTTGCGGTAAACATTTAACCCTACCGCGAACAATCCCGACGGCGTCGTCCGCCCTGCGCTACCTAACTTCCGCGGACACCCCGCGTCCGCCGAAGGACGCGCCATGAACCTCAATCGCCGTCACCTCATCGGAGCCTCGACTGCCGGCATCGCCGGTGCGCTCGCCATGCCCTCGGACGCCGCTCGCGCGGCGCCGCTGACGTCGCTGCTCGGCCGCGACGCAACCCAGTACGGCGTGCGGCCCGGCAGCAGCGAGGACCAGACGCGCGTTCTCCAGCGCGCGATCGACGAAGCCGCGCGCGCACAGATGCCGCTGGCGCTTCCGCCCGGGCTCTACCGGGCCGGGCTGCTGCGGCTACCGAACGGCGCGCAGGTGATCGGCGTGCGCGGTGCGACCAAACTCATCTTCACCGGCGGAGCCTCGGCGATCCAAAGCGACGGCTCTGACTCAATCGGCCTCACCGGCCTCACCTTCGACGGCGGCGGCATTCCGCTGCCGACGCGGCGCGGGCTCGTCCATGTGCTCGGCGGCCGCGACGTCCGTATAACCGATTGCGAGATCACCGGCTCCGGCGGCAGCGGCATCTGGCTCGAGCAGGTGTCAGGCGACATCTCCGGCAACATCCTTACCAACATCGCCGTGACGGCGGTCGTCTCGTTCGACGCGAGAGGACTCAGCGTGTCCCGCAACACCATCGTCGGCACCAACGACAACGGCATCGAGATCCTGCGCACCGCGATCGGCGATGACGGCACCATCGTCGCGGACAACCGCATCGAGGACATCAAGGCCGGCCCCGGCGGCTCCGGCCAGTACGGCAACGCCATCAACGCCTTCCGCGCCGGCAACGTGATCGTGCGCGGCAACCGCATCAGGAATTGCGATTACTCCGCGGTGCGCGGCAACTCGGCCTCCAACATCCACATATCGGGCAACAGCGTCAGCGACGTCCGCGAGGTCGCGCTCTATTCCGAGTTCTCGTTCGAGGCCGCGGTGATAGCCAACAACACGGTCGATGGCGCCGCCGTCGGCGTCTCCGTCTGCAATTTCAACGAAGGCGGCCGCATCGCGGTGGTCCAGGGCAACATCATCCGCAATCTGATCCCGAAGCGGCCGATCGGCACCGCGCCTGACGACGACGCCGGGGTCGGCATCTACATCGAGGCGGACACGTCGGTCACAGGCAATGTGATCGAGAACGCGCCGTCCTACGGCATCGTCGCCGGCTGGGGCAAATATCTGCGCGACGTCGCGATCACGGGCAACGTGATCCGCAAGGCGCTCGCCGGCATCGGCGTCTCTGTCGTGCCGGGCGCCGGCATCGCCCTCGTCAACAACAACATGATCTCGGAAACCCCGCGCGGCGCCGTGGTCGGCCTCGACCATGCACGGGCCGTGACCTCAGACCTGTCGGCCGACGGCGCGCAGCGCTTTGCGCAGGTGGTGATCGGCGGAAATGCGGTGCGGCAGTAGCGGGACGCCCGGCCTTGCGCTAGAACGTATTCCGCAGCAAGGGGTACTTCGCTTCGATGCCATCGAGGCTGAAGGTGAATTCGACCACGCGCTCGGGGGCCGCGACGATTTCATCGGCGGGTGGCGAGAAGGTCTGAAGGAACGATGCGATCGACGGCGCAGCCAGAGCGGCTGGCGCAGGCGGTGCCGCCGGCGCCCCCTGAACAACCGGTGCAATCGGCGCATCGAGGACTTCGGCAAGCACGTCCAGCGTGGGCTCGAGCCTGACCGGGACGGCGGTCTCGGGTGCGATGTGCACGGCTTTTGGCTGAACGGTCTGAACCTGCTCGCGCGGAAACACGCGCGGCATCGTCGCCGGTGACCAGCCGAATGCGGAGGTCACACTGGCGGCGGCCGCGGCGACATCCCCGCCACTCGCCAGCGCGCGCCAGGTCTGGACCGCGCGCTTGGCTTCCTGGATGTTTTCGAGAAATGCGAGCTCCGAGTGATAGCGGCGCCAGCGGCCGGTCTCGAACATTTCGGAGAGATGCTCCAGCCGCTGTTCGGCGAGAGCGCACCAGCGCGCCGCAATCTCGCGGGTGGCCGCGCCTTGGCCAACCTCTTGGCCAACCCCATTGCGATGTGTCATGAATCAGCCCGTCTTGAGAAGAATACGGACGCGACGCAACGCACACGAATCAATTTAGACGCGACGTGAATATTTTGTGGAAAAGTTTTGACTTGTCCAGCAACGACACGGCCGTCGTCATCAAAGACCGTAGTCGCGCGGAGTTTTCAGGGATTTCAGAGTCAAGCTTCGCGCAAGCATAGCGGGCTTGCCGCGTGCCGGTGCGGCCTCGCAACGACGAGGCGCGTCCGCGGGCTCAACCGCAAGCTGATCTCGCATTGCGCTTCAAGAAATCGGATGCCCAAAAGAAAAGACCCGTCCGGGGGGACAACCGGACGGGTCGAGCCATATGGGCGCTTGGGGTGGATGGGCGCTCGCGCCTGATATGACTGATGGGGAGGGATGACCGCTCCCACATAGATTGGTCGTGGCAGCGGGCTGGACGTTCAAAAGCGGCGTTCGAATTTTTGACCTTTGGCCGGCGCGCAAAGTTGTCGCAGGCGCTAGCGCGACGCCGGTCTATCCACCTGAGAAATCGTGGATTTATCGTCGGCGCTCGACAGCGAGGGCTGCGCGATCGCGCGGATGCCGGGGTCGTCGCGACGCTTGCCGGCATCTTCACGTTTAGTTGTACCGGCAGCAGCGACCGGCGTCGTGCTGTCGACCGGAACGGCCATGACCGCGGCAAACGCATCGGCCTCGCCGTCACCGTAGAGATCATCGCGCCCGGGTGAACCGAGATCGCGGGCGGTCTTAGCCAGCGTCATCCGCAACGCTTCCGGCTTGAGCGTGTAGTTGCGCTCCAGTAGCAGTGCCGCGACGCCGGAGACGTAGGCCGCCGAGAAGGAGGTGCCTGATGTCATCTGGTACTTACCGTCAGGCGCTGGCAGGAAGATGTCGACGCCGGGCGCCGCCAGCGCGATGTAATTGCCGCGGTTCGATGCCGTGAACAGCTTGTCCTGCTGGTCAGTCGCGCTGACCGCGATCACGTTGGGATTGGCCGCAGGATAGAGCGGCGGCGATTTGGCACCGGCATTGCCGGCGGCTGCTATCAGCACAAGCCCGCGCTCGGCGCTCGCCGCGATCGCGCGCTCGATCACCGCGTCCTTGGGACCTGCAAAGCTCATATTGACGATCTGGGCGCCGTGCTCGGCGGCATAATTGAGCGAGCGCAGGATGATGTAGGACGAGCTCTCGGCGCTGCCGCCGGTGCCGCCGAAGGCCCTGATGGCGATGATGCGCGCCTCCGGCGCGCTGCCCATCAGCCTCGCATGCGCCACGATGGCCCCCGCAATACCGGTGCCATGGACATGGGCGCCCTCGCTGCTGCCCAGCGCGTCGAAATTGTCGGCAATGGAGTTGGCGAGTTCGGGATGTTTGGCGTCGATGCCGGAATCGATCACGGCAACCGTGACATTGGCGCCGTGCGCCAGCGTATGCGCCTGGGGCAGACGCAGCTTCGACAGCGCGTATTGCGCCGGATCGCCCTCGGTCGGCACCGACGGCTTCTGATCCTGGAGCACGTAGCGGAAGTTCGGCTGAAGCGAGCGCACGCTGCCGTCGGCGGCGAATTCGCGCCGCACCGTCTCATATGGCCGTCCGTCCGTGATGCGGAACAGGCCAACCGTAGCCCCGATCAGCGGAAAATTCTCCGATGCAATTCGCGCGAGCCCATGACGCCGCGCGAGTTCATCGGCCTCGGTCAGTGACAGCGCGCTGTCGATTTCGGCCACGAATTCGTTGGCGTAGGTGCGCGAGACGACACCGACAGGCGTATTGTTGCCCCGCCCCTTGCCAGTGCTCTTCTTGGCCGATTTGCCGGCCCCCCCGCCGCCTCCGCTCGGCTGTGCAAGGCACTCGCCATCGGCATCGCGATAAGGCGCGGAGCAGGCCGGGTAGAGGTTCGGCGAATAGTGCGCATAGGGCAACATCGGGTTCGGCGCCATCCGCGCCGAAATATGCGGCGTCGTCGGCGCCACGCGCGGACCGTGGTCGACACTCATCACCCTGGCCGCAACATTCGGAGAGATCGTCGGTACGCGCGAGGGAACGCTGATCGTCGGCGTGCGCATGATCGCCTGGGCGTGCGCCACCTCGATGCCGAGACAGGCGGCGAGCAGGAGCGCAACTCCAACCGAGGAAGCATAGGCTCCGATCCGCAACTGACTCCCGGATTTGCGCATCATGGGTGCGAAGGCGCGTTTAAGGCGCCGCCACGGCGAGGTTGACGACCTTCTCGCGCTGCATCCTGCCGAGCAGCGCGGTCAGTTCGTCCTGGCTCATCGCCTTGTCGAACTGGAGGCGGAACATGCCGCCCTTGGCATCGCCGATGATCGAAGCCTGGTAGCTGTCGAGCAGGGCGGTGATGTCGGCGACGCGCGCCTCGGGCGTGAAGCGCACCAGCGCCCGCGACGGAGCGACGGCGCCCAGTTCGCGCGTGATCGGCGCGCCGGTCGAGAGCGATGCGGTCTGGAAGGTCGCAGGCTGGGTCTTCATCAGCACGGCGCCGATGATGCCGGCCTGGAGCAGCAATGCGATGGCACCCAGGCTCGCCGACCAGGCAAGCGTGCGCGGCGACAGGCTGGCGAAGAACGTGGCGATGCGCGCCGACAGCGGCAGCGAACCGGTCGCCCGCGCCGGCTCGGCGTCGATCGCGGCGAACAGCTTCTGCATCGCACGTGCCGAGGGAGCACCCAGGCTCTCGTTCAGATGGATTGTCTCTTCGTACTCGCCGCGAATCGCCGCATATTGCCTGGCGAGTTCCGGATCGCTCGCAAGCGCTTCCTCGACGCGGCGGACATCGCGCGCGTTCAGCGTGCCGGCGGCGTGCCAGGGCAGCAGCATCTCGATCTCACTGGGCTCTTGCTCCAGCATCTTCTTGCTCAACGCCATCATGGCCAGCCTCGCTCAATGCCGGCTGCCTTCAGCAGTTCGGCCAATTTCTTGCGCGCATAGAACAAGCGCGTCTTCACCGTATTCTCCGGGATCCCGACGATCTCGGCCACCTCTTCCACTGATTTCTCGTGGTAGTAGACGAGGTCGACGATTTCCCGATGGTCCGGCGAGAGGCCCGTCAGACACTCCCGCAACGCTTCACTGGTATCCTTCTTCTGCACCACCGTTTCCGGATCGTCGGATGAATCCTCGATCGCGTTCGCGGCTTCGTCGTCCAACTCAAAATCCTTCCTGCGCCGAAGCGCGGACAGGGCCTTGAATCGGGTGATCGCCAAAAGCCAGGTGGAAACCGCGGACCGGCCCTCGAATTTACCGGCCTGACGCCAGACGTCGAGAAACACCTCGCTGATGAGGTCTTCCGCCGTCTGCTCGTCCCGCACGAGCCTCAGCCCGAACCTGTACACCCTGACATGGTGCCGCCCGTACAACACCTGCATGGCGAGCCGGTCACCTTGGGCGATCCTGGCGATGAGGACCTCGTCCGTAGCCGCCTGTGTCACGCTCAAAGCCCGTCTCGCAAGATTGGTCGGGTCGATGGGGCGCAGGGTTCGACGGGAGAGGTGAAATTCTTCAACCTACCGCAGTCATACGGGGATCCGTGTGAACTACCCCACATGCGCGCAGCTTCCTTGTCGCACCCGTGGCGGTTGGCGGCTTCGCTCCAGAACGGTAACATAATACGGGAACACTCTCTTACGGACTGCCGTTGGCCGGCACAGACGGCCCGATCGAGCCGGGTTCATGACACGGCCCTGTGCACCTTATGTCGCTCGGCGCCGGATTTGGTCCGCGATATCGCCTGCGATGCCTAACTGACTGCCATACTCCGCGCCGCACGAAGCCCCTCACCCGCGCGCGGCGTCCCCCGGATTCGATGCAAAAGGATACCAAACCTAAAGGCTTACCACGTAGATTTTTTCGGCTGACATCCACCATTGGCGGGACCATGAGCACGGCCGCGACGTCCATTCCGGAAAGGAATGCCGCTGAAGTCGCGGATCTCGTCCTCGCGCCCGAGGCGGCGGCACCCGAGGCGCTGGCGCGCCGGATCCGGCAGCGACGGCAGATGTATGTCGGCCAGGCCGCCAGCTACTCGCTCGGCGCCTTCGTCCTGTTGCTCTATGCCTATGACGGCGCCATTCATTTCGACGTTCCGTCGCTGTTCTGGGTCGGCGGCCTCCTGATCATCGGCATCTTCGTGGTCATGTCGGAGGCCGGCGTCGGCGACCAGCACACCGACCATTACCTCACGGTCTTCCAGATCTCGGCGCATATGGCGCTGCAATTCATCTTCCTGGTGTCGGTGCCGACGATCGGGATTGCCTTCATCAGCGTGCTGTTCCTGATCTTCGCCTTCGGCACGCTGCGCATGACCCCGGAACAGGCGATGCTCACCTGGGCGCTCGCGACGCTCGCGCTCGCGGCCGTGTTCCTCGGCTCCGACCTGCCGATCGGCATGCCGGTTGCGACGCGGCTCCAGCGGACCGCCTCGATGCTCTGCTTCGTGCTGGTGATCGGCCAGTGCGCCTTCCTCGGCCTGTTCGGCGCCACGCTGCGCAAGATCCTGTACCGGCGCAGCGTCGAGCTGAAGGCCGCCTATCAGCGCATCGAGGAGCTCGCCGAGCTCGACGAGCTGACCGGCTCCTACAACCGCCGCTGCATCATGCGGCTGCTCGACGCGGAGATCGAAAAGTCGCGGCAGACTGCCGCACCGTGCGCGATCGCGCTGATCGACCTCGACTGGTTCAAGCGGATCAACGACGCGTACGGACATCCCGTCGGCGACGAGGTGCTGCGGACCTTCGCCATCACCATCTTCGCCAACATCCGGCCCGACGACCGCTTCGGCCGCTATGGCGGCGAGGAGTTTCTGCTGCTGCTGCCCGGCACCGCAATCGAGGCTGCATCGCGCATGCTCGACCGGCTGCGCAGCATCGTCGCCGAGCTCGACTGGGGCGCATTCTCGCCCGGCATGAGCGTGACCATTTCCGCCGGCGTCGTGACGCTGCGTGACGTTGATACTGCCGACACGTTCCTCGCGCGCGCCGACCGCGCGCTCTATTCCGCCAAGGCGCAAGGGCGCAACCGCATTGCTACGAGCTGACCAATCCATTTATGCCGGCAGGTGAGAAGGCATCGCCGGACCGAACGCTCCAGGACAGGGCCATGACATCCAAATCCGTTAAATCATCCGAGAACATCCTCGACGAATTGCAATCGGCACTCGCGCACGGCACCGTCGCCCGCCGGGTCGAGACGCTGCGCCGCGTCACCGACCTCTTCGTGGGCAATGCGGTCGACTACTCCGACGACCACATCCGGGTCTTCGACGACGTCTTCCAATGCCTGATCGAGCAGATCGAGACCTCGGCGAAAGCATTGCTCGCCGACCGGCTCGCGCCGATCGGAGCCGCCCCGCCCCAGATCATCCGCACGCTCGCGCTCGACGACGTCATCGAGGTCGCGGGTCCCGTGCTGTCGAAGTCCGAGCGGCTCGACGAGACGACCCTGATCGAGATCGCACGCAGCAAGAGCCAGGCCCATCTCAAGGCAATCTCGCTTCGGCGGGTGCTGTCGGAAGCGCTGACCGACGTGCTGGTGTCGCGCGGCAACGAAGACGTGGTGCAGTCGACCGTCAGCAATCCCGGTGCGAAGCTCTCCGAGGGCAGCCTCACCGATCTCATCGCCCGCGCCGAGCGCGATGACGATCTTGCGGCCTGCATCGGCCTGCGGCCCGACCTGCCGCGCCATCATTATCTGAAGCTGGTCGCCAAGGCATCCCTCAGCGTGCGCAGGAAACTGGAAGCCGCCCATCCCGAACTCGCCGACGAAGTGTCCAGCGTGGTCCAGGAAGCGGCACAGCGGGTCCGCGCCGCCGCCATGAGCCGGCAGACCGAGATGGCGCGCGCGCTGGTGAAGTCACTCCACGACGACGGCCGTCTCAACGAATTCCAGGTCGCAGCCTTCGCCGAACAGGGCAAGTTCGACGAGACCAATGCGGGGCTCGCGGCCCTTGCCGGCGTTTCGGTCGACATCGCCGAGAACATGATGATCGAGAGCCGCACCGAGGGCGTGATGATCCTCGCCAAGGTCGCCGGGATGCAATGGTCGAGCGTGCGCGCGATCGTTGCCATGCGCGAAAAGCTCTCGGGCGGCACGCAGACCGACATGCTGTCGCTGCGCGATACCTACGAGGCCCTGCGCAGTTCCACCGCCCAGCAGGTGCTGCGCTTCCAGCGCATGCAGAGCACGACGTCCGCGGCTTAATATCTCAATACTCTCGACCCAACCGCCGCGCCGATCGCGGTCACGACCGCGGTCGCGATCGTGTACCAGGTCGCGACGAACAGCGGCGAGTCGTCGGTGCAGTGCGAGGCGTAGAGCGTGGCGGCGAGCCCGGCCGAGAGCAGTCCGGCGAGCGCGCCGGCAAGCGCAGGACGCGCCGGAGCGCCATGGCGCAGGCCGAACAACGCGCCCGCAAGAAGCGGCAGCGACATCGCGGGAATCGCCGACAGGCATGCCCGCGAATTCTTGCCGACGAGCCGCATCGTCATCGGCATGGCCGGCGCCATCATCGCCTCGCTGCCGATCGCGACCGCAAGCAATCCCACGGGCAGCAGCAGAAGCCAGCCCCAGCCGCGCAGCAATGCCTCGGGCCGCGACAGGTGCAGGCTGATGATGATCGCGGGAATCGCGAGCGACAGCGTAACCGCGAACTTCATGTCGAAGAACGGGTTGTGCATGGCGCTCATCACGTCCGGCCGGACGCCGAGAAACGTCGCGAAAACCAGAATCGACAATGGCGCCGCGACCAGGAGCCCCGTCGTCAGCAGCGCACCGACGCGTGGGGCGCGGTGGGCGTTGTCGGCGGCAAGCGTGCGAATGAGTTGATCGGTGTCCATGACTAGTGGTCCCGTAGTTTGGCGGTCAGGGCCGCAAGCCCCCGATGCAGCGCGACGCGCACCGCACCTTCACTCATCGAGAATTTCGTCGCGGTGTCCTTGATCGAAGCGCTATCCACCGCGATCGACTGCAACACGTCGCGCTGACGCTGCGGCAGCGTGTTGAGCTGCGCCGTGACCTCGCCGGCCGAGGCCGTCTCCTGCGGCGTCTCGCCGGGCAGCGTCTCGGCGAAATCGTCGATGTTGACGAACACGCGCCGGCCGCGGCGCCTGAGCGCGTCGATCAGCTTGTTGCGGGCGATCGCAAACAGCCAGGGGGCGAAGGGCGCTTCGCTGTCCCAGGTGTGCCGCTTTAGATGCACCGCCAACAAAATCTCCTGCACGATATCCTCGGCCTGATCGGGAGGCTGCCCGGCACGCGCCAAGCCGCGCCTCGCGGCAGCGCGCAGCACCGGCGTGACCGCCTTCAACAGGCGATGATACGCCGCATCATCGCCTGCCATGGCCGACCGCATCAGGCCGGTCCATTCGTCCTCACGTCCGCGCACGCGCGCCCCTCATCATTGCAATTCGGCCGCTCTTTCAATTTGTTACGACCCGGCCCGAACGATCACGAAGTCGTGATCAAGATCGCACCTTCCCCGAAGCAGCCGCAGGAATTCCGTCAGGGCTCATAACACCGATCGGGCCCTGCCGCATCCGGCCACCCGCTGCCGCTAACCGGTTTGCCCCGGTTTTGCCCGGTGTGGCCCGAAGATTCCCATATTTTGCCCCGCTGTCGTCATGGCCCAAGGTCTCTGTTCGCTTCCGGGACGGGCGAATTGGGGAGACCATGAACATGACGAAAGCCAGCGGGCGCGCGGCATTGGCCGTTCTGGCCGGGCTGTTCTTGCTGTTGGGAGCCTCGGCGCAGGCGGCGCCGAGTTCTGCTGCAAGCACGAGCGCAAGCAAACAGGCCGATGCGGTCAAGCCGACCAAGTCGCGGCACCACGCCTCCCGCCGCCACACCGGCAGCAAGACGGCGCAGAAATCCGACGACAAGGCCGACAAATCCGACAAGGCGGATGCGCAGCCGCAGGTCGACGAGGCCAAGATCGACAACAAGGCCAACACCGACGCCCCGGCCTCGAGCCAGATGTCGCCCGATGTCGCCAATGCCAACGCGCAGCTCACCCCCGAGACGCCCCCTGCGACAGCGGCCTCGGCGATGACCGGCCGCGCCAACGACAATGTGCAGGCCGCAGCCGACAATGACGCCGCCCCCAATGCCGAGAACCAGGTGGTCGCGCCCGACCAGCTCAACGACCTCGACCGCGCCCTGCAACAGGACAATCCCCCCGCGCAGAGAGCGGTGGTCGCCGCAACCGACGCGCAGCCGCGTCCGGCGCCGGTGATGGCGAGCAGCCAGCCGAACTCGGCCTGGGACCAGAGCACCCTGATCGGCAAGATCTTCATCGGCGTCGGTACGCTGCTGACGCTGGCCTCGGCCGCACGCATGTTCATGGCTTGAACGACCCATTTCGGGCCGCGCTGCGCGCGCGTCCCGGCGGCCCTTGGCCCCCTTGAAGGCATCCGCGCCAGCGGGCACATTGCCCGCCCAATCAAACGCGTGGGTGGAGCATGAGCACGTTCGAACACATCATCGTCGAGAGCAAAGGCGCAGTCGGCATCGTCAAGCTGAACCGGCCGAAGATGCTCAACGCGCTTTCCTTCGGCGTGTTTCGCGAGATCGCCGCGGCGGTCGACGATCTCGAGGCCGATGACGCGATCGGCTGCATCGTCTTGACCGGCAGCGAGAAGGCCTTTGCGGCCGGCGCGGACATCAAGGAGATGCAGCCGAAGGGCTTCATCGACATGTTCTCCGAGGACTTTGCCGCGATCGGCGGCGATCGCGTCGCGCGTTGCCGCAAGCCGACCATTGCGGCGGTCGCAGGCTACGCGCTCGGCGGCGGCTGCGAGCTCGCCATGATGTGCGATTTCATCATCGCGGCGGACACCGCCAAATTCGGCCAGCCCGAGATCACGCTCGGCACCATCCCCGGCATCGGCGGCACCCAGCGCCTGACCCGCGCGATCGGCAAGTCCAAGGCGATGGATCTTTGCCTCACCGGCCGCATGATGGATGCGGCCGAGGCCGAGCGCAGCGGCCTCGTCAGCCGGATCGTGCCCGCCGACAAGCTGATGGAGGAGACCCTGGCGGCGGCCGAGAAGATCGCCTCCATGTCGCGCCCTGCGGTCGCGATGGCCAAGGAAGCGGTCAATCGCGCCTTCGAGACGACGCTGGCCGAGGGCATGAGCGTCGAGCGCAATCTGTTCCACTCGACCTTCGCGCTCGAAGACCGCTCCGAGGGCATGGCCGCCTTCATCGAGAAGCGCAAGCCGGTGAACAAGAACCGGTGATTTCCTCTCCGTCGTCCCGGACGAGCGCGCCTTAAGCGCGCGCAAATTCGGGACCCATACTCCGCAGCAATGTTTTTGCGATGACCCGGAGTTACCGGCTTCGCACCACGACTGCTCCCAAGTGCAATGGGTTCTGGCCTTCGCCAGGACGACAGCGGAGCTAGCTGGCGCGGCTCTCTGCCAGAGCAGCGTTGACCAGTGCGCGATAGAAGCGCTCCGGCCAGGTTTTGGGACGGTCAAGGCCGAGGCGTGCCAGGCACGCCTCGTCGGCCGTATCAGGCTTCCGCATCAATCCTTGCCACAGCAGACCTGCCAGCGCGCGCGATGAATGTTGCGCGCCTTGCAGGATCTCCAGCGCCGGAATCAGGCGCTGCTCCACCTCGGTGAAATCGCAACCGAACGGGAACGACGGCAAGAGCCCGGCCTCGCGCGCAGGCTTGAGCGCGGCTGCGATCCTTTCGGGATGGTTGTCGCGGTAAGCGGCCGGGATCTCGTAGCCCCGCGGCAGCTTGCCGGCGTCCTTCGCCAGCCGCGCCAACTCGCCTTGAAAGCGTGAATCCGCGATTGTCAGCATGCTTGCGATCACATCGGCGTCCGACTTTCCCCTGAGATCGGCAACGCCGTATTCGGTGACGAAGACATCGCGCAAATGGCGCGGAATGGTCTCATGCCCGTAGCGCCAGAGAAAGTTGGATTTCAGCGCGCCGCCGGACTGCCGCGTAGCTTCCAGCGTCAGGACCGACCGCGCGCCCTGGAGCGCGAAGGCTTGCGCTACGAAATTGTATTGCCCGCCGACCCCGCTCACGACCTGCCCGTCATCGAGGCCGTCCGACACGGCCGCCCCCAGCAGCGTCGCCATCATCGTGACGTTGATGAAGCGTGCGTCGATGCGGGCGCTGCGCTTCCGATCCTCATCGCCGTAGAGCTCGTTCGTAAACGACACCGGCATCATCTGGATGCGCGCGATCTCGTCTGATGGCATCTCGCGCAATACACGATAGAACGACCTTGGACCGAGGAAGAAAGCGCCATGCAGCACCACGCCGTCGATGGCGCGCGTGAGAATGCCGGCGTCGATCAGGCCGATGAAGGCCTCGGTCACCATCTCGCTGACGCCATAGAGGCCAACCTGGAAGGCCCCGGCTTCCTGCGCCACGCCCGGTCGCGCCTCGCACAGCCGCGTGACGACGTCATGAAACGCTGCTCCATGGCGTTGGCGGAGGATCAGGCCCTGCGCGAGCGCATCGCCGATCTGCCCGATGCCGATTTGCAGCGTGCCGCCGTCGCGGACCAGCGATGCCGCGTTCAGGCCTATGGCGTATCTGGTATCGGAGATCGGCTCCGACGGCGGCGCGAACAGAGGAAAGTCGGTCGCCGCACTGTCCAGCACCGCGGAAAACTCCTCGGCCGGAAGATCGCCCTCGCCTGGCATGAACGGCAGCTCGGAATTTACCTGCGCGATCAGCTTGAACGTCGCGCGTCCGGCGCGGCGCTCGCGCAGCACGTCCAGCGTCGTGTCGGTATTGCAGGAGAGGCTGTAGCGCGGCACGCCGTCGACGACGCGCTGCGCCACCAATTGTGTCACCACGTTCATCCCGCGCGCCAGCAGATAGCTCGCGGCATTGGTATAGTTGGCCGAAATGTAATTCTGCTGGGCAGCAGGCACGTGCAGCCAGCGCCCGGCCAGAAAGAAAAATTCGACCACGTCGATATTGGGCGGCAGCCGACGTTCGCGCAACGCATCGGCGTAGGTCAGATCGGGATACCCGCCGAACAGGCGATCGATCACCGGCGTGATGAACCGGCGTTCGATGAGCGCCTTCGGTGCTGGCTTCTCCAGTGTCAGCGCCGACAGCATTGTCAGCTTGATGTCAGGATCGGCACAGGCCCGCGCATAGAGCGCGTTGACGACATGATTGGCCTTGCCGAGACCAAGCGGCAGACCGACCACCAGATCGGTTCCGACGTCGCGAATGATTTCTTCCGCGAGTGCATCGGGATCGGAGAAGACTTTCGGCATCATCCGTGGGTCCGGACCGCATGGCTAAGGCGCCCGACGGAATTGGAAGGCACCATCAGGTCCCTATAGCCTATTCGTGGCGCAATCGGTGTGTGACGCACCTGCAACAAGCACGGATTTCATGGGGGTTTGCTCCGCGGCAGTTTGCCTGCGCGACCGGCGCTGGGTAAACAGTTAAGAGAACCGCCGTCGGCGGGGGCGGACAGCCGGGGTTTTGCGGGATTACATGATTGGGCGTACCGCCAGAGCTGGCCGCGTGATGACGCGGCGTCGATCGGGCGTGGGTCCTGTCCTGGCGACATGGACTGCGGTGGCGCTCTGTTGCGCCCTGCCCGCCGCCGTCTGTGCAGAGGCGCTGCCGGAGGCGCTGGTCAAGGCCTACCAGACCAACCCGCAACTCAACGCCGAGCGTGCAAGGCAGCGCGCCACCGACGAGAACGTTCCGCAGGCGCTGGCCGGCTACCGGCCGCAGATCGTGGCGAGCCTCAGCGCCGGCATGCAGGCAGTGCGCAATCTGCTTCCAGACAACACCATCCAGACCGCAACGCTGAAACCATGGACCATCGGGGTCACGGTGTCGCAGACCCTGTTCAACGGCTTCCGCACCGCCAACAGCGTGCGGGTCGCGGAACTCCAGGTGCAGTCCGGTCGCGAGGCTCTGCGCAACGTTGGCCAGGGCGTGCTGCTCGACGCCGTCACCGCCTATACCAACGTGCTGGCGAACCAGTCGCTGGTCGAGGCGCAGCGCTCAAACGTCGCCTTCCTGCGCGAGACGCTCTCCATCACCCAGCGCCGCCTCAACGCCGGCGACGTCACCCCGACCGATACCGCCCAGGCCGAGGCGCGCCTCAATCGGGGCCTTGCCGATCTCAATGCCGCCGAAGTCGCGCTTGCCGTGAGCCAGGCGACCTACGCCCAGGTAATCGGCAATTCGCCCTCCGCCCTTCGTCCCGCCGAAGTTGTCGATCGCTATCTGCCGAAGAGCCGCGAGGATTCGATCGCCATGGCGATCCGCGAGCATCCCGCCGTGATGGCAGCCGGCTTCGACGTCGACGTCGCCTCGACCAATATCCGCGTCGCCGAAGGCGCACTGCTCCCCAGCGCCAGCCTCCAGGGCAGCGTCAGCCGCAGCCGCGACAGCGACCAGACGCTCGGCACCTTCGGTACCGATCAGGCCTCGATCGTCGCCAACGTCACCGCGCCGATCTATGACGGTGGCCAGGCGGCATCGCAGACCCGGCAGGCCAAGGAAGTCACGGCGCAGAGCCGTCTGGTGCTCGACCAGATCCGCAACCAGGCGCGTACGGCGGCGGTCAGCGCCTGGGTCGCCAACGAAGGCGCCAAGATCGCGGTCTCGGCCTCGGAGTCCGAGGTGAAGGCGGCGACCGTCGCGCTCCAGGGCGTCCAGCGCGAGGCCGCCGGCGGACAGCGCACGACGGTGGACGTGCTGAACTCGCAGGCCGATCTGATCCAGGCCAAGGCCCGCCTGATCGGCGCGCTGCGCGACCGCGTCATCGCCTCCTACACGCTGCTCAGCGCCATCGGCCATCTCGACGTCAAGACCTTGAACCTGAACACACCGGACTATCTGCCCGAGGTGCACTACCAGCAGGTCCGCGACGCCTGGCACGGCCTGCGCACGCCGTCGGGGCAGTAGTTTCGAATCTTTCGGTCGACGCCAATGAAGAGCCGCCGCATCCATCTGATGGGAGCTTCGGGTTCCGGCGTGACGACGCTCGGCCGCGCTCTTGCGAGGCGGTTGGCGCTGCCGCATCACGACACCGACGACTATTTCTGGCTCCCGACTGCTCCGCCCTATCGGACGACACGCCCAGCCGCCGATCGTCTGCGCCTCATGCGTGAGATGTTTCTGCCGCGTCTCGATTGGGTGCTCAGCGGAACCGTCACCGGCTGGGGCGACGAAATCGTCCCGCTGTTCGATCTTGTTGCCTTCGTGACGACGCAGCGCGATCTTCGCGTGCAACGCCTGTACGCCCGCGAGGCTGCGCATTTTGGTGCGGATGCCGTTGTTCCCGGGGGCTGGCGCCACGAGGAGACCGAAGCCTTCGTCGAATGGGCCTCGCACTACGAAGCCAGCGATCGCGACGGACGCAGCCTCGCAAAGGACGAGGCCTGGCTGGCGGGTCTGCCCTGCACGGTCGTCCGCGCCGACGGCGCGCGGCCGATTGCGGAGCTGGTCGACCAGCTATGCGCCGACGTGGCGGGACTGCCCGGCTGATGTGATATCGTTCCGCGCCTTCCTCGCCGCCGGAGCCGCCATGACCGACAAGATTTTCGCGCGCGCAGCGCAGCCCGCGACACCGATCAGTTTCGATGTACCGGCAGGTGCCTGCGACTGTCACACCCACATCCATGGCGACGTCGAAGATTTTCCGTTCTTCGCGGGGCGCGTCTACACGCCGGGACCGGCAAGCCCCGACGAAATGGCGGCGCTGCACGAGGCGCTGCACATCGAGCGCGTGGTGATCGTCACGCCGAGCGTCTACGGCACCGACAATTCCTCGAGCCTGTTCGGCATGAAGGCCCGCGGCGCAACCGCGCGCGGCGTAGCCGTGATCGACGACAAGACCACCGAGGCCCAGCTCGATGCAATGCATGCGGACGGCTTTCGCGGCATCCGCATCAATCTTGCGACCGACGGTGTCAACGATCCCGATGTCGGCCGCGCCCGCTTTGCCGCCGCCGTCGAACGCATGTCAGCGCGCGGCTGGCATGTGCAGCTCTACACCACGCCGGCGATGATCTCGGCCATCAGGGATCTCGTGCTGGCTTCACCGGTGCCCGTCGTTTTCGATCATTTCGGCGGGCTCGAGGCCGCTCTCGGGCTCGAGCAGCCAGGGTTTTCCGACCTCGTCGCGCTGGTCAAGTCAGGCAAGGCCCATGTGAAGATCTCCGGCGCCTATCGCTCGTCGAACCTCGCGCCCGACTATCAGGACATGGTGCCCTATGCGCGTGCGCTGATCGCCGCAAACCCGGATCGTATCGTCTGGGGTACCGACTGGCCGCACCCGGATTCGGCGCAAGTCGCGGGCCGCAAGGCTACCGATCCCGCACCATTTCACCAGATCGACGACGGCCGGCTGCTGAACCAGCTTCCGGTGTGGTCACAGGATGATGACATCCGCAGGAAAATCCTGGTCGACAATCCGGCCCGGCTCTACGGATTTTGAGATCGGCGTCAGCGCGCGCGGCGGGAGAAGAAGGAGATCAGCACCGGCAGCGTCACCAGAATCACGACCGGCGCAAGCATCATGCCGGTCACCACGACGACCGCGAGCGGCTTCTGCACCTGCGAGCCGATGCCTTCCGACAGCGCGGCCGGCAAGAGGCCGACGCCGGCGACCACGCAGGTCATCAGCACGGGCCGGAGCTGCAACTCGCCGGTGCGAACCACCGCGCTCATGCGGTCCATGCCCTCTTCAATCAACTGGTTGAACTGCGAGAGGATGATGATGCCGTCCATCACGGCGATGCCGAACAGCGCGATGAAGCCGATCGCCGCCGAAACGCTGAAGGCGGTGCCGGACATCAACAGACCCAGCACGCCGCCGAAGATCGCCATCGGGATCACGCTCATGGCGAGCAGCGTGTCGGTCATCGAGCCGAAATTGAACCAGAGCAGGATGCCGATCAGCGCCAGCGAGATCGGGACCACGATCGACAGCCGCCGGATCGCGTCCTGGAGATTGCCGAACTCGCCGACCCATTCCATGTGCGAACCGGGCGGCAGCTGGACCTGTTCGGCGATCTTCTGCTGCGCCTCGCGGATGGCGCTGCCGAGATCGCGCTCGCGCACCGAGAACTTGATCGGCAGATAGCGTTCCTGCTGCTCGCGGTAGATGTAGGCGGCGCCGGAGACGAGGCTGATCGTGGCAACTTCGCTCAGGGGAATCTGGGTGATCGAGCCGTTCGGCCCGGGCGCGCCGATCCGGATGTTCTGGATCGCCTCGGCGCTGCGGCGGTACTCCGGCGCCAGGCGCACGATGATCGGGAAGTGGCGGTCGGACCCCGGCTCGTAGAGGTCGCCGGCGGTGTCGCCGCCGATCGCGACCTTGATGGTGGCGTTGATGTCGCCGGGAGCGAGCCCGTAACGCGCGGCCTTGGCGCGATCGATGTCGATCTGCACGGTCGGCTGCCCGAGCGAGGTGAAGACCGCAAGGTCCGTGACGCCCTGCACCGTCGACAGCACCGACTTGATCTTGTTGGCGGTGTCCGTCAGCGCCTGAAGATCGCTGCCGAACAGCTTGATCGAGTTCTCGCCCTTCACGCCGGAGACGGCTTCGGAGACGTTGTCCTGGAGATATTGCGAGAAGTTGAACTCGACGCCGGGGAAGCGGTCGTCGAGCTGCTTGAGCAGCTCCGCGGTCAGCTCCTCCTTGTCATGCGTACCCGGCCACGTGCTCGCGGGCTTCAGCGGCGCGAAGAACTCCGCGTTGAAGAAGCCGGCGGCGTCGGTGCCGTCGTCAGGACGGCCATGCTGCGACACCACGGACTCGACCTCGGGCCGGGCGCGGATCAGCTTCCGCATCTCGTTGACGTAGGAGTTGCCTTCCTGGAGCGAGATGGTCGGCGGCAGCGTGGCGCGGATCCAGAGATTGCCCTCTTCGAGCTTGGGCAGGAATTCGAGGCCGAGCAGCCGGCCGAACACGATCGTCATCGCCACGAGCCCGACCGCGCCGCCGAGTACGATGGCGCGGTTGGCGACGGCCCAGTTCAGCACCGGCATGTAGAGCCGGTGCAGGACCTGCATCACGCGGGTCTCGGTCTCCTCGACATGGGCGGGCAGGATGATCGCGGACAGCGCCGGCGTGACGGTAAAGGTCGCAAGCAGGCCGCCGGCAAGCGCGTAGGCATAGGTGCGCGCCATCGGCCCGAAGATGTTGCCCTCGACGCCTGACAGCGTGAACAGCGGCAGGAAGGCCGCAATGATGATCGCGGCGGCAAAGAAGATCGAACGCGAGACGTCGGCCGCGGCGCTGAGGATGGCGTGGCTCTTCATGCCGAACAGCGTCTCGGGCGACATCTGCTCGGATTCCGATGTCGGCGTGGTCTGCGTCAGGCGGCGGAAGATCGCCTCCACCATGATGACGGTCGCGTCCACGATCAGGCCGAAATCGATGGCGCCGACCGAGAGCAGGTTGGCCGATTCCCCGCGCAGCACCAGGATGATCACAGCGAAGAACAGCGCGAACGGAATCGTGGCGCCGACGATCAGCGCGCTGCGGAGATCGCCGAGGAAGATCCATTGCAGCAGCACGATCAGCAGGATGCCGACCACCATGTTGTGCAACACGGTGTGCGTGGTGAGGTCGATCAGGTCCTTGCGGTCGTAGATGCGCTCGATCCGCACGCCCGGCGGCAGGATCGTCGAGCCGTTGATCTGGGCGACGAGCTGCTCGACGCGATTGATGGTCGGCGTGCTCTGCTCGCCGCGGCGCATCAGCACGATGCCCTGCACGATGTCGTCGGAATCGTCGAGACCGGCGATGCCGAGACGCGGCTTCTGGCCGACGGTGACGGTGGCGACGTCCTTCACCAGCACCGGATTGCCGTTGGTCTGCGCAACCATGGTGTTGGCAAGATCGTCGATCGACTTGATCAGGCCGACGCCGCGCACCACGGCCGACTGCTGGCCAATATTGACGGTGTTGCCGCCGACATTGACGTTCGAATTGCTGACGGCCTGCAGCAACTGCGGCAGCGTCAAGCCGTTGGCGACCAGCTTGTTGTTGTCGACCTGGAGCTCGTAGGTCTTGCTCTTGCCGCCCCAGCCGGTGACGTCGATCACGCCGGGCACGGCGCGGAAGCGGCGCTGGAGGATCCAGTCCTGGATGGTCTTGAGGTCGAGCACGCTGTAGTTCGGCGGGCCGACCAGGCGGTAGCGGAAGATTTCACCGATCGGGCTCAGGGGCGAGATTTGCGGCTGCACGTTGCCCGGCAGCGGCGCCAGCTGCGCGAGGCGATTCAAGACCTGCTGCAACGCCTCGTCATAAGTGTAGGCGAAGGAGAACTGGAGTTTGACGTCGGAGAGGCCGTAGAGCGAGATGGTGCGAATCGTCGTCAGGTTCTTCAGGCCAGCGACCTGGGTCTCGATCGGAATCGTGATGTAGCGCTCGATCTCTTCCGCCGACAGGCCGGGGCTCTGCGTGACGATATCGACCATCGGCGGGGTCGGATCGGGATAGGCCTCGATATTGAGCTGGTTGAACGCGATCAGGCCGCCGATGAACACGGCAACGAACATGCCGACCATCAGGAAGCGCCGGTTGACGGCAAGGGCGACGAGACGGTCCATTCAGGTTTTTCGCAGTTTCTTGGGGCTCGTCGATCAGCTGCCGGACGCCGCGCGGTCGATGAACAGGCTGCCTTTGACGACGATCCGTTCGCCGGGCTTCAGGTTGCTGGTGACCTCGACGAGTTTGCCATTGATGAGGCCGATCTTGATCTGGCGGAGCTCGACCGACTTGTCGTCACGCGCGACCCAGATGCGGACCTGGTCGCCTTCATAGATCAGCGCCTGCTTCGGCACCGCGGGCGCGGCGCGGTCGCCGGTCGAATAGATCGTGACGTTGGCGAACATTTCCGGCTTGAGCAGGCCGTCCTTGTTGTCGATGGTGGCGCGCACCAGCAGGCGGCGGGTGTTGGGATCGATCGCAGCGGCGACATAGTTGATCTTGGCGGCCAGCGGATGGCCCGGCAGCGCCATCACGTTGACGGCGATATCCTGCCCGACACTGACGGAGGCGGCGTCGCTCTCACGCACGAAAGCGGTGAGCCAGACCGTGGAGAGATCGCCGATCACGAAGACTGGATCGCTGGCGCCGGTGTTGACATATTGCCCGGGGCCGATCTTGCGTTGCACGACCGTGCCCGAGATCGGCGCATAGATCGTGATTTCCGGATTGATGGTGCTCTTCGTCTGGAACGCCTTGATGGTCTCGTCGGTAAAACCGAGGATGCGCAGTTTGTTGTTAGCGGCTTCCAGCGCCGTCACCGAGGAACGCATGTCGTTCTGCGCCTGGACCTGGGTCGCTTCCGCCTGCTGGAAATCCTTGAGCGGAATGGCGCGGCCTTCGTAGAGATCCTTGGCGCGCCGGTACTGGATGTCGGCAAGCTCGAGCGCCGACTTCGCCTTGTTCTGCGACGTCATCGCCGCGATGAAATCATTCTGGGCCTGCACGGTATCGGCGGCCTCGATTGTGAACAGCGGTTGACCCTGGGTCACGCTCTCGCCCGGCTTGGCGAGCAGCTTGGTCACCCGGCCCGCATAGGGCGAGAACACCGGCGTCGAACGGTCCTCGTCGACGGCGACCTTGCCTTCGGTGACATACTCGGCGCGGAAGGTCTTGGCATTGACCGGCTCGATCGTCAGCGTCGCCCATTCGGATGGCGTCGGCGTGAAATTCTGGGCGTTCTTGCGCGACTGGCTTGAGACCTCGGAGTTCTTCTTCTCCTTGGTGCCGGCAAACATGAAACCGTAGGCGCCGGCCCCGGCGAGCGCCAGCAAGACTGCGGATGTGATCACCCGCCGTTTCGTAAGCGCCTGCGATCGCTTGGTGTTTTCAACTACCATGGAGCCCGGTCGTGTCTGCGACGATCTCGGCAGACGACTGCCTCATCGGTCGCGCTAATAGTGCCGATTTGGGATTTCAAACAACCTAAAAAACGCCGCGCACCCTTCGGTTTGCGTTAAAATTTTGCGGCATGTCAGCTTCACGTCAGCTTTGCGCCGGCCATTGCGGCGAATGACTGCCGAGCGGCATCGCCGGACGGCTCCATTGCGCCGGTGTTCTCGACAGCACAGCCGAATGGCGCACCGCCTTCAACGTTCCGAAGCCAGATGACATCGTTTCCATGAACGCAGCATGTACGGCCTCGCCCGTAAGATCCGGGGTGTTCAGGCCATCCGCAAGCCGGCCGAGATTCCAAAGCCAGCGTCCGGTCTGCGCCAGCGACACGCGCACGTGCCAGCTACCGCCTTCGCGAGCCTGACGCGCCTTCGCCATCATCGCGCCGAACGCCATGAGATAGCCGGTGGCGTGGTCGAGAATCTGTGCCGGCAATTCCTTGGGACCATCGACGCCGACAGCCTTCCCTTCCGCGTCGTTGAAGCCGGTCGTGGTCTGCACCAGCGAATCGAAGCCGCGACGCTCGGCCCAGGGACCGCCATGGCCGTAAGCCGACAGCGTGACATAGACGATGCCGGGATTGATCTCCGCGGCGTGCTCCGGCGAGAAGCCGAGGGCCGCGAGCGCGCGCGGGCGATAGCCCTGCGAGAAGATGTCTGCATCTTTCAACAGCGCGCGCATCTGCGCCTTGCCTGCCTCGCTCTTCAGCTCGATGAAGGTTGTGAGCTTGCCGCGGCCTGTGTCGATGGTGAGCCAGGGAATGGCCGGCAGTGCCGGCCCCGAAACGAGCAGCACATCGGCGCCGTGCGCCGCGAGCGTGCGGCCGGCGACGGGACCGGCGATGACGCGGGAGAGATCGAGCACGCGCAGACCTGCGAGCGGCCGATCGCCTTTCGGCCATGATTTTTTAGGCCATGGCTTCGGCGGGGCATCGCCGATTCTGTCGATCGAGATCAGCGGGAGCTCCGCGAGCGCACACGCCTGCGGCAGCGCGGACCATTCGTCGTAGGAGCGCATCAGCGCAACGACGCCGCCTGCGGCATAGGCTGCCGTTTCGAAATCCGCGCCCTTCCATTGCATCAGAGCGGCCTGCACCTTGTCGCGCTCGGGCACGCAGCCAAGCACCTTGCAGACAGCGTCGCGGTGATGCGGGAAATTAGTGTGGCAGCGGACGAAGCGGTCGTCGCCGGTCTTGTAGACGCCGGCGATGGCGTCCCAGGCCGGCGGCGGCGGCTTGTCGTCGAGACGCAGATAACGCTCGGAGCGGCATTCGACGACGGCATGGCGCATGTCGACGCTCACGCCCTGCGCCTCGCCGCCGCGCAGCCGCCAGATCTCGGCGGCGGCAAGAGCTGCCGCGGCGATTGTCGTTTGCCCGGCGACGGCGACACGGAACGAGGACGGGATCTGCGGCTCCTCGCCGGTCAGATGCACACGCTCGAGCGCGGCCTTATCGCCGCCGGCGGAGGTCCAGATATCGCTGAGAACGCCGATAGGGCTTTGCATCGTAGCCTCTCTCCCCTAGGTTTTCTTGCGACCATCCCATGAGCACGGAAAGGATTGCAATGGCCGCCATCGATCCCCTCACCGCAGGCGCCGTGTTCGTCGCAACGGCGGCAACCGACGCAGTCTACGTGATGTTTACGTCGGCCGTGGTCGCACGCAAGCGCGTACCGGCCGCGAGCTGGAGTGCGATCTGGTACCTGCTCTCCTCTTACGCCGTGATCAGCTACACCGAAAACGCTTTCTATGTCGCATTCGCGGCCATCGGCTCCTGGGTCGGCGCCTATGCATCGCTGACCTTCCTGCATCGCCCACCCGGCGGCCCGCCTGTGGGGGCCTCGCCGGAATAGAGGGGGAGGACTTTCTCCGCCTCCGCGGCTACACTCCGTACGACCAACAAAAAGGAAAACCCAAACAATGGATCTCGGTCTCAAAGGCAAGAACGCCATCGTGCTCGGCGGCACCCGCGGCATCGGGCGGGCAATCGCAGCAACGCTGGCCGGTGAAGGCAGCAATGTCGCGGTGTGCGCGCGTAACGCGGAGCAAGTTGCGGCCACCGTTGCTGAACTCAAGGCGAGCGGCATCCGCGCCACCGGCGGCACGGTCGACGTCACCGACGGCGCTGCTCTGAAGGCGTGGGTCGAGGGCACTGCGAAGGAATTCGGAGGAGTAGACCTGGTTTTCGCCAACGCCGGCGCGATGGCGCAAGGCCATGATCCGGCATCGTGGGAACAGAACTTCCGGCTCGACGTGCTCGGGGCCGTGCATGCGTTCGACGCGGCGCGGCCCTTCCTCGAGGCCAGCGGCGAAAAGAACGGCGATGCCGCCTTCATCATCATCTCCTCGATCGCGGCGGCACAGGCCGATCTCGCCAGTTCCTACGGCCCGATCAAGGCGGCGCTGATCCACATGGCCAAGGGCCTGGCGCGGCAATATGCGAAGAAGAAGATCCGCGTGAATGTCGTGTCGCCCGGCACCGTCTATTTCAAGGGCGGCGTCTGGAACATGATCGAGCAGAACATGCCTGAACGCTACAACGACGCGATGAAGCGCAATCCGACGGGACGCATGGCAACGCCACAGGAGATCGCGAACGCCGCGGTGTTTCTGGCGAGCCCGGCATCGTCGTTCACGACCGGCGCCAATCTCGTCGTGGATGGTGCGATCTCGAACCGGGTGAATTTCTAGCGCGTGCTCCTGTCTGTTCCGTCATCCTGAGGTGCGAGGTTTGCGATGCGCATGCATCGCAAGCCGAGCCTCGAAGGATGAGCAGCCAAGCTGGCAGTCGGGCCGTCGCCTTCGAGGGCCGCTGAAGGAGCCGCCACGTCAGGGTGACGGGGAGAGACTTGCGCGCATGGATCAAGCCTCAATGGAAATCCCGCGACGGCGGCAGTATGCGGACGTTGCGGGGATGGCGAATTTTTTGCGCCGGCATATCCGCGTGGTCGCGACGATCGTCATTGAGCGGCTCGACGACCGTGGCGCCTGCCGGCACCGGAGGCTTGCGGCTCAGAACATCATTGGCAAGGCCAACCAGATCGTGCGAACGGTCGATCATGCGCTGCGCGATCAGATGCGTCACCTTCTCGGGGCTGCTCTGGATATAGCCTTGAACCTCGATGAGGCGCGCGCCCATCACCTCTTTCCGATACTGCTCCATGACCTTGGGCCACACCACGACATTGGCAATGCCGGTCTCGTCTTCCAGCGTCATGAACACGACGCCGCTGGCGCTGCCCGGCCGCTGCCGCACCAGCACCACGCCGGCGCAGCGGGCGCGGCGCCGTTCGTTCTCGTGGCTGATCTCCTTGCAGGCGACGATCCGCTCGCGCGAAAACATCTCGCGCAGGAATTCCATCGGATGGCCTTTGAGTGACAGACGGATGGTCTGGTAGTCGGCGACGACCTGTTCGGGACGCGGCATCATTGGCAACGGCTGCGCGTGCTCGTCCGGTTGCTCGCGGGCGGTGGCTGCTTCAAACAGCGGCAGCGCGACGTCGTCGGGCAGCCGCCGCACCTGCCACAGCGCCTCGCGGCGATCGAGCCCGAGCGAGCGGAAGGCATCCGCATCCGCCAGCAGGATCAGCGCGCGCTTGGGCAGGCCGGTGTCGCGGGCGAAGTCTTCGAGCGAGGTGAAGGGGCGGCGGTCGCGAGCGGCGATGATACGGTCGGCCCAGTCTTCTTTTTTGTCATTCCGGGGCGACGCGCCAGCGTCGAGCCCGGAATCCATAACCACCATCGGGAGTATCGATTCCGGGCTCGCGCCTGTCGGCGCGCCCCGGAATGACGACTGAATTTGCTTCAGCCTCTCTTCATCCTCATCGAGCCAATGAAAACCGTCGATCTGACGGAAGCCCAGGCGAACGGCACAATATCTGCCGTCCGTGTTCTCCAGCGTGTTCTGCGCGAAGCTGTAGGACACGTCGATTTCGCGCACCTCGACGCCGTTCTTGCGGGCATCGCCGACGATCTGCGCCGGGGCGTAAAAGCCCATCGGCTGGGAGTTCAACAGGCCACAGCAGAAGGCGTCGGGGTGATGATATTTCAGCCATGACGAGATGTAGACGAGCTGGGCAAAACTCGCAGCATGGCTCTCCGGAAAACCGTAGGAGCCAAAGCCCTTGATCTGGTCAAAGCAGCTTCTGGCGAAGTTGGCATCATAGCCGCGCGCGACCATGTTGCCGATCAGCTTCTCCTCGTATTGGCCGATGGTGCCGACATTGCGGAAAGTCGCCATCGAACGGCGCAGGCCGTTGGCTTCCTCGGGGGTGAATTTTGCCGCCTCGATCGCGATGCGCATTGCCTGTTCCTGAAACAGGGGCACGCCCTTGGTCTTGTGCAGCACCTTGTAGAGCTCGTCCGCGGGACCGTGCTCGGGCGATGGCGAGGGATAGGTCACCTTCTCCAGATTGTTCCGCCGCCTCAAGTAAGGATGCACCATGTCGCCCTGGATCGGCCCCGGCCGCACGATCGCGACTTCGATGACGAGATCGTAGAAGGTCCGCGGCTTCAGGCGCGGCAGCATGTTCATCTGGGCGCGGCTCTCGACCTGGAAGACCCCGAGCGACTCGCCGGCACACAACATATCGTAAACCCTGGGATCATCCTGCGGGACGGTCGCCAGAACCCAACGCTCGCCCTTGTGATGGTCGATCAGATCGAAACATTTCCTGATGCAGGTCAGCATGCCCAGCGCGAGCACGTCGACCTTCATCATGCTGAGCGCGTCGACGTCGTCCTTGTCCCATTCGATGAAGGTGCGGTCGTCCATCGCGGCGTTGCCGATCGGCACATAGGTGTCGAGCCGATCCTGCGTCAGCACATAGCCGCCGACATGCTGGGAGAGATGGCGCGGGAATTCGATGAGCTCGGTCGCAAGCTCGACCGCAAGGTTGATCATGGGATTCTGGGGATCGAGCCCGGCCTGCCGGACCTGCATGTCGTTGAGACCCTTGCCCCAACTACCCCAGACGGTATCGGCGAGCGCCGCGGTGACGTCCTCGGTCAGGCCGAGCGCCTTGCCGACATCGCGGATGGCGCTGCGCGGACGATAATGGATAACCGTGGCGATGATCGCAGCCCGGTGGCGGCCGTAGCGACGATAGACATATTGCATCACCTCTTCGCGCCGCGAATGCTCGAAATCGACATCGATGTCGGGCGGCTCCAGCCGCTCCTTGGAGATGAAGCGCTCGAACAGCAGATCGACCTTGGTCGGGTCGACCGAGGTGATGCCGAGCACGTAGCACACGGCCGAATTCGCCGCCGATCCCCGTCCCTGGCACAAAATGTTCTGGCTGCGGGCGTAGTGGACGATGTCGTGCACAGTGAGAAAGTAGTGCGCGTATTTCAGCTCTGATATCAGCGCGAGCTCCTTCTTCAGCGTGGCGCGCAGCTTGTCATCGATCTTGCCACCGAAATATTTGTCGACGCCGGCCCAGGTCAGGTCCTCCAGATGCCCCTGCGCGCTCTTGCCCGGCGGCACCGGCTCGTCAGGATACTGGTACTTGAGTTGATCGAGCGAGAAGCCGATCCTGCCCGCAAAGCGCATGGTCTCCGCGATCGCATCAGGGAAATCGCGGAACAGCCGCGCCATTTCGCGGGGCGTCTTCAGAAAGCGCTCGGCATTGGCTTCCAGCTTGCGTCCGATCGTCTCGATCGTGGTCTTTTCGCGAATGCAGGTCAGCACGTCCTGCAAAGGACGGCGGCCGGGGTGGTGATAGAGCACCTCGTTGGTCGCGAGCAGCGGCACTCTTGCTGTTGCGGCGAGATCGTCGAGCCGTGCCAGGCGGCGGCGGTCATCGCCACGATAGATCAGGCTCGCTGCCAGCCACACGCCTTCGGCGCGGCTTGCTTTGAGCTTTCCAAGAATATCCAACGCTTGCGCGTCATCGAACCGGTGCGGCAGCGTCAGGACCAGGAGCTGGCCTTCCACGAACTCCAGCAGATCGGCAAAGCCGAGATGGCATTCGCCCTTCTCGATCCGCGTGATGTCGTCGCCGCGCTTGCCCCGGGTCAGAAGCTGGCACAGCCGGCCATAGGCGGCGCGATCGCGCGGATAGACGAAAATGTCGGGCGTGCCGTCGATGAAGACGATGCGCGCGCCGATCAGCAGCTTTGGCTTGTGAAGCACCTTGTCATTGTCGAGCTCCTTCCAGGCCCGCACCACGCCGGCGAGCGTGTTGCGATCGGCGATGCCGATCACGGGAATGCCGAGCTTGCTGGCCTGATGCACATAGGCGCGCGGATCCGAGCCGCCGCGCAAGAAGGAGAAATTCGTGGTGATGCCGATCTCGGCATAAGCAGGCGCGTTCATGCGAAGAGACCGTGGACATACCAGTTGGGTGGCGTGGGCTTGCCGTCGGCATCGAACACCTCTCCCTCGTAAAGACCGTCCCGAAAGATCCAGAAGCGCAGGCCTTCGGCATCCTCGATGCGGAAATAATCCCGCGTCAGCTGCTTGCCGTCCTGCCGCCACCATTCCATGGCGATGCGCTCGGGCCCTTCCACCCGCACCACCGCATGTTTCGCGCGGCGCCAGGTGAATTGATGCGGCGGCCCGTCAGGCACGGTCGCGAACGGCACGGTGACCGGCTCCGGCTTATCGAACAGCCTGAGGGGACGCAGCGGCGGTTCACCTTCGGCACGAGCAGGCCACTGGGCCTGCATGGCGACGGCGAGATGATGCTGCGCCGGCGCGGCCAGCACCGCCTGTTCGGGGACATGGGTATCCTCAGGTAGATGCACGACGACGCGCTTTCCTCCGATCCGCGCGGCAATGCGGTCGATCAGTGCGGCGAGTTCGTCATTGTCGTGAACATGGGCGTCGAGATCGCGCTGCTCCTGCACCACGACCTCGGTGTGGCTCGCCGACAAGCGCACCATGTCGAAGCCGAAACCGGGATCGAGCGGATCGGCGAGCGCATCGAGCCGCTCGCGGAACAGCCGGTCGATCACGGCGCTCCGCGTCACCGGACGTCCAGTCTCGACCATGATCGCGCGCACCACGCCGTCGGTGCGGAAGAACGCGGCCTCCAGCCGGCGCGCGCCCTTGCCCTGCTTCTCCATGGAGGCGATCAACGTATCAGCCAGTCGCGACAGCGTCATCGCGATCATGGTGTCGGTCGCGATCGGCTCGGCAAAGCGCTTCTCCACGATGTAATCGGGCAGCGGCTTGCGCGGGCTGATCGGCGCATCGCCCTGTCCCAGCGCATGCGCGAGCAGCGTGGAGAACCGCGCGCCGAACCGCGCCGTGATTTCGGAGGCGCTGCGCGATGCGACATCGCCGATGGTCTTCAGGCCGGCGCGGCGCAGGCCGGTGGTGATGGTCTCGTCCGCACCGAGCGCGGACACCGGAAACCGGTCGATCGCCGCCGCCTCGCCGCCATCGGCGACGATGTTGCCCGTGGCCTGTCGCGTCAGCGTGCGCGCGCAGACCGAAGTGCCGGCAATCGCCGCGCTGACGGCAAAGCCCTGACGGTCGAGCGCCCGGACCAGTGTCTGCAACAGTGCAGCCTCGCCGCCGAACAAATGCGCGCAGCCAGTGATGTCCAGGAACAATCCATGCGGCGCATCGAACGCCACCAGCGGGGTGAAGCGATCGCACCAATCGGCGATATCGCTCAGCGTTTTCGCGTCGGCCACGACATCGGCGTCGAACACTTTTAAATCCGGACACACCGCCCGCGCATTGGCGAGCGGCTGGCCGATGTAAAGTCCGAGCCGCTCGGCGGCCTCGTCCAACGCATGGATCACCAGCGCGTTGTTGTTCTTGATGACGACGATGCTGGGATCATTGGCCTTACCCAGCCCGGCGCTGTTGAAGAACCGCTGGATCCGGTCGATGGGCAGGCGCGGCAGCCACAGGCTGAGAATACGTCGACGGTTCACTGAACTGGCACTCATCACACTTCCATTCCATGATCCACCGGCCACACGGGCCGTGACGATTACGCAGCAGCTCGACATCGAAGCGCGGCGCGCCCCAGGCACTCCAGGCTGGCCCCGGCGGCGAATGCGCCGCGCGCAGCATCCACCGCGTCTCCGCGGTCGAGGGCAAAGGTTGCGCCGCCATCCGCAGCAACAGACCGGTGACGCCGGAACCCTGCGCGGCCAGCGTCAGCTTGCGACTCGCCACCAGATCGAACTGCCTGGTCTCGCCCCAGAGCTCGAGCACGACGGCACCCAGCGCATCGCAGGCGAGCGCATCGGCCGAGGTGCGCAGTGCACTCTCCACGTCGGCGGCACGCACCATTACGATACGGCGCGGATCGAGGCCGAGCTCGGCGAGCCCGCTCATCGACAGCGCGCCGGTTTCAAGTTCCGAGAAATCCTGCCGCACCCACAGCAGCGGCCGCTGCGCCGTGATGCGACCCGCAAGCCCGGTGACAAAACCGGTCGCGGCCGCGCCTTGGCGCCCCTCGCAAAACACCTCGTGGATTGCCGCACGCGCGAGCCCACCTTTCAAGGCGCGATCGACTTCGCCGTGACCGAGCACGACACGGTCCTGATGATGCACGACCTCCGCCGTCTCGATCCGTTCGATCTGGCTGCGCAAGGTCGCAAGCGCGCTTCTGCGTGCGCCGCTCATGCTCGCCGCTCCTTCAGAGGTGATTGCCGATGACTCTCAAAAAGAGAACCAGCGGCTGGCTCATTTGTTCATGATATGTTCTAATATAAAGCTAACGATGCTCCGGGAGTCAACCGAATTGGCGTCCTGTCGGATTCATCAGCGAAATCAAAGGGATTCAATAATGGACGTGCACCGCAAGCTGGAGATTCTCGCAGATGCCGCCAAGTACGACGCCTCCTGCGCTTCCAGCGGCACCGAGAAGCGGGATTCCAGCGACGGCAAGGGCATGGGCTCGACCGCGCCCGGCATGGGCATCTGCCATTCCTACGCGCCGGACGGACGTTGCATTTCGCTGCTCAAGGTGCTGCTGACCAACGCCTGCAATTACGATTGCCTCTATTGCGTCAACCGCGCCTCCTCCAACGTGCCGCGCGCCCGCTTCACCATCGACGAGGTGGTCAAGCTCACGCTCGACTTCTACCGGCGCAATTACATCGAGGGACTGTTCCTCTCCTCCGGCATCATCCGCAGCCCCGACTACACCATGGAGCAAGTGGTGAGCGTCGCGCGAAAGCTGCGCGAGGAGCATCACTTCCGCGGCTACATCCATCTCAAGACCATTCCGGAAGCCGATGACGCGCTGATCACCGAAGCCGGCAAATATGCCGATCGTCTCTCCATCAACATCGAAATGCCCGAGGCGGCGAGCCTTCGGCAATTCGCGCCGGAAAAGGACGTGCGTGCGATCCGTCGCACCATGGGCCGGCTGCGTCTGAAGCTCGACGAGGCCGAGGAAGACCGCGTAGCGAAGACGACGAAAGTAAAGCCGCCACGTTTCGCGCCGGCCGGCCAAAGCACGCAGATGATCGTTGGCGCCGACAGCGCGAACGATCACACCATTCTCCATACAAGCGCCAATCTCTACGGCTCCTACCGGCTGCGGCGCGTCTATTACTCCGCCTTCAGCCCCATCCCGGATGCCAGCCGCGCGTTGCCTCTGGTCCAGCCGCCACTGCTGCGCGAGCACCGGCTCTACCAGGCCGACTGGCTGATGCGCTTCTACGGCTTCGATGTCGGCGAAATCGTCGACGACAGCGCGATGCTTCCGCTCGACATCGACCCGAAGCTGGCCTGGGCCCTGCGCCATCGCGACCGTTTCCCGCTCGACGTCAACCGCGCCAGCCGCGAGGAGCTGTTGCGCGTGCCGGGCTTCGGCACCAAGGCGGTCGAGCGCATCATCGCGACGCGGCGCACCACCACGATCCGCCTCTCCGATCTCGCGCGGCTGCACGTGCCCCGCAACAAGGCGCTGCCGTTCATCGTCCTCAGCGATCATCGTCCCGCGCCGCATCGTCTCGATGCTGCCGGGCTGATCGAACGGTTCAAGCCGAAGGCAACGCAACTGGGGTTTGGCTTCTGATGCAATATATCACCCTCGACAGCGAAACCGATTTCGACGGCTGGCGCAAAGCCGCGCGCAGCCTCGTGCTTCATCACGTGCAGCCCGCCGATGTCACCTGGGTCGTGCAAGGAGGCGACGCCGAATTGTTTGCACCGCCTTCGCCGTCTCCGATCCTCGAGACGAACGACGGCACGTTCAACGTGCCGGCCAAATTCATCGACCTCGCGAAAGCGGCAATCCTGCATCGCGACGGCGAGCGTTTTGCGATCCTCTATCGCCTGCTCTGGCGGCTGAGGGACAACCACGATCTCATCGAGGTCGCGACCGATCCCGACGTCGCGCTGGTCACGGCGATGGCGCGCGCGGTCCATCGCGACGAGCACAAGATGCATGCCTTCGTGCGCTTTCGCGAGATCGGCCGCGAACGCGCGGCGCATTACGTCGCCTGGTTCGAGCCGGAACATCACATCGTCGAGCTCGCAGCCCCATTCTTCGCCAAACGCTTTGCCGACATGCCGTGGTCGATCCTGACGCCCGATCTCTGCGCGCATTGGGACGGTCACGCGCTCTCGTTCACACCGGGCGTGAGCAAGAGCGAGGCACCGAGCGAAGACCGGCTGGAGGAGACATGGCGGCGCTACTACGCCAGCATCTTCAATCCGGCGCGGCTCAAGGTGAAGGCGATGCAGACGGAGATGCCGAAGAAATACTGGAGGAACCTGCCCGAAGCCTCGATCATTAAGCCCCTGATCGAGGACGCCGAGCGCATGACCGGTGCTATGATCGCCAATGCCGCAACCGATCCGCACAAGCCCCAGAAGCGGCCGGAGGCTCCGATGAAACGCAAGTCCGCTGCCGACGATCTCGAAACGCTTCGCGAGGAGGCCGCCCATTGCCGCGCCTGCCCGCTCTACAAGGACGCGACGCAGACTGTGTTCGGTGAGGGACCGAAGGACGCCACCATCATGCTGGTCGGCGAGCAGCCCGGCGACAAGGAGGACCTTGCCGGTCATCCCTTCGTCGGCCCGGCCGGCCAGGTGCTCGACCGAGCGCTCGCGGAAGCCGGCGTCGATCGCAAGAAGGTCTATGTCACCAACGCGGTGAAGCACTTCAAATTCGTGCCGCGCGGCAAGATCCGTTTGCATCAGAAACCGGCAACGCCGGAGATCAAGGCGTGCCGGCAATGGTATGAGCGTGAAGTGTCGGCAATCCAGCCCGAGTTGATCGTGGCGATGGGCGCGACCGCCGCACAGAGTGTATTCGGCAAGATCACGCCCATCGGCAAGACCCGCGGCCGGCTCATAGACCTCCCTGAAGGACGCAGAGCTCTCGTGACGGTGCATCCGTCCTACCTGCTGCGACTGCCCGATCCGGAAGCCAAGGTGCTCGAGTATCAGCGCTTTGTCGAAGACCTGAAGATCGCCGCGGCGTTGCAGAAGAAAGCACCGCGCGCCGCCTGAGACGGCGCCGATGCACGACGACGAGTCGTGGAGCACGCACGTGATTTCAACTGCCTCCAGCCATTTCAACCGCCTGTCACATGCCGCGCGCAAAATCGGAGCCTTGGGACAGGAGAATTCCAATGAGTGACGTTGCTTTGCCGGGCTCCATTGAGCCGGCCTTGAGTAAGGGACCGGACCTCAATCGCGGATTCCATCCGCTCACCGGCGTGATCTACATGGGGGTGATCGCCGCTGCGCTGCTGTTCGTCGCCTACGCCATCTGGGTCGACGTGGATGCCACCGGCGCGCAGGTCAAGACCTTGGCTCCCTTCCTCCTGCTCTTCGTCGCACTCCTGATCGCACTCGGCTTCGAGTTCGTGAACGGCTTCCACGACACCGCCAACGCGGTCGCGACCGTGATCTACACCCGCTCGCTGCCCGCCCACGTCGCCGTGGTGTGGTCCGGCATGTTCAATCTGTTCGGCGTGCTCCTGTCCTCGGGCGCGGTCGCGTTCGGCATCGTCTCGCTGCTGCCGGTCGAGCTGATCCTCCAGGTCGGCTCCAGCGCCGGCTTCGCCATGGTGTTCGCATTGCTGATCGCCGCCATCATCTGGAACGTCGGCACCTGGTACTTTGGCCTGCCGGCCTCGAGCTCGCACACCCTGATCGGCTCGATCATGGGCGTCGGTATCATGAACGCGGTCCTGCATGGCCGCAGCGGCACCTCGGGCGTCGACTGGAGCCAGGCCACCAACATCGGCAAGGCGCTGCTGTTGTCGCCGCTGTTCGGTTTCGCGCTCGCCGCCGGCCTGCTGCTGATCCTCCGCACCGTGCTGCTGCGTGCCACGCCCGCTCTGTTCGGCGAGCCGAAGGGCGACCAGCCGCCGCCGTTGTGGATCCGCGGCATCCTGATCCTCACCTGCACGCTGGTGAGCTTCTTCCACGGCTCCAATGACGGTCAGAAGGGCATGGGCCTGATCATGCTGATCCTGATCGGCACCGTGCCGACCGCCTACGCGCTCAACCGTGCGCTGCCCGAGAGCCAGATCGCCGCGTTCAGCCAGAACTCGGAGGCTGCCAGCAAGATCATCGAGGGCAAGGCCGCCGGCTACAGCGTGATCGGCAATCCGCGCCCGGCCGTCACCAACTATGTCGCTCAGCACGAGGTCAACGAAGGCACGTTCCCGTCGCTCGCCGTGCTCGTGCGCGACATCTCCAAGCAGGTGACCACCTACGGCTCGCTCGCCAAGGTGCCGGCCGAACTCGTCGGCAACACCCGCAACGACATGTACCTGGTCTCGGAAGCGCTCCGCTTCCTGGTGAAGGACAAGGAAGCCGAGCTCGGTGCCGCCGACGTCACCGTGCTCAACGCCTATAAGAGCTCGCTCGACAGCGCCACGAAGTTCATCCCTGGCTGGGTGAAGATCGCGGTTGCCATCGCGCTTGGCCTCGGCACCATGGTCGGCTGGAAGCGCATCGTCGTCACCGTCGGCGAGAAGATCGGCAAGACCCACCTGACCTACGCGCAAGGAGCCTGCGCCGAGATCACCGCGGCCGCCACCATCGCCGCCGCCGATGTCTACGGCCTGCCGGTCTCGACCACCCACGTGCTGTCATCAGGCATCGCCGGTGCCATGGCCGCCAACGGCTCGGGCCTGCAATGGGCCACGATCCGCAACATCGCCATGGCCTGGGTGCTGACCCTGCCGGCCGCGATGCTGATCTCGGGTGTGCTCTATTATCTGTTCTCGCACATCTTCTGATCCGCGAGACGACACCAAAAAAGAAGGCCCGTGCGATGCACGGGCCTTTTTTCGTTTGCGCTTTCGCCTTGGCATGTCACGACGCTGCGAGCTGTTCCTCGACCAGTTTGACCCAGTAGGACGTGCCGAACACGATCGCCTCGTCGTTGAAATTGTAGGCGGGGTGATGCAGGCCTGCGCTATCGCCATTGCCGCAGAAGATGAACGCGCCGGGACGCGCTTCCAGCATGTAGGCAAAATCCTCGCCGCCCATCAGCGGCGACATCTCGTGCACATTGGCATCGCCCGCGACCTGTTTGGCGATGCGCATCGCCACTTCGGTCTCCGCGGCGTGGTTGTTCACGACTGGATAGTTGCGCTTGTAGTGCAGATCGATCTTGGCGCCGGTGATCTGCGCCACGCCCGCCACCACTTCGTGCACCCGCTTCTCGACCAGCTTGCGTACCTCCGGCGACAGCGTGCGAATGGTTCCACGCAACTCCGCCGTCTGCGGGATGACGTTGCGGGCATTGCCGGCGTGGAATTCGCAGATCGAGATCACGGCCGATTCCAGCGGATCGACGCTGCGCGCGACGATCGACTGCAACGCGGTGATCACCTGGGCGCCGACCAGAACCGAATCGATGCACTTGTGCGGACGCGCGGCGTGGCCGCCGAGCCCCTCGATCTTGATGTCGACCTCGTCGGTTGCCGCCATGATGGGGCCCGGCCGGATCGCGAACGAGCCGATCGGAATGCCGGGACCGTTGTGCATGCCGTAGACTTGGTCGATGCCGAAGCGCTCCATCATGCCGTCCTTGACCATGGCCGCGCCGCCGGCGCCGCCCTCCTCGGCCGGCTGGAAGATCACGATCGCGTCGCCGGCGAAGTTGCGGGTTTCTGCGAGGTAGCGCGCGGCGCCGAGCAGCATCGCGGTATGACCGTCATGGCCGCAGGCGTGCATCTTGCCCGGAGTCTTCGAGGCGTAAGGCAGGTTGGTCTGCTCTTCGACGGGCAGCGCGTCCATGTCGGCGCGCAAGCCGATCGCCTTGAGCCCTTCGCCAGCGGGCTTGTTGCCCTTGATCACGCCGACCACGCCGGTCTGGCCGATGCCGGTAACGACCTCGTCGCAGCCAAACTCGCGAAGCCGGTCCGCAACGAATGCTGCAGTGCGGTGGACGTCATACAGCAGTTCAGGATGCTGGTGGATGTCCCGCCGCCAAGCCTGAATATCGGGTTGAAGGTCGGCGACGCGGTTCACGATGGGCATGGAGGGTCCGAGTTCTGTTGAAAATACAGGACTCTCTACCATGCAAGCGCCAGTCCACCTAACTCCCGCAGATCGAGGGTAGCTCTGTCCTCTGGGCATGGCCGGGCTTGTCGCCAGCTTGTCTTGGCCATCCACGTCTGACTATTAGGGCGGAAAGCGCGTGGATGCCCGGACAAGCTCGGGCCTGACGCCTGTTTGGGTGGAAGCAAAATGCCAAGACGCCTCGAAGGTGAATTTGACTACATCGTGGTAGGCGCCGGCACGGCGGGCTGCATCATTGCCAACCGGCTATCGGCCGAGCCCAAGAACCGCGTCCTCATTCTCGAGGCCGGCGGCGACGACAACTGGATCTGGTTCCATATTCCGGTCGGCTATCTCTTCGCCATTGGCAATCCGCGCTCGGACTGGATGTTCAAGACCGAGGCCGAGCCGGGCCTGAACGGCCGCGCGCTCGCCTATCCCAGAGGCAAGGTGATCGGCGGCTGCTCGGCGATCAACGCCATGATCTCGATGCGCGGCCAGGCCGCCGACTACGATCACTGGCGTCAGCTCGGCATGACCGGCTGGGGCTACGATGATGTGCTGCCGCTGTTCAAAAGGCTCGAGGATCACTTCCTGGGCGCAAGCGAGCATCACGGCGCCGGCGGTGGCTGGCGCATCGAGGCGCCGCGTCTGTCGTGGGACGTTCTCGATGCCGTCGGCGACGCTGCAGAAGAGATGGGCATCAAGCGGATCCCCGACTTCAACACCGGCGACAACGAAGGCACGAGCTACTTCCACGTCAATCAGAAGCGCGGCCGGCGCTGGTCGTCGGCGCGCGGCTTTCTCAAGCCCGCGCTGGGCCGTCCCAATCTGCGGCTCGAGAAAAACGTGCTGGTCGACCGTCTGATCGTCGAGCAGGGCCGCGCCGTCGGCGTGCGCTTCATCCAGAACGGCGAGATCGTCGAGGCGCGAGCAAAGCGCGAGGTGATTCTGTCGGCCGGCTCGATCGGCTCGGTGCAAGTGCTGCATCGCTCCGGCATCGGTCCGGCCGATTGGCTGTCGCCACTCGGTATCGACATCGTCATGGACAAGCCCGGCGTCGGGCGCAATTTGCAGGACCATCTCCAGCAGCGCGCAATCTACAAGGTCGAGGGCGTGCGCACGCTGAACGAGACCTATTACAATCTGTTCCGGCGCGGCCTGATGGGCCTCGATTACGCCTTCCGCCGCCGCGGCCCGCTGACCATGGCACCGTCGCAACTCGGCATCTTCACGCGTTCCGATGCGACGCGTGCGCGCGCCAACATCCAGTTCCACGTGCAGCCGTTGTCGCTCGACAAGTTCGGCGATCCTCTGCACCGCTTCCCTGCGATCACCGTCAGCGCCTGCAATCTCCAGCCGACGTCGCGCGGCACTGTGCGGCTGCGCTCGGCCACGCCCGACGAGAAGCCGATCATCGCGCCGAACTACCTTTCGACCGATGACGACCGCCAGGTCGGCGCCGACGCCATCCGCACCACCCGCCGCCTGATGCAGCAGAAGGCGCTCGCGAAATATCGCCCGAGCGAATATCTGCCCGGCCCCACCGTCGGCGACGACGACGCCTCGCTCGCAAAGGCCGCCGGCGATATCGGCACCACGATCTTCCATCCCGTCGGCACGGCCAAGATGGGCGCGGTGAGCGATCCCATGGCAGTGGTCGACGAGCGCCTGCGTTTCTATGGCCTCAACGGTCTTCGCATCGTCGATGCCTCGATCATGCCGACGATCACCTCGGGCAATACCAACACGCCGACCGCGATGATCGCCGAGAAGGGTGCGACCATGATTCTGGAGGATGCGAAGTAGCATCCCGCCGCCATGATGCCTCAGCGCTTTTCCATCGGGCCCGCCGGCGCAGCGATCGCCATGGTGCAATGGGGCGAGAGCTGCAAGCCGCCCGCCCTGCTCGTGCACGGCACCGGCTTCGTTGCCGACGTCTGGGACGAGGTTGCGCGCGAACTCGCATCGACGCACACCGTCTATGCTCTCGATCGCCGCGGCCATGGCGCCAGCCACAAGCCCGCCACCTATCACTTTGCAGACTATGCCGATGATGTCTGCCGGGTGGTCGACGCGCTGGGCCTGCGCGGCGTCTACGGCATCGGCCACAGCGCAGGCGCAACCGATCTGTTGCTGGCGGCAAAGATGCTGCCGAAATGCTTCACGCGCCTCTTCGTGATGGAGCCGACGGCGATGAACCCGCACGCGACGCACGATCCTTCCGCAACACTGAGCGCGCAATCGCTGTCCCGCGTGCAGGGCGCATTGCGCAGGCAAGCGGAGTTCGACAGTCGCGACGCCGTCGTCGAACGCTATCGCGGGGCGCCCGCCTTTGCGGATTGGACCGAGGCTTCACTCTGGGCCTATGTCCGGCACGGCTTTACGCAGCTCGACAATGGCCGTGTGCGGCTCTGCTGTACGCCCGAGACCGAGTCGGCGATGCTGCGTCCGATCTACGAAGTGATGGAGCAGGTCTATGTCGGCGACGCGCGCGGCAATCCCTTTGCCTGGTTCAGTGAGATCGCATGCCCCGTGATGGTGACGACCGCCGAGGCGTCGTGGCCGATCTACAAGGAGATGGCCTCACGCGCCGTGGCGCTGATCCCGCACGCCCAGACGCTCACCTTCGAAGGTGCCGGCCACTGCGTCGTACAGGAAGCCCCATCCTTGGTGGTCCGGGCGGTCCGGGAATTTTCGGCGTAGATCCCCGTCAACCTCCGTTATCCCGCGCTCGGTGTATGTGACCCCGCCTCACGAAAACGTCATCGCCCCCCACGAATAAACCGGCCCCACCCCCGATCACCTCCCCGAAGCCCAATTCCGGGCCAAAGGAGACGCGCGATGAGCGGACACGATCACGGGGACGACGGCGTCAGCCGCCGCAAGGTGCTGGAATGCATGACATGGGCCGGCACCGGCGTGCTCTGGACCATCACGGGCGGCGTGCCGCGCTCGCTCGGCATCATCGATTCAGCTGAAGCCGCCACCGCCGCCGCGCCTGGCATGACCTTCCTCCAGATCAGCGACAGCCATGTCGGCTTCGACAAGCCGGCGAACCCCAATGCACTCGGCACGCTGGAGGAGGCCGTCAACAAGATCAATGCGATGCCGGCCAAGCCGTCGTTCATGATCCACACCGGCGACATTACCCATCTGTCCAAGGCCGCCGAGTTCGACAATGCCGATCGCATCATCTCGCAGTCCAAGCTGGACGTGCACTACGTCCCCGGCGAGCACGACTTCCTCGACGAAGAGGTGAAGTTTTATCGCGAGCGATACGGCCGCGGCACCAAGGGCGCGGGCTGGTACTCCTTCGACGCCGGCGGTGTGCACTTCGTCGGCCTCGTCAACGTCGTCGACCTCAAGGCCGGCGGTCTCGGCAATCTCGGCGCGGAGCAGCTCGCCTGGCTCGAGGACGATCTCCGCGGCAAGTCGAAATCGACGCCGATCGTGCTGTTCGCGCACATTCCGCTCTGGACGGTCTATCCGGAATGGGGCTGGGGCACCGAGGACGGCGGCCGCGCGCTCGAATACGTCAAGGGCTTTGGCTCGGTCACCGTGCTCAACGGCCACATCCACCAGGTGATGCAGAAGGTCGAGGGCAACGTCACCTTCCACACCGCACGCTCGACCGCGTTCCCGCAACCGGCGCCGGGCACAGCCTCCTCGCCCGGACCGATGAAGGTCGAGGACACCAAGCTCCGCTCGATGCTCGGGGTTGCCAGCATCAACTTCAAGCAGAACGAGCAGCGGCTCGCCATCATCGACACGCCGCTCCAGGGTTGATCCAAGGTTGAACGGACGCTGACAATGAAGACACTCAATCGCCGCGACTTCGGGGTTGCGGTGGCCGCGGCCATCCTGCTGCCCGTCACCACCGCCCGTGCCGACGACACCAACATGGAGGTGCATATCGACAATTTCGTCTTCCAGCCGCCGGAGCTCACGATCAAGGTCGGCACGACCGTGACCTGGACCAACCGGGACGACATTCCCCACACCGTGGTGTCGGCCGGCAAGTTCAGGTCCAAGGCCCTGGACACTGACGACAAGTTCACGTTCACCTTCACCGATGCGGGCGACTACAAATATTTTTGTTCGTTGCACCCGCACATGACCGGGATGATCAAGGTTGAGTAACGTCTCCAACCAAGGCATCTCTGTCTTGCCCGGCCGGTGGTCCCACGCCGGCCGGGCTCGCGTGCCTTCGGTCAGGCCCCAAGGCGAAACGGCGTACCAAACGCAGCAAGAGGCAAAGCGAGAGGCGATGCCCGTCAGCGACGATTTCCAGAAGGCCCAGCGCTTCCGCGAGGCGGCCCTGCCCTATCTCGACGACGTCTACACGCTCGCACGTTATTTGCTGCGCGACGCCTCCGACGCGGAGGACGCGGTGCAGGAATGCTATCTGCGCGCGCTGAAGCACTTTGACAGCTATCGCGGCCCGGCCATGAAGCCGTGGCTGTTGGCGATCCTGCGCAATGTCTGCAACGCCGAATATGCCAGGCGCGCGCATTCGCATGCCGCGATCGAGGACACGCCCGGCGCAACCGACCAGACGCCGATGTGGCAGGAGAACGAGGCGAGCCCGGAGACCGAAGTGTTGCGCAACCGCGAAGCCGGCGCCATCCGCAAGATGATCGACGCGCTCGCCGAGCCGTTCAAGGAAACCTTCGTGCTGCGGGAGATCAACAACCTGTCCTATCGTGAAATTGCAGAAGCCGTCGGTGCCCCCGTCGGCACCGTGATGTCCCGCCTTGCCCGGGCCCGCGCCATGCTGCGCGCGGCCTGGATGGCGGAAGAGGAGCACTCGAAATGACCTGCGACGAAGCAAAGATCCTGCTTCACGCGCTGCTCGACAACGAGCTTGATGCCGGCCACGCGCGCGAGGTCGAAGCCCATATCGACAGCTGCCCGGCTTGTGCCGCCGAGTTCGCGGCGCAGCGCGAGATGAAGCGCGTGCTGGCCGACAGCAACCTGCGCTACAGCGCGCCCGCAGCCTTGCGCGCCCGCATCGAGGCGTCGATGCCGCAGGCGCGGCCGCAGCCGAGCCGCCGCTCGGTGCTGCGCGGGTTCGCGATGGGCTCGGCCGTCTCGGCGCTCGCCGCCTCTGGCGTCGTCGCCGTGGTGCTGCGCCAGGACGATCAGCAGCGCATCCTCTCGGAGATCGTTTCAGCGCATCTGCGCTCGCTCCAGGCCGGCCATCTCATCGACGTCGTCTCGACCGACCAGCACACGGTGAAGCCCTGGTTCAACGGCAAGCTCGACGTGGCGCCGCCCGTGATCGACCTCACCGCGCAAGGATTCACGCTGGTCGGCGGCCGGCTCGACTATGTCGATGCGCGCGCCATCGGAGCGGTGGTCTACAAGCGCCGGCAGCACATCATCAATCTGTTCGTGGCGCAGACCGCCAGCACCGAGCATCGGCCGCCGAAGACGCAGACCATGCAAGGCTTCAACTGCCGCCGCTGGGGCGAGCGCGGCCTGAACTTCTGGGCCGTCAGCGACATCGGCGGCGACGAGCTCACCGAGTTCGTCGACAAGTTCGAGGCAGCGATGAAGGCGAATGTGGAAGGGTAGCTTTATCTCACACCATGAGTGCCGAGATACCTCGGCGATATCACGCCGACCGCCGCACAGCGTTGTCCACCAGCGTCTTGCCGAGCGACCAGATCGCGCCAGGGACCTTGTGGCTGCCGGCGATGACGTCGTCGAAGGCTCGCTCGATCCAGTTGCAGTCTTCTTCGGTGATGGTGAGCGGCGGCAGCAGCTTGATCGTGTGGCTACCGTGACCGGCGACCTGTGTCAGGATCTTGTGATCCTTGAATAGCGGCACGGTGATGAGCTGGCAGAACAGGCCCTTGTTGGCGGCCTCGAGCACGTTCCAGGACGCCCGCAGGCGGAGCGATTTCGGCGGTCCGAACTCGATGCCGATCATCAGGCCCTTGCCGCGGACTTCTTTCATCAGTTCGTAGCCGGGCACCATGCGCGTCAGCGCGAGGCGAAGCTCGGCGCCACGCTTGGCGGCGGCCTCGATCAGCTTCTCCGATTCCATCACGTCGAGCGTGGCGATGCCCGCCGCCATCGCGAGGTCGTTCTTGGAGAAGGTCGAACCGTGCACCACGGCGCGGTCCATCTGGTTGAAGATCTTGTCGAAGATGCTCTTGCGCGTCAGCACGGCACCGACTGGCACATGGCCGCCCGAGAGCGACTTCGACAGCAGCACCATGTCGGGCTCGACGTTCCAGTGCTCGACCGCGAGGAAGCGGCCGGTGCGGCCCATGCCGGTCTGGATCTCGTCGGCGACGAACAGCGTGCCGTACTTCTTGCAGAGCGCGGCCGCGCCCGGCAGGAATTCGTCGGAGGGCATGTTGACGCCCTTGCCCTGGATGGGCTCGACGACGAAGGCGGCGACCTCCCGCGAGGCCAGCGCTTTCTCGAGCGCGGCGAGATCGTTGAACGGAACCGGGGTACATCCCGGCAGCAACGGCTCGAAGCCGGTACGGAAGTTCGAATCTCCGGTCAGCGACAGCGCGCCATAGGTCAGGCCGTGATAGCCGTGCGCGCAGTACACGATACCGGGACGGCCCGTAGCCCCGCGCGCGAACTTGATCGCGGCCTCGACGCATTCGGCGCCGGAATTGGCGAAGAAGGCCTTGTCGAGGTAGGGAACGTATTTCAACAGCCGCTCGGCGAGCACGCCGGCCAGCGTCGAGACGTCGAACTGGACGAGATTGGGCAGATCGGCGTCGAGCACGCTTTTCAGCGCATCGCGCATGACCGGATGGTTACGCCCGATCGCGAACACGCCAAAGCCGGACAACAGGTCGAGATAGCGCGCGCCCTCTCGATCGTAGAGGTACTGCCCCTGCCCCTTCTGGAAGCCGACGTCGTAGCCGATGGTCTTGAGAACCCGGACGAACTGCTCGTTCAGGTACCGATTATGCAGGGTGCTGCGCTGGGCCTGACGGTCCGCGAACAGCTGGGACATGTCTGGATTTGGACTGTTCATCCGCTACATACTTCGGTTGAGGGCCGCTTCGTCAACTGAAAACGGTCAGCAAACGGAAAAGGGTCTGTGCGGCCTTTTGCCCTTTTTCGGACCATCTTCGCAAGCACAGCTTTAGACCATGTTGCACTGCCAAGGAACACTCATGCGTTTGGCCCTTTACACCGGAATAATACTGGCAGGCAGTTACGCCGGCCTGACACCGGCGCTCGCCGCCGATCCCACCGGCGACTGGCGGGTCGCCGATGGCGTTGCCAACATTCGCGTCGCCCAATGCAATGGCAGCATGTGGGGCGCGGTTTCCTGGGAAAAACAGCCCGGAGGGCGCGACGAGAACAACCCGGATGTCTCAAAAAAGAACAGGCCGACACTGGGCATGGCGACCCTGATCAACATGAAGAAGACCGCCGGCGCCGAGCAGTGGGAAGGTCAGGTCTACAACGCGAAGGATGGTCAGATGTATAGTGCGACCATCACGCCTGTCGGCACCGACCAACTCGAGATCAAGGGCTGCGTGCTGGGCTTCCTGTGCGGCGGAGAGACCTGGACCCGCGTCGGTCCGCCGATCCCCCCGAGCACTGCCAACGCCATGGCCAAGAGTGCGCCCAAAACGACAGGTGCTGCGCCCAAGACCGCGCCGGCACACGGTGTCGCAGCACCAGCGCCGACGACGGCAGCTTCGAAAGGCGCCGCCGCGGCCAAACCCGGTCAGAAAGGTGCCGCCGATCCCGTCGGCGACATCTGTCTACTCCCTGAGATTGCGGGGTTTGCCCATTAGGGCCGGCTGGAACAACAGCACTGCGGCAAGCGTCGTCACCAGCGAGAGTGCGAGCAACTTGCCCATGCTGGACGTGCCGGGATGGCTCGACAGCCACAGGCTGCCGAACGCGGTCGCCGTCGTCAGCGCGCTGAAGAAGATCGCCCGCGTCAGGCTGGTCTGAAGCAGGTTTGTCCTGCCGGAGCGCCACGCCACGACGTAATAGATCTTGAACGCGACACCGACGCCGAGCAGCAGCGGGAACGCGACGATGTTGGCGAAGTTGAGCGGCAGGCCGATCAACACGCAGATTTCGAGCGTCACCGCGCCCGCAACGAGGAGCGGCACCAGAGTCATCAGCACGTCGACGATGCGGCGCAGCGTGATCCACAGCAACAGGCCGATCACCAGCAACGCATAGATGCCGGCATGAATGAATGCATTTACCACGGTGTCGCCGGATTTCAGGATCGAAACCGGACCGCCGATCGCGGTCGGCTCGGCCTCGAGCACGGCTGCCGCAAACTTGCGCAGCGTATCGTTGTCGTTGGGATCGCCCTTCGGCTGAGCCTCGACGCGGATGATTCCGTCCTTGCTCCTCCAGGCGCTGACGAGATCCGGCGGCAGTGACTTCAGCGTGACCGGCTCGGCCTGCATCGCGTTCCTGAGCTGATCGAACACGATCTTCATCGGCGTCACGAACACGTCCTGCGCCTTGTTGCGGGTCGCTTCATCCGAATTGGCAAGCTTCTCCAGCGCGTCGGCAAGGCGGCGCGAGGCGACCGCACCCGGCCCCTTCGCATCGCCTGCGGTGCGGCGCAGATTGTCGACCGAGGACTTCAGCGATTCGACATTCTCCTGGTCCGATGGCGCGGCATCGACCTGATCCGGGTTGAGCGCGGGATTCAGGATCTTGGCACCCTGCGCGATCAGCTTCAGCTTAGGCTGCTGGTCCTCCGGCACGAAGCTGTCGAGCGACATCACGCGCAACACCTCCGGCACCTTTTCCAGCTTCGCTTCGACCTGCTTGGCCTGCTCTTCAGACGTGGTCATCACGTTGATCGCATTGGCGCCGGTGTTCGGATCCTTTCGCAGGTCGAGGAAGGTCGCGATCGACTCGGCCTTCGGGTTGCGCAGGTTCATCGGGTTGAAGTCGAACTTCATGAAGTAGAGCAGCGGCAGGCCGGCGACCGCCAGCAGCAGCGTGCCGCCGACGACCAGCACACGGTGCTTCTCCAGGAAATGATCGAGCGGTGCCAGGAAGGCGTAGCCGACCGGCTCCTTCTCACCGGGCGGGTTCAGAAGCTTCAGGAGCGCCGGCAGGATGGTGATCGAGGAGATGAAGGCCACGAGCATGCCGACACCGGCAATCTGGCCGAGTTCCGAGATGCCCTTGTAGGCGGTCGGCAGGAAGCAAAGAAAGCCCGCCGCGGTCGCCATCGCCGCGAGAGACAGCGGCACCGCCGATCGCTTCGCCGCCAGCACGAGCGCCCCCGAAAGGTCGTTGTGCTTGTAGCGCTCGGAGCGATAGCGGACGCTGTACTGAATGCCGAAATCGACGCCGAGGCCGACGAACAGCACCGCGAATGCGATCGACAGGAGATTGAGCGAGCCGACCATCATCAGGCCCGCAGCGGTCGTGATCGCAAGACCGACGAAGAGATTGACGAACACCGCGAAGATGATCTTCGCCGAATGCAGCGCCAGCCACAGGATCAGTAGCACGACGAGCACCGTGCCGACCCCGTTGACGACAGCGCCCTCCTGGACGGTGGCATATTCCTCGTTGGCGATCGGCACCGGACCCGTCAGCCGTACCCGCGCCTGATATTTCGTCGCGAAATCGAGATCGACCGCGGCCTTGCGGATCGCGTCGGTCGCACCCTTGCCGGGCTCCAGCGCGTTGTAGTCGAGGATCGGCTTGAACTCGATGAAGGCTCGCTTGTCCGAGTCCTGCAGCGGCTTGTCGCTGACGAGCTCCCGCCAGGAGAAGATCGCATTGCCTTTGTTGAGCACGGTCTCGACCGTCTCTGCGATCTGGTTGAACGGCCGCTCGGTGCTGTCGAGCTTGACCTGGCCACGCTTGACGCCGGCAAGCCCGGTCTCCAGGGCGCCGGTGAGGCCGCGGATCGACGGATCGCCGGCCATGATCTCGATCAGGGGCGCGGCGGATTCGAACTGGCTGGTGATCTTGCCGACTTCCTCGGTCGGCAGGAACAGCAGGCCATTCTTCTCGAAGAACTCGCCGGTGCCGAGCTGCTGCATCGACTGGAATTCGGTCTTGTTGTCCTTCAGCTTGGCAAACAGCGCGTCCGAAGCTGCGGTCGCCATCTCCGGCGTGCTCGCCTCGACCACCGCGAGAATCGTCGCGTCGCGGTCGAAGGCGCGGTCGAACTGCTGGTCGCGCTGGCGCCAGTCCAGATTCTGGGCAATCAGCGAATTGATGTCGGTGTTGATGGCGAAGTGCCGGGACGTGTAATAACCCGCCCCCACCGCCAGCAGGAGCCCGAGAACGACGACGAGGGAGGCAAACCGGGTACAGGCCCTGACGATGGCAACGACTACGCTTTGCAGCACATCTTTTCTTTCTAGTGTTAACAGCCTGCCGAAAACGCCCGCTGTTTAGCGGAGTTCCCTGGCGAAACCTATTGCCGTTTTAGGTCGTCCTCGCCGGAACAAGGTTCGAGGTAAACGGCGAAGGACCATGGCAAAATCATGCGGGGGCGGCCGGTATAGCCGGGGAGTTGAGGCGGTAAAGTGACGAAGGGGTGAGCACAAATGTCGCCGTCTTGCCCATCCGAAATGAAGCACTATAATACCTCAAATCGGCCCTATCCGGAACCGCGTCGCATTCCCACCTTTTCTTGTTGCCGACTTTTTGACACAAAGTGCTGTGCCTGCATGCGCCGGAACCTCGATGGGGTGGGCGGCTACCGTGGCTGTGACACCAATGGTGCGGATATTGCACCTTTGGCCGTTATCAGGGGTGCCGCCGGGGGCAACGAAGCGGATTGGTGCAACTTGCGTGATGGGCGTCCAATGGAAGTTTATCTAGCGCAGCCGCGCGGCTTTTGCGCGGGCGTGGTACGCGCAATCGAGATCGTGGAGCGGGCGCTGGAGAAATACGGCCCGCCCGTCTACGTTCGCCACGAGATCGTGCACAACAAATACGTCGTCGAGAGCCTCAAGAGCAAAGGCGCGATCTTCGTCGAGGAGCTGTCCGAAGTTCCGCCGAAGGCGGTGACCGTTTTCAGCGCTCATGGCGTCGCCCGCAGCGTCGAGGAGGAGGCCGCCGCCCGCGACCTTCCGGTGCTGAATGCCACCTGCCCCCTGGTCACGAAAGTTCACAATCAGGGGAAGCGCTACATCACCAAGGGCCGTACCCTGATCCTGATCGGCCATGCCGGCCACCCCGAGGTCGAGGGCACGATGGGCCAGGTTCCAGGCCCCGTTCTGCTGGTCCAGAGCGTCGAACAGGCCAAGGCCCTGACGCTGCCGGCAGATACGCCAGTGGCCTACATCACCCAGACCACCCTGTCGGTCGACGATACCAGGGGCATTATCGAGGCACTTCAAGCCAAATTTACAGATATTCAAGGCCCGGACATCCGGGATATCTGCTATGCGACACAGAACCGCCAATCTGCGGTAAGGGACTTGAGCAAGCTGGTCGACGTGATCTTGGTGGTGGGCGCTGCCAATAGCTCGAACTCGAACCGGCTCCGCGAGATCGGCACTGAGGCCGGTGTCGCGAGTTATCTGATCGCCGATGGCCGCGAGCTCAATCCGGAGTGGTTGAAGAGTGCCAGGTCAGTCGGCCTCACGGCCGGCGCCTCGGCGCCCGAAGTGCTGGTGGATGACGTGATCGAAGCGCTGCGGCGGATCGGACCGGTGACGGTCTCGGTGCTCCCGGGCCGCGAGGAAAACATCGAATTCAGGCTTCCGGCCGAACTGGCTGCGAGCTGACCTACCCGAATTTCAAGCCCAGAAAGAAACGTGTAATGGCAATCCCCTTCTTCAAGGAAATGCGTATCGGCGGCTATTTGCTCAAGCAGAAAATGCTTGGCCGCAAGCGCTATCCGCTCGTGCTGATGCTGGAGCCGCTGTTCCGCTGCAACCTCGCCTGCGTCGGCTGCGGCAAGATCGACTATCCGGATGCGATCCTCAATCGCCGCATGACCGCACAGGAGTGCTGGGACGCGGCCGACGAGTGCGGCGCGCCGATGGTGGCGATTCCCGGCGGCGAGCCGCTGATCCACAAGGAGATCGGCGAGATCGTGCGCGGCCTCGTCGCCCGCAAGAAGTTCGTCTCGCTCTGCACCAACGCGCTGCTGCTCGAGAAGAAGCTCGACCTGTTCGAGCCCTCACCTTACCTGTTCTTCTCGGTGCATCTCGACGGCCTCAAGGACCATCACGACAAGGCGGTGTCGCAAGTCGGCGTGTTCGACCGCGCCGTCTCGGCGATCAAGGCGGCGAAGGCGCGCGGCTTCACCGTCAACGTCAACGCCACCATCTTCGACGGCCATCCGGCCGAGGAGATCGCGAAGTTCCTGGACCTCACGGTCGAGCTCGGCGTCGGCGTCTCGATGTCGCCCGGCTACGCCTATGAGCGCGCGCCGGACCAGGAGCACTTCCTCAACCGCACCAAGACCAAGAAGCTGTTCCGCGACGTCTTTGCGATGGGCAAGGGCAAGAAGTGGAACTTCATGCATTCCGGCCTGTTCCTCGACTTCCTCGCCGGCAACCAGGAATACGAGTGCACGCCGTGGGGCATGCCCGCGCGCAACATCTTCGGTTGGCAGAAGCCCTGCTACCTGCTCGGTGAAGGCTACGCAAAGACCTTCAAGGAGCTGATGGACACGACCGACTGGGAGACCTACGGCACCGGCAAGTACGAGAAGTGCGCCGACTGTATGGCCCATTGCGGCTACGAGCCGACGGCGGCGACCGCAGCGCTCAACAACCCGATCAAGGCGATGTGGGTGTCGCTCCGCGGCATCAAGACCTCGGGCCCGATGGCGCCGGAGATCGACATGTCGAAGCAGCGCCCGGCGCAGTACATCTTCTCCGAGCAGGTCCAGAAGAAGCTCTCCGAGATCCGCAAGGACGAAGCCGAGGCTGCTGCTGCGAAGGCTGCACGGAAGGCTTCGACGGCGGCGTAAGCGCGCGAGGCCGCACGAACGAACAAGGCCCGGTCGCCGATGGCGACCGGGCCTTTCGTTTTGTTCGCTCTCCACAAAGATGAAAAACAACCCCATGCACAGTAGAAGCGCGAGAACTCGCCGACATGAGAACTATTCGGTTAGGCCATTGCAGCGTCGAGCAAATCGGCAGCGAACCGGCAAGGATCGCGACATAGGCGGCGCGGGCTCGTCTTCGTAACCAGCCGCGCCGTCAGCCGGCCGCAATCCAGACCGACTCAATTTCGTATTTTGCGAATATCGTTTGACCCGACGAGGCTGGGCAAGAATTGGGCGTTGGCGGCTTCAGGCTGGAACGAAGCGGCCAATTGGGAGCGGCGGCCGGATATTGGTCCAAAGTGCCTCTGGAGTGACCTGGATGTACTGCAGGAGGGCTGCGAGGATACCTCGGCAAATGACAAGCGTCTTTGCGAGCGCAGCCAGGAACCCGTCAAATCCAAGGATGTTGAGCGCACGGGTGAAATTGTAGCAGAGCGCCATCAGGCTCCATTCGCCGCGGACCTTGTCGAAGCCGCGGACCAGAAAATGACGATAGCCGGCACGGCATTTGAGCGTGCCAAACGGATGCTCGACAATCCCCGAACGACGGCGCATCAGCTCGCCCGCGCCCTGCATCCGTGCGCGGTGGCGTTCGAGAACATCTTCATGCTCCCAGCGACCAATGGTGCGGTAGGTGGTGGTTGGTGAGAGACAGCGGACCTTGAGCGGGCAGCTCCTGCAGGTCACTCCGCGGGCCGCGTAGCGGATCTCGACGCGGCCACTGACGTTCTTTTGCCTGCTCTTGAACGGATGCAGCAGCTGGCCCGCGGGACAGCGATAGGCGTCGATTGCGCCGTCATAGTTGAAGTCCTTGAGCGCGAAGCGGCCTTGCTTCTCGAGCCGCGCGTTAGCTTCGGGCAGCGGCACATAGGCGATGATGCCCTCGTCCTCGCAGGCCTTCAGTTCGACACTGCTGTAATAGCCCTCATCGGCCAGCGCCTGCAGTGTCTCGGCTCCAAGGGCCTCTTTGGCCGCCTTGGCCATCGCAGAGAGCTGTCGAACATCACTGCTGTCGTTGACCACCTCACTCGCGACAATGAGCTTGTGCTTGTCGTCAACCGCGGTCTGCACATTGTAGCCTGCAATGCCCTGACCGTTCTTGACCAGAAGCCGGGCATCCGGATCCGTCAGCGACATTTGTGTCTCGCCACTCTCTTCCAGCCGAGCCACATCGGCCTCGGCACGCGAACGCTTCGCCATCAACGCCGCGACCTTCGCACCGATATCGCCGCCATCTCCTCGGCCATCACCGCCCGCGCGATCCGTCCCCGGCTTCTTGGCCTCTGTTGCATCATTGTCTTCAAGAGACTTGCGGTAAGCCTCGATCTCCTGGTCCAGCCTTGCGATCTGCTCGCCAAGCCGCCTGCGCGTGAAGATGGAAGCCTTGCTGGCGTCGCCCTGGAACAGGGAACCATCAATCGCTACGATCGTGCCGCCGACAAGCCCAAGCTCCCGAGCCAGCAGCACGAAGCTCCGGTTCGTGGCCTTCAGCGCCTTCCAGTTCTCCTTGCGGAAGTTGGCAATCGTCCGATAACCCGGCTTCAGCCCCTTCAGCAGCCAGATCAGCTCCAGATTGCGGCCAGCTTCCCGCTCTAGCCGGCGCGACGACCTGACCTGGTTGATGTAGCCGTAAAGATAGAGCTTCAGCAGATCGGCAGGATCGTACGGCGGCTGCCCGACTTCTTCCGCGCCACGATCCGCGTGGCCGAAGCCAAGCTTTGCAAGATCGAGCGCGCAAACGAAGCCATCGATCGCTCGCACCGGATTGTCCGGCCCGACATAGTCCTCAATCCGCGCTGGCAGAAGACTGGGTTGCTCCCGGCTCTCGCCGGTCTTAAATATGCGATTCGCCATAAGACGAATCCTACATCAACTCTCAAAAAATCCCGTTCTTGCCCAGCCTCGTCGGGCAAAACGGTGGCACTATGCCATGCTGGCCGTTTCGAAAGCGGTCTTCATCGCTGAGGATAGACTGACGTGATCGATGCAGGCCGAAAGACGCTCTTCTTGCTGCTCCTCCTTTTCGCGATCCCGGCGAACGACTGCTCCGCGCAGACACCGCCGCCGCCATTCGACGAACATGCGCTTGAGCGCGTGCCGCCGACGGTCGTGAAGAGATTGGCGACCCGCTTTTCGCTGGGCGCATTCGCCGGCCGCTTCGAGGAGACGCCGCTCGGCGCGGTCCGCGATGCCGTGGGCGAAGGGGCCATCCAACACCAGGGCGACGCTGGAGGTAGCATCTATTGGCTGTGTTATCGGCGCGCGCAGCATCGACTATGGGTCGTGTCCGGAGAGATCGGCGGCACGGACCATCTCGTCACGGAGATCGTTGAAGAGCTCACCGAGAAAGACGTCGGGGCCTCGACCGATTGCGCCATCATTCCGGAAAAGTTCTCGCCCGTCGTCTTCGACGGCAAGCTGCAGTTAGGCATGGCGCGTCAGGCGGTGATCACGGCGTTGGGACCGCCGTCGAAGTCGGAAGCTGCTCAGATGGTGTATTCTCACAGCGGAAAACGCGCGCACGGTTTCGACGAGACTGCATGGCTCATTCTCCGATTTCGTGAGGACAAGCTGGTGTCCATGCGCGGCGGAAAGACCACCACGAATTGAAGTGGCTGCGAGCAACCCGTAGGATGGGTTGAGCTCTTCGCGAAACCCATCGCGCTTGTTTCTTCCTAATGCCACATCACGACCACGTACTGTCGCAACTTCGTTCGAGGCAAATGCCTCTTTACCGTCGATCCGGCGGAACGGAAGCTATCGTCGCTCACGGATCATGTCGAGCTGTTGCGCGCGGCGTTTCGCGAGACGCGCCAACGCCATCTATTCACGATCGACGCCATCGTGGTGTTGACTATCCGGCCGACTGGGCCGGCGATCTGTCGGATGATGGCCGCGATTACGAAGAGCGGTGACCGAGAAGAGATGGGTTTCGCAAGGGCTCAACCCATCCTACGAAGTGACGCTTCGCGACAGCGCGGTCCATCCGGACTGACTACGGGCACCAAACAAAAGGCCCGATCGCCATTGGCGACCGGGCCTTTTCTTTGTCAGCTCTCCGACCCCGCTCAGATCGTCTCCGCCACCAGCGCCTCGCTGTCCACGAGCTCCGTCCCGATCAGAAAATCGCGGCAGCCACGCAGCGAGCGCAGCGCGCGGTTGAAGTCGATGCCGGTCGAGACCAGCGCGTGGAGCGTTGCCGGATTGCGCACGATGCCGCGCAGGACGGCGGCGAGGTCGATCTGGCCGTTCGGCTTGATCGCGGCGCGGGCGATTGCCGGCAGTGCGCGATGGGCGGGATCGCTGATGACGCGGACCGCGGCGAACGGCAGCCCAACCTCGGCAGCATAGGCGGCCGCGATGTGGCTCTCCATGTCGACGGCGAAGGCGCCGGTCTCCGAATGCAGCGCCGCCTTGCAAGACGAGCCCGTGACCACTTCCTCGGCGCCGGCCAGGGAGCCGCGCACGACGCGGCGGCGGCCGGAGGTCAGCTTGTCGATCAGGTCGTCGCTAAGCGACAGGCCGGCGCCCCAGCGGGCATCGCCCGAGAGCACCTCGGTTGCCACCACGACGTCGCCGGAGCGCAAGCTCGGGTCGAGCCCGCCGGCCACGCCGAACGAGATCACGCCGCGAATCGTCTGGGGATCCACCACCGTCAGAAGCGCCCGCAATTGGGTCGGGCTGCTGGACGAGCAGATCACGGCCATGCCAGGGCCGGCCGCAATTCGGGCTTCCTGCACCAGTCCAGTCACGATCAGGATCGGCCGCGGATCAATGGCATTGCCCGCGGTAATATAGTCCCCCGTCCCCAAAGTCACATCCCGACCCCTACCACCCTGCTGTTGGTGTTCCGCAAGTTCCGATACCGCGCCAGTGCCCACAACGGGAAGAACTTTGGGTAACCATGATAACGTAGATAGAACACGCGGGGGAAGCCTGTGGCGGTGTAACGCTGCTCGTCCCACAGTCCTTTTTCGTTCTGTGTTGCAATCAGGTACTCCACCCCGCGGGCGACGGCCGGGTGATCAACCTCGCCAGCAGCCATCAGGGCAAGCAAGGCCCATGCCGTTTGCGAGGCGGTCGAGGGCGCGGCCTCCCATCCCCGGTAGTCGAGCCGGTAGCTGACCGCGTCCTCGCCCCAGCCGCCGTCCTTGTTCTGGATCGAGGCCAGCCAATCGGCAGCCTTGCGCATCATGGGGTCGTTGCGGTCGACGCCGGCCATGTTGAGGGCGCAGAGCACCGACCAGGTTCCATAGATGAAGTTCATGCCCCAGCGGCCGTACCAGGACCCCTCGGGGTGCTGGGTCTTCCGGAGGTAGGCCACCCCGTCGGCGACGTGCTTGCTGGTCTTCTCGGTCTCGCCGAGCTGGGCCAGCATCGAGATGCAGCGCGCGGTGACGTCCTCGGTCGGCGGATCGAGCAGCGCGCCGTGGTCCGAAAACGGGATGTTGTTCAGGTAATATTCGAGGTTGTTGACGTCGAAGGCCGCCCAGCCGCCGTCGTCGCTCTGCATGCCCTCGATCCACTCGCGGCCGCGGTCGATCGCGGCATCGTAGCCGGTCGCACCATGCTCCCGGCGCATGCGGTCCATCGACATCACCACGACGGCGGTGTCGTCCAGATCGGGGTAATGCGCATTGTTGTACTGGAACGCCCAGCCGCCCGGACGCACGTCGGGCCGCTTCACCGCCCAGTCGCCCTTCACCTCGAGCTCTTGCCGCGGGATCAACCAGTCGAGGCCTTGCCTCGCCGCAGGCACGGCCTTGTCGCCGCCGGCTTCCAGCAGCGCGTGGGCGGTCAGCGTGGTGTCCCACACCGGCGAGACGCAGGGCTGGCAATAGGCCTCGTCGCCCTTGATCACGAGCAGCTTGTCGATGCCCCGGCGCGTGATCGCGCGCGGCGGGAACGTCTCGTCCTTGCCGAGCGCGTCATACATCATGACGATGTTGGCCATGGGCGGATAGATCGCGCCCATGCCGTCCTCGCCGTTGAGCCGCTCTTCGGTGAAGGCGAGCGCGGCATCGATCGCGCGCTTGCGCAGGCGTCTCGGAAACATCGGCTCGACCACGCGCAGGATGCCGTCGAGCGCGCGGAACAGCACGAACCAGGCCATGCTCTGGTGCGGCGCCTTGGCAGTCATGCCGATCGAGCGCGGATCCTGCAGGAACAGCTCGTCGATACCGACGCCTTTCGGATTCCTCGCGCGCGGCTTCAGCGCGGCGATCACCATCAGCGGCACCATCGTGGTGCGCGCCCAGTAGGAGATCTTGTTGAGGTGGAACGGCGACCAGAACGGCAGCAGCACGATCTCGATCGGCAGCACCGGCACCGCGCGCCAGGTCACCACGCCGAAGGTCGCGAGCAGGAAGCGGGTGAAGACGTTGCTGTTGATCGCACCGCCACGGGCGTGGATCGCCTCGCGCGCGCGCACCATGTGCGGCGCGGCCACGGAATCGCCGATCATCTTCAGCGCGAAATAGGCCTTCACGCTGGCGCTCATGTCGAACTCGCCGTCATGCACCAGCGGCCAGCCGCCATGGGCACCCTGGACGCGGCGCAGATAGTTGCCGATCTTGGCCTCGAGCGCTACGTCGACGGGCTCGGCGAGGTAATGGCGCAGCAGGATGTATTCGGCCGGAATGGTGCAGTCGGCCTCGAGCTCGAAAACCCAATGGCCGTCGGGCTGCTGGAAGCCGAGCACGCCTTGCGTGGCCGACGCAATGCTCGATTCCAAAGCTTCGCCGCTGGTCGGGTTCACGGAATCCATGTCGCTCGATTGCTCCTGATGTCGAATTGAAGATGACCGGCACATTGCCCGTCGGGGCCGCTTGTCAGGATCCTTTGGCGGCCAGCACCAGATCCGCGGCGCGATCGCCTGACCGGACCGATCCCTCGATCGTTGCAGGCAATCCCGTAGCAGTCCAGTCACCGGCGAGGAACAGGTTTTTCAGCGACGTGACCGGCCCTGGACGCAGGGCGTTCTGCGCCGGCGTTGCCGCAAATGTGGCACGGCGCTCGCGCACGATCTGCCACGGCGGCAGCTCGCCGGAGACACCGCCGGCCGCGCAGACGTCGTTCCAGATCGCCTGCGCCAGTTCCTCGCGCGGCATGTCGACCAGGCGGTCGCCATTGCTGATGGTGACGGACAGCCGGTTCGGGAAGGCGAACAGCCATTCCACCACGCCGCCGATCACGCCCAGGATCGGCGCCGAGCCCGGCGGCGGCGTGATGCGGAAATGCGCATTGACGATGGCGCGGAATTCGGTCGGCGCCGTCAAGCCCGGCAGCAGGCTCGTGGCCGCGCGCGGCGGCACCGCCATCACGATCACGTCGCCAACGCCAAGCTGGACCACGTCCTCGCCGCCGAAGTTCAGCGCGCTGACCTTGCCGTCAGTCGTGACGAACGAGCGCAGCTCATGGCCGAGCTGAACGGTGTGGCCACGCTCAGCCAAAAATTTCACGGCAGGCTCGATCAGCACGGCGCTGAGGCCGTCGCGCGCGATCAGCGGACGGCAGGCCTGCCCGCCGGCAAGCAGCGTCTCGCGCACGATCGCGCCGGCAAGCCCGGCCGAGCCTTCGGGCGGATCGACGTTGAGCGCCGCGAGCAGCAGCGGCTGCACCAGGCGATGATAGAGCGTGCCTTCGCAAGGAATGGACTTGCCGACCAGCGTCTGTTCCGACGCCCAGACCAGCGGCGCCAGCTTGAGATAATCGGTGAGGCCCGTGTCGGGCACGCGGCGACCCTCGTCGAACACCCAGGTCGGCCACCGGCCGGTGCCGAGATCGATCTGCCAGCGCTGACCGGTCTTGATGTCGACGAAGGGAAACTGAGCGCTCTCGGGGCCGACGAGGCCGGCTTCGGTGCCGATCGAGCGCGCGTAGGCGCGCGCGTGGCTGTTGCCGGACAACAGCAGATGATTGCCGTTGTCGATGGTGAGATTGGTGGCGCCGTCGAAATACGAGCGGCAGCGGCCGCCGGCCTGGTGCGTCGCCTCGTGCACGGCGACCTTGTAGCCGGCGTTGGCGAGCCGCACAGCGGCGGAGAGGCCGGAAATTCCAGCGCCGATGATGTGAGCTGTGTCTTGCATCAGATGAAAGCGTAGCGGAGCAGGATCAAGATGCGCGTGACCTTCGACACACGCACCGGCTCGCGCGGCGCGTTGAAGCCGCGCGCGATCAGGAGGTCCAGAATGGAATGATAGTACTTCGACATGATCCGCGGCGCGCGCACCGCGCGGCGCCTGTTGCGGTTCATGATCTCGTCCGACTTCTCGAAATGCGCTTTCGCGCGCTGCGTCAGCGGCAGGCAGACCTTTGGCAGCGCACGCTGGGCGGTCACGCGGTTCGGATCGTCGGAGGTGATGCCGGCATGCAGCAGCGCCTCGCGCGGCAGATAGAGCCGGCCGAGACCGGCGTCCTCGTCGATGTCGCGCAGGATGTTGGTGAGCTGGAGCGCTCGGCCGAGGTGATAGGCGAGCAGGATGCCGTCGTCTTCGGGCAGGCCGAACACCCGCACCGACAAGCGTCCCACGGCGCTGGCGACGCGATCGCAGTAGAGATCCAGCGTCGCCATGTCGGGCGCGCGGATGTCCTGCGGCACGTCCATTTCCATGCCGTCGACGATGGCGAGGAAATCCTCGCGCTTCAGACCGAAGGTCTTCACCGAGGCGACGTAGTCCTTCAGGCGCGGCGGCGGATTGCCCTGATAGAGCGCGTCGATGTCGTTGCGCCACTCCTGGAGCGCGGCGAGCCGCTCGTCGCGCGGGCCGTCGGAATCGGCGATGTCGTCGACCTGGCGACAGAAGCTGTAGATCTGGAACATCGCCTCGCGCTGGTCGCGCGGCAGGATGCGCATCGCAGCGTAGAAGGAGCTGTTCGATGCGGACGAGCCGTAATTGGCGCCGGGCGCGGTCGCCTCAAGCGTCATGGGCAGTCCCCGGATTCGAGATGGCCTTGCGGCCGATCGCACGGCGGCCGATTTCACCGACGATGCCGGCAAGGCTGAAAACGAGCAGCTCGAACTTGTTCAGGTGCACGCGCTCGCGCAAGGGATCGCGCACCTTCAAGAGGCGCACGATGCGATCGGCATAAGCCTGGATCACCGCGACGTCGATGCCGAGGCGGACATCCCGGATCTCGCCGCTCAGCGACCTGCCTTCGCCGAGCAGCGCTTCGTTGCGCACGGCGAGCCCCTGAAGACAGGCCAGCATTGCCGGCGGCGACCGCGCAAGGCCGAGCTGTTCGACCGAGGCGCCGCTTGCGGCCAGCGCATCGCGCGGCAGGTAGACGCGGTTGAGCTCGCGATAATCCTTGCCGCAATCCTGGAGATGGTTGTTGATCTGGAGGCCGGCGCAGAGCGCGTCCGACGCTGCCCAGGTCGCGGTGCTCTCGCCATGGACGTCGAGCATGAAGCGGCCGACCGGCATCGCCGAATAGCGGCAATAATGGATCACTTCGTCCCAGTTTTCGTAGCGGAGCTTGGTCACGTCCATGCGGAACGCGATGAGTACGTCGAGCGCGTGGCGCGGTGCCATGCCGCGTTCGGCGAGCGCACGCCGCAGCGCGACGGCCTCGGCCTGGGTGTCGCCCGTGCCGAGCAGTTCCGCCTCGAGCAGGTCGAGATAGCGAAGCTTTTCGTCCGCCGGCAGGGTCGCGTGATCGGCGATGTCGTCGGCGGTCCGGACGAAATTGTAGTACGCCAGGATCAGGGCGCGATGACGCGGATGAATGATCCAGGACGCGACGGGGAAATTCTCGTCGCGGTCACCTTTGCCGGATCGCAATTCGCTCGCAGAGGTCATCGAGGGCTGATCAACAATCGTTTGGACAGGAAGGGCTTTTGCGTTCGCGCGGGCTCGTGCCGGCGACGCCGCCGCGGCCCCCATATAGGGGAATACGGCCGCAAAACCAATCCTGTCGCGCGATGGCAGCCCTTCCTGATCCGGCCTGAAAAGGCGGCCCCGGGGCCGCCCTTGTGGGCCAGTGGCCGAGCTTACTGGTTATGGTTCTTCAGGACCTGGTCGCAGCCCTGCGAGATCTTGGCCCGATTCTCCTTGAGGCAGGCCAGGATGGTGAAATCGCCCTGGTCGATAACCGGACGGCAGAACTTCTGCACGTCGCGCGTGCAGGCCTTCTGCTCGGCGTCCGTGCCACGCCCCTGCTGGGCAAACGCAGCCGTGGACAGGGTTGCCGACAGCACGGTGAGAGCGACGAGAAGCTTACGCATTGTATTCCTTCATTCTGACGGCAGAATCGCACCAATCCCGGACAGCACAGGGCGGACGACGGGAACGGAATGTTCTGATGGCAAGTTACCGCGGGAAGCGAGCGGTACCGGAGAAGGCCACAAGCGCTGGTAAATGCGGCCAAATTGGTGCCGCACCGACCAAATAAGGTCTTCCCTCGACCTTCATTGGCAGATGTAAGGGTTTGATACTACGTCATAATTCGGACAGGCGGCGTTTTACTGCATACCTGTTGCAGAGCTGCATCTGTCCGGCCGGCCGCCTCGGCCGGAAACACATGGAAACAGAGAGAATCCGGGGCCGGACCCGTGGCAACAGCGCTTTGCGAGCCTGACATCGCGGGCGGTCGGGTTCCGAGCCGGATCCAGCCGCTTGAACCTGAGACAGGCTCGCAACACTAAACTTTCGATGCGGCGAGACCCCTGCAATGCGCGGGCGTCGTTCCAAAACGGGATATTGATGATGAAATTCCTTGGGCGATCTGAACTGGCAATCAAGGCGGCCGGCATTGGTGCGGCGCTGCTCTTCTCAGTTGCGGCGAGCCACGCTCAGTCGTCCGGGCCGTTCGCCGGTTTCGACGGCGCGTGGACAGGCACCGGCACGGTGTCGCTGTCCGACGGCTCGACCGAGCGTATCCGCTGCAAGGCGGACTACAAGGTTGCCGGCACTGGCCTCAGCCTCAAGCAGGCGCTGCACTGCGCCTCCGACAGCTACAAATTCGACCTCACCAGCGACGTGACGAGCCAGGGTGACCGTATCTCCGGCAATTGGAGCGAGGCCAGCCGCAACATCTTCGGCAATCTGCAGGGCACCGCCGGCGGCGGCCAGATCGACGTGTTCGTCGAGGCCAACGGCTTTGCCGCCAACCTGACGCTGCGCACCAACGGCACCAAGCAGACGGTGCAGATCTCCTCCAAGGGCGAGATCCGCGGCGTCAATATCACGATGACGAAGGGCTGATCGCCCTCTCTGCCTCGAAATAAATAAAGCCTCCGGTTTTCGCGAGCCGGGGGCTTTTTGCTGTCGAGAACGTGTCGCCCCCGCTCATATCGCCGGCTTATCCGGGCCCTGAAGCCTGGCGTGCAGATTGATCAGCCACATCGCGGTCGGACGCAGGATGAAGAGGTCGGCGACCAGGGCCGCCACCATCGAGAAGGCGCTGAGCCAGCCGAACAGCCGCAGCGACGGCAGGTCCGAGAAGACCGTGACCACGAGGCCGCAGGCCAGCACCACCGTGGTCAGGATCAGCGCCGGGCCGACCAGCACGGTCGCGCGCTCCACCGCGAGTGCCGAACCGACGCCGGGCTTGCTCTCGAGCCGCAGGCGGTTGAGGAAGTGGATGGTTGCGGACAGGCCAAGGCCGAACGAGACGGTGAGCGCCACCACGCTGGCGAATTGCAGCCCCTCGCCCATCGCCCACAGCACGGTTCCCGACATCACCACCGGGAAGATGCCCGGCAGGATGCAGGCGAACATCACCACCCAGGAGCGGAAGGCGAGACCGATGAAGATCGCGACCAGCGCGAATTCGACGGTGAGGCCGCGGTTCAGCTTCTCGATCATGCCGGCCGAGTTGCGCGCGGCGATGGCGGCAAGACCCGTGACGGCGATCTCGTAGCCGGGATGCTTCTTGCGGACGGCGTCGAGCTCGGTGTCGAGCTTGTCGACGATCGGCAGGAGCTGGCTGGAGTCCTTGTCCGGCACGCGGCCGGCCACGACCACCGCGTCCTGCTGGGCGTCGATGAAGCGCCGCACCAGATGCTCGGGAATGACGTTGACGTATTCCTTCAGGGTCGCGACGTCGTCGCTGCCGGCCTTTTCTGCCAGCCAGCGGCGCAGCGTCTCCAGCGACCAGACATTGCCGACGCCGGCCGCCTTCTCCACGGTCGCGTGGACATCTGCGATGGTTTGCAGCGTCTCCGGCGAATAGAGCGATTCACCCTTGGGGAACTGGATCAGGACGTTGACCGGATTGGCGCCGGTCAGCTTGGCGTCGAGCCGGTTGCTGGCGGCCACCGCCTGACGCTTGTCGGGCACCTGGTCGGCGAGCCGGTAGCGCGGCTGAAGATTGGCGTAGACGACGCCGAGGCTGGCGACGAACAGCAGTGCGATCAGGCTGAACAGGCCGGGCCGGCCGACCATGCGCACCGCGATCCAGTAGCAGAAATTGCGCAGCGCCTGCACGCCGGCATCGGCGCTCTGGAACTTGACCGCAAAGACCTTCTCGTTGCGCACGAACAGCACGCCGAACACCGGCACCAGCGACAGCACCGTCACCAGCGCGATGATGGTCGCGGCGAGCCCCGCCTCGCCGAACTTGCGGATCAGATCCGAATCGGAGAACTGCAGCGCGATGAAGGAAATGCCGGCGGTGCCGTGCGTCAGCACGCAGGCCGGGCCGACCACCAGCACGGCGTTCTTGAACGCGGTGAACTTGTCCTGGCCCGCGATCAGCCGGTCGCGCGCGGCGAAGGTGAGCTGCATCGAGTCCGAGAACGAGATCACCATGATGAGCGGCGTCATCACGTTCAGGAACATGTTGAGATTGAAATTGGCCCAGCCGAGCGCGCCGAGCGCGATCAGGATCGCGATCATCGGCGGAAACGCCGCGACCACCATGAACGAGATCTTGCGGAAGAAGATGATCGCGATGATGCAGCCGGCGAGGATGCCGAGAATGTTGTAGGTGAGGCCGTCGCGCTCGACCGCATTGCGGATTTCGAGCTGCATCACCGGCACGCCGGAGAGCTGCACGCTGAGCCCGGTGTCGCCGAGATCTTCCTTCATCAGCGCGCGGATGTCGCCGACGGTCTTGCCGAGCTTGCTGGAGGCGACCACCTCCGGATCGAGCGAGAGCACGATCAGCGCGAGCGTGCCGTCCTCCGACAGCAGCTTGCCGCGGATGATCTCGTTGTTTTTGACCGTTTCGATGAATCGGTCATAGGCCGCGCCCTCGGGCAGTTCGGCCGGGAACAGCGCGGCCGGCAGCTTGCCCGGCGCCGGCGCTTGGCGCGCCGAGAACAGCGAGACCAGGCCGCGGGTACCCTCGACCAGCTGCAGATCGGTGACGAAGTCGCGCAGCTTCTCGAGGTTATTCCGCGCCAGCAGGGTCTTGCCCTCGACCACGACGAGGACGTCGAATTCCTCGGCCGGGAACTTCTTGGTCACCTCTTCGTACTGGCGGAATTCGCGGGTGTTGGAGCGGAACAGCTGCGACAGCGAATCGTCGATCTTGATCCGCTCGATGCCGAACACGGCACCGACGATCAGCGCCAGCAGGATGATGCAGGAGACGATCGGTGCGCGGACGGCGATCAGCCCGAGACGCTCAAGCCCGAAGGCAATGGAGGACGCGGGCCCCTGTTCGACCTTGTCGACATGAACCTCACTCTCGCTGTGCTTTTCGAGCATGCCTTGTCCAGTTCCTAAATCGGCTCTAGCTGTGAGCTTATTGCGCCGCGCGAACGGCTTGAAAACGCCATACCAATGGGAGGCTTGCCCGTTGAAAATGCGCGGAAAATCGCCGGCAGCGGTTTAGCAGGTCAATCACCCCTCTCGCAAGCACACCGGCGGTCTCCGAATCAATCAAGATGCGGCGATTTTGCTGGAATGCCCGTCATTCGGGCAAAGCCGTGCCAATTCGACGCGGCGCACGGTCGGCACTCTCGTCCTTGAGCGCCACACCGGTGACCTCCCGCGCCAGCCCTTCGCGGACGAGCCAGGCAATCTTGTGGGCCGCCTCGTCATGGCTCAACCCAGCCTTGTGGATGTTCGACACGCAGTTGCGCCCGGCATCGGTCAGGCCGGGCCTTGGCGCGAAGGTCAGATAGGCCCCGAGGCTGTCGGGCGCCGACAGGCCCGGCCGCTCGCCGATCAGCATCAAAACCATGCGGGCGCCGATGATAGCCCCGATCTCGTCGCCGAGCGCAACTCGCGCGCCTGAGGCGACGACGACGTGGTCGATCGCGACAGCCTCGCCCTCGCCCAGCAGCGGCAGCAGGCTTTGCAGCAGCGCGACGGCATGGGCGTGGATCGCGGCGGCCGACAATCCATCGCCGATGACGATCGCAAGCTGGCACGGCGCTGTGATGCCATCCGCCAGCGCCGCAGCGGAAGCGGCATCGAGCTGCCGTCCGAGATCCGGCCGGCGTAGATAATCTGCGCGATCGGCGGCCCGGCTCCTGACCTCGGCGACCGCAAGGCCGAGCGCCCTCACCCCGGCCGCCAGATGCGGCGCATCGAAGACGGCATGCACGGCATCGCGAGCGCGGGCGTGGGCCAGCGTGAAATCGAGCAGCGGTTTTGTCGGCAGGCTCGCGCCGCTCCGCCCAAGCGCGACGCGCGCAGGCGTGAACGATTTCAAGTCGACGGTCGGGCGGGCCGGAACGGGCTTGTCGCTCATTCGGCGGGAACGGACGCTTCGCGCAGCCGGATCGAATAGTTCGAGGCGTTCTGCCTGCCGCTCGTGGCCGCGCGCGCGAAGGTGATGAGATGATGCGCGATCATGGTGCAGCCGATCAGGCCCTCCATGTCACCGCGCCGGAGCCGCCCCAGCGCGAATTTCCAGAACACGCGCCTGTAGTCGCCGAGCACGCCGACCTTCCAGAAGATGTTGCGCAGCATGACGAGGCCGCGCTTGATGTTCGGCCAGGTCTTCATCTCGTCCGGCACCGGCATCTTCAGGCGGTGCACATAGACGTTGTCACATTGATACTGGAAGCGTTCGTAAACCTTCTCGGGCTCGTAGGCCACGCTCATGGCGTGCTTCCAGGATGCGACGACCTCGTCGTAAGGCAACAGGAAGTCGACGTTGGAATCGCGCCCCTCATCGTCGACCAGACGCCCTTCCTTTGCCAGTCGGTCCCACAGGGGCGTCTTCGGCAGCGCCTGAAGCAGGTTGATGGTGAGCAGCGGAATCCGGGACTCCTCGACGAAGGCCAGCAGCGCATCCGACGTGTTCGGCTTGTCGGTGTCGAGCCCCATGATGATGCCGGACACCACCTCCATGCCGTAGGAGTTGATGGTGCGCACGCCTTCGAGGATCGGGACCATCATGTTGTGGTCCTTGTGCATCGCCTTCAGCGCGTCCGGGTCCGGTGTCTCGATGCCGCAGAAGATCGTGATGAAGTAAGCCTCACGCATCTTCTTGAGAATCTCCGGCCGCTTGGCGATGTTGAGCGTCGCCTCGCAGGCAAGCCGCATCACATAGCCGGTCTTCTTCTGCCATTCGATCAGATGCGGCAGCAGATCCATCGCCGCCTTGCGATTGCCGATGAAATTGTCGTCGACGAAGTAGACCGTGTCGGTCATGCCGCATTCGCGCAGGCGGTCGAGCTCGGCGATGATTTGTTCCGGCGCCTTGATACGCGGATTGCGGCCATAAAGGCCGGGGATGTCGCAGAACTCGCACTCATAGGGACAGCCGCTGGAATACTGGATGCTGCCGAGGAAGTAGCGCTTCACGTCGGCGAGCTCATAGGCCGGGATCGGAAACTCCGTCATCGGCACGCGGTCTTTGGTCGTGAGCACGACCTGCTGCTCGGGGCGCGAGGTGTCGCGCGACAGGATTTCGAGCAGCTGATTGGTGGCGTCGCCGAGCTCGCCGACATGAAGATAGTCGAACGAAGGATAGTAGTCGGGGCAGGCGCTGACCGAGGGGCCGCCGAGCGCAACCGGCAGGTCGAACTCATGGGCGCGGCGGCAGATATCGTTCATCTGCTGGCGCTGGATGTGCATGCCGCTGACGAAGACGGCCTCCGCCCATTCGAACTCCTCCTTCGTGGTGCTGCGGAGATTCTCGTCGACGAATTTGACCTGCCACTCCTTCGGCAGATAAGCCGCGAGCAGCAGCAGACCCTGCGGCGGCATGAAGGCGCGGACGCCGTCGGTCAGCGGATAAGCGTGCTCAAAAGTTCCGAACGACGAGGTGTAACGGGGAAAGACACAGAGAATATGCCGGCTCGTTCCGTTGCTTTCAGCGCGCATCGAACTTCCCCCAACCACGTTCCAGGAACGGTACTGACGAGGTCTCCAGACACATAGCGTAACGCTGCAACCGGAATTCCTCAATATTGTGGCACCGAACTAATTCTTGAGACGCGCCAATGGTTTCCCCGGTTCACGCCGGCGCGTGGAAGTTTTTTAGCCGGTTTTCGCGCTACGCGATCAGGCGGGAGGCAAAATCGGGCAACAGGCCTGCGTCACCGGCAAGCCGGAAGTCGGCGCCGGCAATTCCGCTCTGAACCAGCCAGTCGTCGAACTCGGGCGCGCGGGCCGCACCGAAGACCTCGCGCACATAGAGCGCGTCGTGGAAGGAGGTGGACTGGTAGTTCAGCATGACATCGTCGGCGCCGGGGACACCCATGATGAAAGTGACGCCGGCAGCGGCGAGCAGCGTCAGCAGATTGTCCATGTCGTCCTGGTCCGCTTCGGCATGGTTGGTGTAGCAGATGTCGATGCCGAGCGGCAGGCCGAGCAGCTTGCCGCAAAAATGGTCTTCCAATCCCGCCCGGATGATCTCCTTGCCGTCGTAGAGATATTCCGGACCGATGAAGCCGACCACGCTGTTGACCAGCAATGGCGCGAACGCGCGGGCGACCGCATAGGCACGCGCCTCGCAGGTCTGCTGGTCGATGCCGTGATGCGCACCCGCCGACAGCGCCGAGCCCTGGCCGGTTTCGAAATACATGACGTTCTCGCCGACCGTCCCGCGCTTCTGCGACAGGCCGGCGTCGTGCGCCTCCTTCAGCAGTGCGAGGTCGATGCCGAAGCTGCGGTTGGCGGCCTCGGTGCCGGCGACCGACTGGAAGACGAGGTCGACGGGCACGCCCTGCCCGATCAGCGACAACGTCGTCGTGACATGGGTCAGCACGCATCCCTGCGTCGGGATTTTCAGCCGCGCGATGATCTCGTCCAGGAGCCGCAGCAATTGCGCGATCACGGCCGGATCGTCGCTCGCGGGATTGATGCCGATGCAGGCATCGCCGGCCCCGAGCAGCAGGCCGTCGAGGATCGAGGCGGTGATGCCCCTGGCATCGTCGAAGGGATGGTTCGGTTGAAGCCGCGTGCTCATCCGGCCCTTCAGGCCGATGGTGTTGCGGAAGGCGGTCGTGACCCGGCATTTCCGCGCCGCCAGGATCAGGTCCTGGTTGCGCATCAGCTTCGAGACCGCGGCGGCCATCTCCGGCGTGATGCCGGTCGCGAGCTTGCGCAGGGACTCCGGCGTGGCGGCATCCGACAGCAGCCAGTCGCGGAAGGCTCCGACAGTCAGGGAGGCCACGGGCGCAAAGGCTTTGGCGTCATGGCTGTCGATGACGAGACGGGTGACCTCGTCGGCCTCATAGGGGATGACGGCTTCGTTCAGGAACTGACTTAAGGGAACGTCCGCCAGGGCCATTCGCGCGGCGATCATCTGCTCGGCGCTGCCAGCGGCAATGCCGGCCAGCCGGTCGCCGGAGCGCGGCGGCGCCGCCTTGGCGAGCAGGTCGCGCAGGTCGGGGAAGGTGTAGGTCGTGGCGTCGATGGCGTGGCGGTAGACCAAAGGCCCCTCCGGGATTCGTCGGCCAGTGACCGACTCCAAGCGATCTCGAGACTATACCTTCGTATCAAGACGCTGAAATATCTTACCTTTCCTTCGGCCAGGAACGAAGGGGGCCAACCGCCGCGTTAACGCCACGTCCATCTTCATTCTGCATAGTTTTGTATCAATTTCACTCGACCGCGCGCACCGGCCGCTCCCGGCCACTCGGGCCCTGAACACCATGCAAGTCAATCGATCTGGGAATACTGCCGGCCTGGCAGGCCGTTTCACGCTGGCCATCAAGCTCTATGCGATCTTCGCGCTGTTCGCCCTGCTGACGGCGGCGATCGCGATGCTGTCCGACTACAACAGTCGCCGCGGCGCCGAATTGACCAGCGCGATCGAGACGGCCAACGCGGCCGCGCTCAACGTCGAGCGCGTCAACTCGCTGGTCTATGCGGTCGTGATGGAGTCGCGCGGCATCTACATGTCGACCGAACCGGCCGTGGTGAAGAAATACGGCGACGGCCTGCTCAAGCTCAACAATCGGATCCTGGGCGTCGTGAAGGGCTGGGAGAGCATCGTCCAGGCTGACGACGCCGAGCAGTTCGCCACCTTCAAGAAGCGCATCGAGCAGTTCGTCGACTTCCGCAAGGAGCTGGTGCGCCGCGGCGTCGAGATCAATGCCGCCGCGGGGCGCGAATGGGGCGACAACGACGCCAACCGCGCCGTACGCTCGGCGCTGAACAAGGACCTCGAGGCGCTGTCCAAGGTCTATGCCGAGCGTGCAAGGCAGATCACGCGCGAAACCGAGACCAACCGCACCCTGTCCTTCGTGCTGACCTGCCTCGGCGGCGTGGCGCTGGCGCTGGTGGTGATCGGAATCATCATCATCGCCCGCTCGATCGCCCGGCCGCTCGCCGCGATCACCGCGACCATCAAGCAGGTCGCCGACGGCGCCGAAAACGTGGTGGTGCCGCACGCCGGCCGGGCCGACGAGATCGGCGCGCTCGCCCGCGCCATCGAAGTGTTCCAGGACGCGATGGGCCGCAACCGCAACCTCGCCTCGCAGGTCTCGCAGGACTCGGCCGCACGCGAAGAGCGCGCGCGCCACATCGAGCACTCCGTCGAGGCGTTTCGCGAAGCGATCGGCGCGATCATGCGCGGCCTCAGCGACAACGCCTCGGTCATGCGCGAAACCGCGCAGACCATCACCCGCGTCACCGCGGATGCGAGCGGGCGCGCCGGCATGGCGGCGAACGCCAGCGAGCAGGCCTCGCACAACGTCACCGCGGTCGCAGGCGCCGCCGAGGAGCTCTCGGCCTCCGTCGAGGAGATCGGCCGGCAGGTGCGGCAGAGCGCGGGCGCGGTCGAGCAGACCGGCCAGCGCACCGAAAAGTCGATCGCCGAGATCGAGAGCCTCGCCGCCGCCACGCAGCGCATCGACGGCGTGCTGACCCTCATTCAGACGATTGCCGAGCAGACCAATCTGCTTGCGCTCAACGCCACCATCGAGGCCGCCCGTGCCGGTGAGGCCGGCCGCGGCTTTGCCGTGGTCGCCCACGAAGTCAAGGCGCTCGCAGGCCAGACCGCGAAGGCGACCGCCGACATCAGCGAGAACGTCGCGATGATCCAGTCCTCCACCCGCAACGCGGTCGATGCCGTGCGCGAGATCGGCGGCGCGGTGCGCGAGATCAACGAGGTCACCTCGGCGATCGCAGGCGCCGTCGGCCAGCAGGACCAGGCGACGCGCGAGATCTCCTCCAATGCGCAGAGCGCAGCCCTGGGCAACGAGACGCTGGTCGCCAACATCACCTCGCTGCGCGATGCCATCGGCGAGACCGACACGGCGGCGACGTCCGTGCTGACGGCGGCGAGCAGCCTGACCGCGACCGCGGACACGCTCTCGCGCGAGGTGGAAAAGTTCTTCCAGGACCTGCGCGCGGACAGCCGCATCGCCAAGGCGGGATGACGGCGCGGCCGCCGCTGACAAGGCTCGGGCCGGGCGCGCAAACCGGAAACGCGAAAACAACCCCATGCACAGTAGGCGAGGCGAGCCTTTTCAAGGGCTCGCCCCGCGCATGGGGGCCTTACGGATTTTACGAAATAAACTTGACCCGTCGGGCAAAACACCGGCATGATGTCACCATGACGATGGCGCGTTTTTCGCACCCTGCCCCGCCGGTCATTGGTCCTGATACGATCGATCGACCAATATCCTGACACGGCCGACGTCCTCGGCCTCGCGATAGCGACTGAGCTCCGCACGGAGCTCCGGGTCTGTGTTGGCCCAGGCCAGCCAATCGAACGGAAATGAACTCAGCAGATAGGTATCCACGAGGATGATGTTCGGGCGCCCCTTGCGTATGTCCTCCAGCAAATGCCGCCGCTCGAACTTGATGATGCCGTCCAGCCTGGCGCGCTCGGCGTCCGCCAGCTGCGAACTGCTCTCGCGCAGCATTGCGCCACTCGCGAGCAGCTGCGCGCCGCAGGAGCTGCCGACCCAGGCGCCGCCGATTTGACGCACGAGCGGATGGCTCAGCCCGACATGGTCGGTGATCGTCAGCAGCCGCGGATGCTTCACGAGCGCCTGGATACGCTCCGCCAGCGGCGGAAACCCGGGGGACGGCGAGGACAGATAGGCCGCGATGAGGACGATCGCCGCAGCGCCGCCAATCGCCACTGACTTCCGCAATGTGCGGGTGCTGACCTGCAGTAGCGGCGCCGCAATCGCGAATGTGCACAACCCGAAAGCCATATAGGGCCAGCTCTTGCCTTGAAGCAGCAAGGTCGCGGCTCCGCCAATCGACGCTGCGAGCCACGGAGTTGCATCGCCCGTGATCCTGAATTGCCGCGGAGCCAACAGGCGCAGGAACGCGATCGAAGCGCCGATCACGACGATCGGGAGAGGAAGCAGGCCGCCCAGCCCCTTCCTGATCGGCAGATACGCCTCGGCCACCATCGGCGCATAGAGGGAGAGATAGTCGGCAAAGACGGTCGCGACGATCGCGCCGTAGCCGATGACGACGATCGCGGCGCTGCACGCTTCGGGGGTCAGCAACGGCCTGAGCGAGCGCTGGCGGACGACACTGGCGATGATCGGAAGTCCGACCACCAGCGCAAAAAAGGGCTTGATGCTCATGGCCAGCCCCGCCCCAAGTCCCGCGACGACCGCCGTCCGCCCGGGACCGAGACCGCGCCGGCGCAGCGCCGTGACGGCGACGAACGGGGTCAACGCCACGACCGCGATGTGTTCACGCTGTCCGAATACGGCGCCGGGGAGAAGCGCGAGCAGGAATGCGAACGACCACAGGAAGAGAGTTCTCTCTTCCATTCCCAACTTGGCTGCGACGTTTGCGCGGTCGACCACAATGAGCGCGACGACGATCTCGATGACGACCAGAATGATCACGACCAGTTCGGGTGCGACACCGATGGATCGCGCAAGCCACGCTGCCGGCATGTACATGTAGACCGACAGCGGCGGATTCAACTCGAACAGATCAATCCCGAGCTTTCGGCCGTCGAGGATCTTTTCGTCCAAAGTGAGCAGGCAGGCCAGATCCGCGTTGAGGACGAGCGGAATCTGGACGAGCGCGGCCGCCAGGACAATCGCAGCTGCGACCATCCATTGCCGCTTCATGTCGAAATTGCTTGCTGGCGTCCCCAGAGTCCCGGCTCCTCTTTGCGGCGCGGTTCAAAACCGTGCGGCGGGACGTACGGTCGTGCGGATGTCGATCCCAGCAGATGGCGATCGCCTCCATTCTCAGCCCGGAGCCGTTACTATTGTCCTACGATGCCTGAAGGCGGTGCCATCGCCAGTGGGTCGGATCGGCGAACCTGCCCGGTCCCAAATATCCACCGGCGAAATCACGTGCTAGCCTGTTTGGAAACGCCAGGCCCTATGAGGCCGCGGCAGACGATGGGTGAAAGCACGGCTCGATGAGCAAGACCAATCGCGTGTTGTTTCTCTGCACCGGCAATTATTATCGAAGCCGCTACGCCGAAGAGATATTCAATCATCACGTCAGGCTCGAGGGATTGGGTTGGAGTGCCTTCTCGCGGGCCGTCGCTGACAAACTCTCGCCTGAAAATAGAGGGCGGATCTCGCCATACGCGTTGATTGCCCTGCAAGCGAAAGGCATCGCGCCTGATGGCGCGGAGCGTGATCCGATGCTCTGCACGCTCGGCGACTTTGCCAATGCCGAACTCGTGGTCGCGCTGAAGGACGCCGAGCATCGCCCCATGATCGAGCGCCGCTTTGCCGGCGTCGCCGATCGTGTCGAATATTGGGACGTCGACGATATCGAGGACCTCGATCCACCAACGGCGCTCGGCAGGATCGACGATCTCGTCGGGTTGCTGATCGGGAGCCTGCAAAGCCGCAAGCCGTAGCGCAAACATGGGCGCTTGAAAGTGCCTCGACAACGAAAAGCCCCGGCACGTGGGCCGAGGCTTGCGATCCAGCCCGCGTACATCCGGCGAACCAATCGTCGAAGCAGAGACTAACTGCGAATCTTGAACAGATGATGACGGAGCTCGCCGCCGACAAAATGTCGCGCCCAGCGGAACTCCATCACTCCGTCGCGTCGCAATGGATCGATCTCAAAGCCAACGACCTCAGAGCATCATGGAGACGATGGCGATCAAGCCGATCGCCGTCAGCCCCCACACCAGCGAATGCAAAGCCCACGGTCGCATTGTTGCACCCCGCACGCATGTTCCTGCCAACGACAGGAAACGCCCGGCCGCGATGCGTCACTTGAGATAGATCAATGGCCGAAGATGAGCGCGGAGACGGCAGCCACGGTGAACGCACCGGCCGCAACGACGACGACACGTATGATCAACTCGTTGCCCATACTCAAGAAGTTAACTTAGGACAGGCAGCAAGTCTGTGCAGTTTGTGCCAAAATGGCAATTGGGGACATCGCGGGAACGAGGTTTTCGTGCGCCGCCACGACTAGGTGGGCGAGGACGCCAGCCTATTTTGGCAGGCACTCCACGTTATAGGCGATGATGATCTGACTGGGGTCGGCCTTCCCCAGGCTCTTCAGATCCTCAAGACCGCTCTTCAGCCTGGCACCCGCCTGGCCCAAGCTCGCCTCCAGCGCCGACTTCGCCGCCTTGCACCGCTCTTCGTTGGTGGTGAATTCCTGGAACACCACGGTCGGCAGCAGACGCCATTCCGCCCTATCATTTGTTGCGGCGGGACTGACCGAGTAGGAGAACACGTACATCAGGACCCACATGATGGGCTCCGGAACGATGCGAACGGAAAAGCGCATAGCGCCATCCCGCGCTGTCGCCTCGTTGATCCAGATCAACGAATGTTCAGCCAACCGGCCCCGGCGTCCAATCGTGGCCGGCCAGCGGCCTGACGGTGACGTCGGGAATGACGCCCAGCTCCATGCTCGGATCGAAATGGCGCATGGTCCGCTCGTTGAGATCGATGATGCGGCCGGGCCTGAGCGGCCCCACGTCATTGATCTTGACGATGACCTTCTTGCCGACGGCCTCGACGAGCGCAAATTTCGGTGGCGCCCCGAATTGGACCCCGCCAAATTTCTGCCGCAGGCTCGTCTTGATGGCGGCTGTCCAGACCTCGGGATCATAGCGCTCGCCGGAGGCTGTCTTCGGGCCGCCCTCCTCCTTGCCGGGCTTGAACGGATTGTAGGTGGATGCTGCGCCAACGATCGCATCGCCACAGGCGGCATCGACGACGGCGCTTGAATGATCCCCACTTGTTTCACTACGGGCAATTGTCACAGATACGACAAGCGCAACCAGGGCGCCGCAAATTGCGGCGCTCGTGCGGAACACCATCAGATCTCCTTTGATTTTTCGTGCGGTTCCTGATGCCGCAGACCTTGGCCAAGCGAACGCGTCGGCGTTTTTGAACTTGTGCCAGTCTCTTGCGAACTCGCGCCAACCCCTGGGCGCGGAACCATTGCGAGAACCTGAGTGGCCCCGCGTGCTTTCGTTGTCGCTGTCTAAGACAGAGAATGAGTCAGCAACATGACCCGTGGATTCACGGGTCTCTGTCCCCGGATTCTTACACGTTCAACGATGAGGCCGTTGTCCAATGTCCGCGTAAGCCGCAATGGCGCGGAACCTCAGGAGATGTGCATGCGATTGTCCTGCAACGGGAGGCTCTAGCCTCCGATCACGCCACCGCGCTTGATCAGATCCTTGCCGACGGCGGCGAGATGCACCTGGTCGGGGCCGTCGCCGATGCGAATGAAGCGGGCATAGACATAGGCACGCGCGAGGAACGTGTCCTGCGAGACGCCGGCGGCGCCGTGGATCTGGATGGCGCGATCGATGACGCGGGCGGCCATGCTGGGCACCACGATCTTGGCCGCGGCGATCAGATCGCGCGCGGCCTTGTTGCCCTCGCGGTCCATCTTGTCGGCGGCCTGCAGCGTGAGCAGGCGCGCCTGCGCGATCTCGCAGAAGGAATGCGCGATGTCCTCACGCACCGATCCCTGCTCGGGGAGCGGCTTGCCGAAGGCGACGCGCGAGACCGAACGCCGGCACATCAATTCCAGCGCGCGCTGGGCGCAGCCGATCAGCCGCATGCAATGATGGATGCGGCCGGGACCGAGCCGGCCTTGCGCGATCTCGAAGCCGCGGCCTTCACCGAGCAGGATGTTCTCCGCGGGCACGCGGACGTTCTCGTAGACGATCTCGGGATGGCCGACCGGCGCGTCGTCATAGCCGTAGGTGAGCATGTCCCTGATGATGCGGACACCGGGCGTGTTTCGCGGCACCAGAATCATCGATTGCTGGCGATGGCGATCGGGATCGTCAGGGGCGGTCTTGCCCATCACGATCAGGATCTCGCAATCCTCGTTCATCGCGCCAGAGGTGAACCATTTGCGACCGTTGACGACGTAGTCGTCGCCGTCGCGCGTGATGGCGCACTGGATGTTGGTGGCGTCGCTGGAGGCGACCTGCGGCTCGGTCATCGAGAAGCCGGAGCGGATGCGTCCCTCCAGCAGCGGCTTCAGCCAGCGCTCCTGCTGCGCCTGGGTGCCGTAGTTCGCCAGCACCTCCATGTTGCCGACATCGGGAGCGGAGCAATTGAAAACCTCCGGCGCCCAGAGGATGCGCCCCATGATCTCCTTCACCGGCGCGTATTCGAGATTGGTCAGGCCCGGACCGTGTTCGCCTGACAGGAACAGGTTCCAGAGCCCCTGCTCCCGCGCCAGCCGCTTCAAATCCTGCAGCACAGGCGGGGTTTTGTAGCGCGCGGCTTCCGGCTTCACCTGCTCGTAGTAGAGCTCCTCGACCGGCTCGACATGCGTCTGCATGAACTGGCGCACGCGGGCCTGAAGCTCCAGCGAACGGGCAGAGTGTTGAAAGTTCATTGTGTCCTCCTCTTGAGCAACCGGCGACATAGGTAACAGATCAAACCGACGACATGGGTAACACAATTCTCGTTTCGTTCAGGTCTGTTGTTGTTGGGGCTGTGGACCCTGGGGGCAACGCGCAGCGTTGTCCCCAAGTCCACGGCCTTTGCGTTTAGGGCGTCGCAGTTCGTCTGCATGGTGAGCGATGGTGCCGAGCGTGATCGGGCCGTAGCTGACTATCCAGCCATCTTCAGCTTCAGCCAGGCCGACCGGCTCACCCGCCAGAGCTGCGGTGATGTAGATGAACTTGCCGTCGAGTTTGATCTCTCCGTTGTGCCGAACCCGGCGCACCTCCCGATCTCCATACTCCGGCGAGCGCAGGATGCCGTCGAAGCGTCGCGGTGAAGCTCGATAGCGCTCGGCCGGCGTCGCATCGTCGAGTGACTGGTGCGGACGTTCTTCGTTGTAGAGCCGCTGGAAGCTGCGTAGTCGCTTCAGTTGTTCGCGCATGCTGTGCGCCGGCGGATTGGCCACATCCTGCAACAGAGTGAGATGCATGCGCTCGTGACGGCCGTTCTGCTGCGGCTTGCCCGGGGCAATGCGTTCCGGCGTCACGCCGGCCTTGATCAGTTTCACCGACAGTTGCGACAGCCCGCCCGCGCCGGTCGACGCAAAGGGAGAGCCGTTGTCCGACCGCAGGTAACGGGGCAGCCCGAACTCGCGGAAGGCCGCATCCAGCACCGGCCAGACATGGTCGGTATCCGTCCGGGAGAGGGCCTGGCAGCGCAACAGGTAGCGGCTATGAGCGTCGGTCAACGTCAGCGGTTCACACCGCTTGCCGTCGCCGGTCAGGAACCAACCCTTGAAGTCGATGCACCAGACGTCGTTGGCGGCCTCGCAACCGGCAAACGGCGCACTCGATGGCGGGCTACGCCGGCGCAGCTTGCGCTTCACCGTCAACCCCTCGCGGTCGAACAGCTCCCCGATCGTGCTCGTCGCCGGCCAAGCCGTTTTGGGCGCGGCGCGCTTCAAATAGGCCCGAACCTTCCTCGGCCCCCAGGTCGGATGTGCCCGACGCACCTCGAGGCAGCGCTCCGCGACCTTCGGGACAATTGCTTGCGGATGATGCGCCGGCGCTCGCGAACGGTCGAGCAGACCGGCAACCCCTTCCTCTTCGAAGCGCGCCAGCCACTTGTATCCAATCCGGCGGCTTACATCGAACCGCCGGCAGATCGCGGCAAACGACTCCTCGCCCTTCTCAACCGCCACCATAAAGCGCATCCGCTCTTCCACGGCACAGGTCTCCTTCCAACCCATCGGCAGGGTCCTCCCTGCCGACAGTTGACCTGTTACCCATGTCGCCGGTCTATTCTGTTACCCATGTAGCCGGTTAGGACCCTCTTCCCTTCTCCCCTTGTGGGCCTGTTGCGTAATTCGCCAGTTGTGATTCCCTGCGGTTGAGCCTTTTGGGGGAATGACGATGGCGGTGAAGCAGACGGGACAGCCGAGCTTTGTAGATGCGCTGATGCCGAAGGGAGCCGGCGCCAATGCGTCGCTGGATCGGCTGGCCGGCCTGGTCAAGTGGTACCGGTTCGAGAAGCTGATCGGCCATTTGCGGGACGAGAAGGGACCCGGTCAGCCGGGGTACGCGGTGTTGGTGCTGTTTCGGGCGCTGCTGTTGCAGTCGCTCTATGGTCTTTCGGACCGCGAGCTTGAGGAAGCGCTGAGCGACCGGCTGTCGTTCAAGCGCTTCGTTGGTCTGAGCCTCGAGGATGCGACGCCCGACCATACGGTTCTGAACCGTTTCCGGAATCAACTCATCGAACAAGGCCTGCTGGAGAAGTTGTTTGGCGAGCTGGACCGCCAGCTTGAGAATGCTGGTGTCATCCTCAAGCGCGGCACGATGCTCGACGCGACCCTGATCCAGGCCGTCTCAGCTCCTCCCAAGGAGGATCGTCCATCAAACGACCCAGACGCCCGGTTCACCAAGCGACAGGGCAAGGGTGGTTCGACCTTCGGCTACAAGGCTCACATGGGTGTCGACGAGGGATCCGGTCTGATCCGCTCAGTCCTGACCACGCCCGCCAATATCAACGATACAACGCCAGCCGACGAACTGATCCGCGGCGACGAAGCCGTGGTATGGGCCGATGCGGCCTACGACACCCACGCCCGGCGGGCGCGGCTGAAAGCGGAAGGCAAGAAGCCCCGCATCGCCCGCCGTCCCAACAGGCATCACCCGGAACTGCCGCCGAGGCTCAAACGCTACAACCGTCTCATCGCACGACGACGGGCAACGGTGGAGACAACCTTTGCCACCCTCAAACGTCGGATGCGGCTCACCTGCATCCGATACGTCGGTCTCGCCAAGGCACGCGGACAAGTCCTGCTTGCCTCCATCGCGTTCAATATGAGGCGGTGGGCCACGATCGCCGCCTGACGCCCATCAAGGGCGCAAAATACAGCTTCGGCCCGACAATCGGGGCCGACAACGCCCTCTCTCCTTACGTCTCCCGCATCAAAAGGCAGTAGCGCAACAGGCCCCTTGTGGGAGAAGGTGGCGCGAAGCGCCGGATGAGGGGTTCTGTCCGCGCACTCAAGCGCGAATTTCTCTCGCGGAGAAATACCCCTCACCCGGCTGCGCTTCGCGCATCCACCCTCTCCCACAAGGGGAGAGGGTGCACCGTCTCTGTGGCCGCTCTTCGCCCCTCACGTCCCGCGCAGCAGCTCGCTCGCAACCACCCAGTCGTTGCCGTCGAACTGGAGCATGTAGCCGTCCTTGATCGGGCGGAAATCCTGCGGCGTGGTGTTGAGGGTGATGCCGGGCAGCAGCAGCGACAGCGGCACCTTCTTCAGGTTGGAAGCCTGCGCCATGATGTTCTCGCGCGTCAGATTGTCCTTGCACTGTTTCAGCACCACCACCAGCGCCTCGGCGACCGTATAGCCGTAGAGCGCGGCGACGTTGTTGACGTCGGCATTGGGCAGGCGGCGCTTCATGAAGTCGATATAGGCCGACATCGCCGGATCGTCCTTCGGCTCGGCCGTGAACGGCTTGAGCGAGCCGAGCGACAGCACGCCCTTGCCGGCATCGAGACCGGCTGGCGCCATCACGGTCGCCTTGTTGGCGCAGCCGGAGGCGAGGAAGCGCGTCGGCTGCCAGCCGACTTCATGGGCCTTGCGGATCGCCTGCGCGCAGGCGCGCGGCGTCACCGAGTAGATCATGAAGACGTCGGCCTTGGTGTTGGCCAGGGTCAGCACCTGGGAATCGACGGTGGGATCGGCGACCTCGAAGCTCGAGGCCATCGCGATCGCCTTGTCCGCGTCGGCACCGAGAGCTTCCTTCACACCGCGAAGATATTCCTTGCCGGCGTCGTCGTTCTGATAGAGCACGGCGAAACGCGCGTTGGGATTCTTGGCGCGGGCATAGGCGACGTCGATCGCGGCCTCGCTGGTGTAGTTCGGCGCCCAGGGCAGCGCCATCGACCAGGGCATGTTGGCCGGATCGTTCCACTTCGAGGCCGAGCTGATCAGGAACAGCTGCGGCACCTTGTTGCTGTTGAGATATTTTGCGATCGCCGAGCTCGGCGCGGTTCCCATGGTCGCGAAAATGAAGGCGACGCCGTCGCCCTCGACCAGCCGCCGCGCCGCTTCCATGGTCTTGGGCGGCGAGAAGGCGTCGTCGAGCGAGAGCAGATTGAGCTTGCGGCCGTTGACGCCGCCCTTCTCGTTGATCTCCTCGAAATAGGCCGAGAGCACCCGCCCGGTGATGCCGAGCGGCGAGGCCGGCCCGCTATAGGGCATGGTGTTGCCGATCTTGATCTCGGTGTCGGTGACGCCGGGACCGTAAGTTTTTTGTGCGGAAGCAGGCGCGGACAGACAGGCGGCAGCCAGCGCTGCGGCCAGGGCCAAAGCGGCTTTCATGGTTTCTCCCCGATGATGATCGTCCGCGCGGGGCGACCGCACGGCGTGCTTTTTTTTGCCAGCGCGTCAGCTCAGCGGAGTTCCGCAAGATGGTCTTGCGTCGAGTTGCTGATGGATCAGCTGCGCCGCTTCAAGCTCAAGCCGAGACTGATCCAGCCGGCGCCGGCCATGACCAGGTCGATGCCGAGGAACAGGCCGAGGACGTAGACGCTGTTGACCGGCCAGCGCGCCACGATCAACAGGCCGAGCAGCAGCGTGATGGCGCCCGACAACGCCACCCACACCCACGGGCTCTCGCGCTTCATGCTGAAGGCGAGGAACAGCCTGACGGCGCCGGACGCGATCAGCGATGCGCCCAGGAACAGCGTCAGCAGCACTGCCGCGAACAGCGGATTGTCGAAGGTCAGGAAGCCGGCGATGACATAGAGCACGCCCAGCAGCATCCAGATCAGGAACCTGCCCCAGCTCTTCATCTGGAACGCGCCGATGATCTCGGCAGCACCGGCGACGATCATCATCGCGCCGACCACTAGCACGCTCGCCACCGTCGCCATCACCATGCTGCCGAGCGCGACGAAGCCGGCGATGAGGTAGACGACGCCGAGGGCAACGATCCAGCCCCATTTGGCATGCAGCGCTGCGATGCCGGAGCCGAGACCGAGACGGGGAGAGGTATCCGAAGCGGATGTCATGACGCACCTCCTGCATGTGATGCCCCGGAGCACGTCTCAGGCGCGCCGGGACCACAGAAAGCTGAGCAGCCCGGCGACCGCGGGCGTTGACGCAGATCAAGGGCGCGACCGCTCCATCTCGAGCTCGGCCTTGAGATTGTCGAGATCGCGATAAATCGAGGCAACCGCGAGGACGCGGCCGTCCTTGCGGTATTTCAGCAGGCAGTCCCTGTCTTTGATGCTGCCGTCGACCGTGATGTCGTCGAAGCTTTCGGCGTGGCCGACATAGTTGATCGGCACGTCGTAATGCTGGCTCCAGAAGAACGGCACGGCGTCGAAGCGCTCGCGCTTGCCGAGCATGTTGCGGGCCGCGGTCTGGCCCTGCCGCTCCGCGACCACCCAATGCTCGACGCGGATGGTCTGCCGCGCATGGGGGTCGGGCCAGCGCGCGATGTCGCCGGCCGCGAAGATCCCGGCGACGCTGGTCTCCAGGAATTCGCTGACGCTGACGCCGCGATCGGCCGCAAGCCCGGCGTGCTCGGCGAGCGCGAGGCGCGGCCTGACGCCGATGCCGACCACGACGAGGTCGGCGTCGATCACGGCTCCGCTCTTCAGCATTGCGCGCGTGCCTTCCAGCTTCTCGACGGTGCCCCCGAGATGGAAGTTGACGCCGTTCTCCTCGTGCAGCGCGCGAATGAAGTCGCCCATGTCAGGGCCGAGCACCTTCTGCATCGGCCGCTCTTCCGGCGCGACAACATGGACCTCGATCTTGCGCGCGCGCAAGGACGCCGCCACTTCCAGGCCGATGAAGCTGGCGCCGATCACCAGCGCACGCCTGGCGCCGGCCGCCGCCTTGATGATGGCGCGACTGTCGGCAACGGAGCGCAGGGTGTGGACGTGCCGCTGGTCGGCGCCTGGTATCTGGAGTTTGACCGGCTCCGCGCCGGTCGCGAGCAGCAGGCGGTCGAACGGCAGCTTGTCGCCGTTGCCGAGCGTCACGCTGCGCGTCTTCGGATCGACCGCCGCAACGTTCGTGTTCAGGCGGAGATCGATGCCGGCATCCCGATAGTAGTCCTCGCCGCGCAGCGGGAGCCAGTCTTCCGGCGCATTGCCGGCGAGATAGTCCTTGGAAAGATTGGGCCGGTCGACCGGCATCGCGCCATCATCGCTGAGCATGGTGATGGCACCGGAAAAGCCCTCGTGACGTAACGTCTCGGCCGCCGCGAAGCCGGCCGCGCCGCCGCCGACGATGACGAATTTTTCGCCCGTCGGCGCGCTGCGATGAGCCATCGACGGCTTCGGTGCCTCGCGCTTGCGCGCAACGGTGATCCTGTCGCGATCGCGCGTGACGTCCCATATCGCCAGCGCATTCAGGGCCGGCGGTCGCGTCGCTTCGCCTGTGCGCATGGCGAAGCAGGCGTGATGCCAGGGGCAGCGGATGGTGTCGCCGACCACGAGGCCCTCTGCGAGCGGGCCATGGTAGTGGCTGCAAAGCGGCTCGATCGCAAAGATCTCGCTGCCGGCCAGCACCAGCAGGACGTCCTCCTCGCCGACATGACCGAGCAGCTTGCCGTCCTTGAACTCGGTGAGTGCGACACCCTTGGTCAGGTCGGGTCCGCTCGGCTTCTTGTCCTCGGTCATGGTCGTCTCCCTCGCAGCTCAACGTGCAACTCAGGATCTGGACGGCGCCGGCGACGAAAAGTTCCTGTGATCGCGAAAATCAGGGCTTTGCGGCCGCCTTGCGCACGTCGAGCACCGCCTGCGCCCATTCGGCCGGCCGTTCCTGCGGCAGGTTGTGGCCGGCGCCGGTGAAGACACGCCGCTCGAAGAAGCCTTCGAACTTGCGCGCGTGATGGGCAGTGCCGGGGTTGACGCCGTCGCTGTCGCCGTCGACCGCGATCGTGGGGACGCGGACTGGCGGCTGCGCGGCCAGCTTGGCCTCGATCGCCGCATAGGCGGGATCGCCTTCGACCAGCGCGTAGCGGTGGCGATAGGAGTGGATCACGACATCGACGAAATCAGGGTTGTCGAACGACACCGCGCTTCGATCGAAGGTGGCGTCGTCGAATCGCCATGTCGGCGACCACATGGCCCAGAGCTGGCGGGCAAAGCCGCGGCGGTTGCGCTCCAGCGCGCGGCGGCCGCGTTCGTTGTGAAAGAGATACTGATACCAGAGCGCGGCCTCCTCCGGCGGCGAGGCCGGCTCCATGGAGCGGGCGATGTTCTGGATGTTGTAGGAATTGCCCGAGACGAGAGCGACGACGCGCTCGGGGTGCAGCACCGAGACGACGCAGGCCGCGCGGCCGCCCCAATCATAGCCGCCGACCACCGCGCGATCGATCTCGAGCGCATCCATGAAGGCCAGCAGGTCGGCGCCCAGCGCCGCCTGCTCGCCGGAGCGCAACGTCGACGCTGAACGAAACCGCGTCGGCCCGTAGCCGCGCAGCCACGGCACCAGCACCCGCGCGCCCGCCTGCGCCAGGATCGGCGCGGCCTCGGCATAGGCGTTCACGTCATACGGAAAACCATGGCCCATGATGCAGGGCCAGCCGTCCGGCGCGCCGTAGTCGAGATAGGCGATGTGGAGGACATCAGTCGTGACGGATTTGTGTTGCATGCCGCGCACCTCGCTGCCGGCGGCAGCGTAAATCGAACGTGCCCGGCAATCCATCCCCTCGCGCGGCTCGTTTCGCATGAAGCGCAACCGATCGAGGGGTCGACATGGCTTATGTCTCAATGACCGGATTTCGCCCGAAGGGCATCGCGCGGCTGCCGATGTTCTGGTGGCGGACGGTCCGTTCTTTCACGCAGGCGCGGCGCGCGCCGGGAAATCTGTTGACGACGGGCAGGATCGTCGGCGGCGTCCATCACACGATGACGGCGTGGTCGGACCTCGCCAGCATGCGAGGATTCGTGGCGAGCGGCGCCCACCTGGCGGCCATGAAGAATTTTCGGAAGCTTGGAACCGGGACGGTCTTCGGCTATTCCTGCGACGAAATTCCGGACTGGGACACGGTCTACGCGCTCTGGAAGCTGCATGGTCGCGAGGTTTGACCCGGCAGTCCGACCGGCCATGCGGCTCAAAATACCGCCGCTTGTCGCGCCTGGGCTGGGCCCCTAAAACAAAGCGATCGTGGAGTGATCCGGATGGCCGCGCCCGTCGTTATGGTCAGGACATCTCGACAGAGGCTCCATGACGACCGGTCTTCGCGCTGTGAGCAGGCCCTTGTGGCGCAGCAAGCCTGCGGCGGCTCCCCGGCGGGATCGGCCTCGAAGATTTTCAGGCGAAAGGCCCAAGGCGACCGTGGAATGGGCTGACTTGATCGGACGCGTCGCGGCCCATGGCGATCGGGACGCGTTCAGGCTGTTGTTCGAGCATTTTGCTCCGCGCGTGAAGGGATTCCTGGTCAAGACCGGGATGACCGCCGACGCCGCGGAGGAAATCGCGCAGGCCACGCTGCTGACGGTGTGGCGGAAGGCGGCCCAGTTCGACCCGGCGTCCGCAGGTGCGGCGGCATGGATCTTCACCATCGCGCGCAATCTGCGGATCGATTCCGCAAGGCAGGCGGCGCGACGAGCCAGGACTGCGGAGAGCGCACAACGGGACGAGACGCCCGAGGTCGCGGATTCGCCGGAGACCATGATGGCGCGGAGCGACGACGTCTCGCGCGTGGAGGCAGCGCTGCGGCGATTGTCCGAGGAGCAATCCACGGTGATCCGGATGTCGTTTATCGAGGAGCAGCCGCACGGCGAGATCGCCGAACGGCTCGGACTTCCGCTCGGAACGGTGAAGTCTCGCATCAGGCTTGCCATGGTGCGGCTGAGGGATCTCTTGGACGACTGACATGACCATCAACCATCACCCACCTGAAGATCTCCTGGCCGATTTTGCCGCCGGCCGGCTCGACGAGGCCGATCGCCTCGTCATCGGCGTTCATGCCGCACAATGCCCTCGCTGCCGGCGTTTCATCGCCGCGATCGAGCAGCTTGCGGGTGCCGCGCTGGAACGGGCCGCTCCGGTCGCCATGGCAGACGACGCGTTCGCGACCATCATGGCTGCGATCGACGCGCCGGAGGCGGCGCCCGCGCCGGCGCAGGCCGGGTCGCAACCGGTGCCGCTGCTCGACGACGACCTGCCGGAAATCCTGCTGCGTTGCCGGTTCGGCAAGAGCCGGCGCGTGGCGCCGGGCGTCAAGATGCAACCGATCGTCCTGCCCGGTGCGGACAAGTCGCGCGCGTTCCTGCTGTGGTCGGCACCCGGCACGCGCATGCTGGAACATTCGCACACCGGGACCGAGCTGACCCTGGTGCTCAAGGGCAGCTTCAGCCATCAGGGCGGCGATTTCAGGCCGGGCGATTTCGATTTCGGCGACGGCGAGGTCGATCATCAGCCGATCGTCGGCGGCGACATGCCGTGCCTGTGCCTTGTCGCCATGAGCGGGGATTTGCAGATGCACGGCTGGCTCGGCCGGTTGATCTCGCCCTTCGTGCGGCTTTGAGCGTCCTGATGTGATCCAGTCGCGGCGCGCAGTCGTTCTCCTGACAAGCAATGCTGGAGGACGAGGCAATGAGCTGCGGCGGACTGACGGCCCGGGACCCGATGATCGAACGTTTGAGCGATCTTCTCGCCCGGGTCGGGCACGGCGACCAGCGCGCCTTCGCCGAGCTTTTCGCCGCGACGCGCAGCAAGCTGCGCAAGACAGCGCGTCCGATCGCGCCGGTCAGCGCCGATCTCGACGACCTGCTCCAGGACGCCTATCTGAAGATCTGGAAGCACGCCGCAAGCTTCGACCCTGCCCGCTCCTCACCTATCACCTGGATGTGCGCGATCGTGCGCAACACCGCGATCGATGCTGTCAGGCTCAAGCAGATGCCGCTGGCGGATTTCGACGAAGCGCTGTCAGTCGCTGAAATCTCCGAGTCCGAGGACGCGTTCGACTACGATTTCGTTCAACCGATCGCGGCCCGCGCCATCCAGCGGCTTCCCGATCAACGGCGGCAATTGCTGTCGCGGGCCTATCTCGATGGCGAAAGCCGGTCGATGCTGGCAGAGCGCTTCGGCGTCCCGGTCGGCACGATCAAGACCTGGCTGCGAAGGACGGTTGTCTCGCTGCGCGAGGAATGCCTGGCATGTACCCCGGGCGTGGTGGCCCCGCAGCCTCATCGGTGAGCCGGCGCATGGGCCGATCCGGCGAGCCGGAGCAAGAGGCCGGGAACCGCAGGCGCTTCGCCGGCAACGGCGGAATGAAGAACCAATACATCAATCTGGACCGCAAGGATGCGGTCGAGATGCGTGCGACGGGCAGCAGGCAGCGAGGATCGCGGAAGCCGCGACTCGGCCGCCCGTTCAATTGAGCATGACGATGCTGGCATTGAGCAAGGTGGCGAATGCGACCCAGGCAAGATAGGGCACGAACAGCCATGCCGCCGTCCGGTCCGTCAGCCAGCACTCGACGATGAAGCCGATGATCGCCAGCAGCATCGCGACGATGATGCCGAGTGCGAGGCCGGTACGATGCCACGTGAAGAAGACCGGCGACCAGGCGAAGTTGAGCAGCATCTGCGCGGCCCAGAGCAGCATGGCTACGCCGTACGGAGACTGCCCCCAGGTTCGCGCGCCGGCGAGCGCGATCAGCAGGTAGACGACCGACCACACCGGCGCGAAAACCCAGTTCGGCGGGTTGAACGGCGGCTTGATCAGCCCGGCATACCAGGGGCCAGGCAGGTTCGTGCTTCCGATCGCGAAGCCGGCTCCGAGCACGATGAGAACGAAAATGACGTGGGTCGTGAAGGATGTCCGCATGCCGGCTTCGCCGCGATGAGAGGGGCCCCTCACCCCTCAACGCGGCATCGTCAGGTTTGGATCACATGGATTATTTTTGCGGTCCGGACAGCGAGATGTCGCGCTCGGCGCGGAAGACGTTGCTGTAGAGATTGGCAATCCACTGCCGGCCGATCTCGGTCTTGTTGAGATAGCTGATCTCGGTCTGGATGTGCGGTGCGACGCTGTTCCAGTAGAATTGAGGATAGCGGTTCACAATGTCGGCCGGCGAGTCGTAGCCGAGTTGGCGGTTCATGCCGACCTCCTCGAACTCGTAGTAAAGCGCATTGGCCTTGCGCAGATAGTTGGGATCGCCGAGCTGGCCGATGAAGTCGGCGGCGCGCAGGATCGAGGCCTCGTCGTCATATTCCTGGCCCTGGCGGGCCGGGAAGCGCGTTCCCTCGATGGCCCTCGCGACGCGCTCAGAGTCCACGCCGCGGATCGGCGGCAGCCGGCGCCGCACGAAAAGCTTCGACCGGTCAACGTGATACATCATCAGACTGGCATCGGATGCGCCGCGCGGCAGCGACACCTTGGTGCCGGCATCGTCGATCAGGAAGCCGTCTTCGTCGTCCTCCTCGAACAGGCCGCGGACATAGCCGATGTCGTGTGCGAGACAGGCGATGAGGACATGGAGGTAGTCGTCCGCCGCAAGGTGGGTGTGAAGATTCCGGCCCATCAGGATCGCCTGGGCCGCCAGCGTCACCAGCATCGTATGCTCGATGTTGTGGTAGAGCGCATCGCTGTTGCCGATGCATTCCAGCGCCGTGCGCGTCGATCCTTCCAGCACCCGGGCGTAGGACTCGTCGAACCGCCGACGCATGAACGAGCCCAGCATCTTCTCCAGGGTCTCAGCGGCCAGTCGCGGTAACGTCATCATGGATGCAGCCCCGTCTGTCGGTGGTGTCCCACGGTAACTCCCGACGCCTCATTCTCGTCCTTGACGCAGGCTCAGCATAGCTCAATCTGGGGCGACTGACCAAATCCCGAAACAAAAATACGTAAATGTGTAGCCCTGCCGCCCCGCAGCATCACGGTTGCGGTCACGGTTCGGCGCACCTTGTGATCAGCCTCTACGAGAGCTTCGCCAGCCCGGCCAGTGGCCGACCGTTCATCTGGCGAGGACGTACGTGTGAACGGGCCGGGACGCCTGCACCGCGCTGCGGACGGTGGCGTCAATTCCCCCGCGCGAAGCGCGCGAGCATCCCGTCGAACGCGAGCTTGATCCGGTTTATATACGGGTCCTTGTAGGGAAATTCTGGATTCTGGTCATGCACCAGCATGGAGGCGTTGACCTCGAACACGACGAGACGGCCGTCTGGATCGAGGGAGCAATCGATGCCGAAATAATCGAGACCAATGCGATCGCGAATGACTCGCAACGCCTGGGAATGGGCTGCGCCGAACACCTCTCCGGGCGCGCGCAGGAAACGCTCCTCCTCGTCCTGCATCCAGGCGTGTTGCGCCATATCGGTCGCGTCGCGATGGAGCTTCCAGTCGGCTCCAATGGCGAGATGATAAGGCAGGATCTCCTCGCCGACGAACAAGAACCGGTATTTCCGGAAGAAGCCATCGGCGGAGCGATAGTCGACATAGTCGATCACATAGCGATCATGGCCTTCATGTGCCGCAAGGAAGGCAGTCAGTGCCGCGGCATCGTCGAGCTTCTCGAAGACGTCGCCGCCATGCATACCGGCTTGGCGCGCCAGCACCGGAAAAGCAAGATCGAGGCCGTCAGGGAGCCCCTCGCCAGTCGCGATGCGGATCGTGCACGGCACACGGCAGCCCGCGACGTCGGCGAGTGCCAGAGCCGTGGCGTCGCGCGTGGTGTTCCGGATCCTTGCGGGATCGTTGACGACGGGCTTGCCGAGGCTTCGTGCGATGGCCATGGCGAGCGGAAGCACGTCCGCGCCCTGATCCGCGTCGGAGACAAGGTTGACGACGACATCTGCCTCGTGCGCCAGCAGGGCGATATCCGGCTGGCTGCCCGGCAGCAGCGACAGGATGCTGGTCTGGTAGGCGCAATCCTTGAAGAGAAATTCGACCGGCGTGTTGCCGACGAAGGGCGCAAACAGCGCCAGCGCACGAAACACCGGCGGCGATTGGGTCGCGGGCCTGCGCAGGATCGGATGCACTCGTGCGGCATGGGCGTAGGCGGCCTGTGCCGCCTCGATCTCTCCGCGCGCTTGGCGGATCGCACCGACCCAGTAGAAGTTCTCGGCCTGTTCAGGCGCGCGCACCACGGCCTGCTCGAACTGCGCGACCGCCTCTTCTGTTTCGCCGAGCTCGAAGCAGACCTTGCCGAGCCGGCTGCGGAGCTCGGCGTCTTCGGGCGTCTCCTCGAGCAATTCCAGCAGCAGCGTCCGCGCGATCGCGAACTGCCGCGTCGCTACCAGCGCCTGCACCAAATTCGTGCGCGAGGGCCGATGGCCTGGATTGCGCCGGAGCGCCTCGAGGTAGAGCGAAATTGCGTCCTGCATCTTGCCGCTGCGCTGGTGAACGATGCCAAGATTGCACCAGCAGGCGACGAGATGCGGCGCGATGCGCAAGGCCGCCCTGTAATTCTCGCCTGCAGAGCCGATGTCGTCGCACAGCATGAAGGCATTGGCGAGGGCCGCGTGCAGATCGGCAACGCCGTCGACCGCAACGCCGATCGACATCGTAGCCGCGAGCGCGAGCCCGGCCTGAAACACCGCAATCGCCGGCCTGATCTCGCCGCGCCGGTAGTGCTCGCGCCCTGTGCGCAGCATGTCGGCAATGCCTGGCGTGTCACCGGAAGGCTGCGCGAGGGCCATCGATGAGGACGTCATGTATTCTCCGGAAGTGACGCCGTGAAGGTGACACCGTGCAGCTGCGGCGGGTATTGCTGCGGCCGCTCCAGGACAGCGCACAGCGCGGCGTCAGCGACGGCTCGCGCGCGCCCGGCCATGGCGTGAACGGTCACGCCGAAGCTGTCCGCGCGGTCATAGAGTGCGAAATGGGCCGGCGCCCAGCCTGGATAGGCCGGCGGACCCGGATGAAAATTGTAGGCGCCGCGGCCGAAGCGCGCGAGCAGATCGGGCGGCACGATGACGCCGGAGGCGAAGGCGACCAGACGAGACGCGGGCTCGATGTTGCCAAGCTCTTCCATATCGACCACCGGCCAGATCACGAGATCCGGCCTGAAACTTCGCAAGATCCGCAACAAGGCCACCTGCTCGGCGGCCTCCGTCAGCAATGCAAGTCCCTCGACCATCGGTTCGGCTTCGGCAGCGTTGATAGCGAGCCACTGTGTCGCGGGGTAGCGTTAACAGCGTGTTAATGACCGGACGCCTGGCACATCCGGGAAACACAGTGAAACAAACCTCCCGCACATCGACGCATTCGCTCACACAAGGGGAGCGGTGAAACCACGATCACTCCACCAGCAGCACGTCCACGGCGACGCCGAGCTTCTGCTTCGGCGAGCCGACAATGATGCCGTCGATGGGGGACACATCGGAGAAGTCGCGGCCGACCGCCAGCGTGATGTGGTCATTGGCGACCAGCAGATCGTTGGTCGGATCGAAATCGATCCAGCCGAGCTCCGCCCCGCACCACAGCGATACCCAGGCATGGGTCGCGTCGGCGCCTTGCAAGCGCGGTTGGCCCGGCGGCGGAATGGTGCGCAGGTAACCGCTGACATAGGCCGCCGGCAGGCCGAGCCCGCGAAGGCCGGCGATCATCACGTGGGCGAAGTCCTGGCAGACGCCGTGGCGGTTGTCGAAGACCTCGTTGAGCGGCGTCGAGATCACCGTGGCCTTGGGGTCGTAGCGAAACTCGGTACGGATGCGATGCATGAGATCGACCGCACCGGCGAGAATGCCCGCGCCGGGCGCGAAGCTTGCCGCCGCGTAGGCGCTCACGGGGCGCAGCACCGGCACGAGCGGGCTCGCAAAGACATAGCCGACCGGCGAGGACGGCCCGAGGCTGGTCGCTTCGAAGGCGACGTCGCGGATGCTCTCCCAGGACGGACTGGCGGCATCGCGCGCCGGCGGCTTCCGCTCCACAGCGACGCGCGAGCGCGAGTCGATGCGCAAATTGCGATGCGCGGCTTCGATCACGACGCTTTCGGTCAGCGTGCCGAAGAAGTCGCGGCGGACATGGCGCTCGGACGGGCGCGGACGGATCTCGACCTTGTGCGAAATCAATTCCTGGCCGTTACCGTCCTTCGGCTCGAGCCGCAGCGTGCAGCGGGCGAAGCTGACCGGGCTTTCGTATTCGTAGGTCGTGACGTGCCTGATGTCGTAGATCACGCCAGCCCCGTCAGCTTTTCCGGCCGGCTCGCATTGGGGCCGTGCGGGAAGTAATGCAGCCCGATCGCCTCGGCGAGATTGAGCAGGTCCTGCTCCAGCGCGAACAGCGACTTGACCTCGAGCTTCTCGGCTTCGGCAGTCGCCAGCATCGCCTGCACCGCCACCGCGAGCCGCTGCGGCTTCTCGATCAGGCCGTGCTCCTTCAGGCTCGGCAATGCCGCGATATGCTCGTTCAAGGTCGCCACCTGGAACGCGACCGAGCGCGGGTTGTAGCTGTCGAGCACCGCCAGGTCGCGCACCGGCGCCAGGATCGGCGCCAGCAGATAGCGCGAGCGATAGGTGATCTGGGAATCCACCAGCGTCAGCAGGATATCGAGATCCTCGTCGCCGGCATCGTCATAGGCAAACTGTCGAGCGAAACGTGTCGTGTTGATGGCGCGCTCGGTGCGGCGACCGATATCGAGAAAGCGCCAGCCGGCGGCGCGGTTCATGTTCTCCTGCGCAAGGCCCGCGAAACTCGCAAGCTCCTGCAAGGTCAGCTCGGCCGCGCTCAGCACGCTGTCGTCGTCCTCGACCTCGTAGGAGAGGCGCTCGGCCATCTCGGTGATGACCTGCCAGGCGTCAGGCGACAGCCGCTCGCGCAACGAGGTGGCCGTGCGCAGGGCTGAGCGCACCAGCGACAGCGCCGAGCCGAAACGCGCCTCGCTCTGCAAAGCTTCGGCGACGATGCGCCCCGGCGCGGCGCGCGAGGTCTGCGAGATCGCACCCCAGGTCACCAACAGACGCTGGATCCGCTCGGCAGATTGCAGCGAGGCCGCGGTGCCCTTGTTGGGTCCGCTCGGCGAGCCCAGCGCGCGCACCAGCCGCAGCGTCGCTTCGGCGCGTTCGAGATAGCGGCCGAGCCAGAACAGATTGTCCGCGGCGCGGCTCGGCAGCACGCCGGCGATGCGACGGATGCGAACCTTGTCGGTCGCCGGCAACAGCGACGCGGTCGAGACCTTCTTCTCCGAGACCACCCAGACGTCGGCGGCACGGGCGCCGTCGCCCATCGACACCGCGCGCGCGTCCGGCTGCTCGGCGATGCGGCAGAAGCCGCCGGGCATGATGGCCCAGCCATCCGGCGTTGCCGCCGCAAACACGCGCAGCACGAAAGGACGGGGCGTGAGCTGGCCCTGCTCCCACACCGGCATGGTGGACAGACGCACCACCTCCTGGCCGACATAGTCCATGCCGCGCGCGCTGATGGCATCGATCAGGCGCTGATGGCCGGCCGCGTCCAGCTCGCTCGCCAGCACCGGGCCATTGCTGTCGAAGCCGGGTACGCCGCGCTGGTACGCACCTTCGATCGCAACCTCGTCGAGCCGCGACAGCACCTCGTCACGCGCCGATTTCTGGCCGCACCACCAGGTCGCGATGTGCGGCATCTTCAGCTCTTCGCCGAGCAGGCGGCGGCTGAGCGCCGGCAGGAAGCCGAGCAGCGCCCTCGCCTCCAGCACGCCCGAGCCCGGCATGTTGGCGACGACGACGCCGTCCTTGCGCAGCACATCGATCAGGCCGGGCACACCGAGATGCGAGGACGCATCGAGCTCGAGCGGATCGAGCGAGTTGGAATCGACACGCCGCAGCAGCACATCGAGCCGCTTCAATCCTGCGACGGTGCGGATATGGATGCGATTGTCGCTGACGGCGAGATCGTCGCCCTCGACCAGGAGGAAGCCGAGATAACGCGCCAAGGTCGCGTGCTCGAAATAGGTTTCGCTGAAGCTGCCGGGCGAGAGCACGCCGATGCGCGGTTCGTCGCGATCGGCGCGCGCGCGAAGACTGTCGCGAAACGCCTCGAAGAACGGCGCGACGCGCGGCACGTTCATCGACTTGTAGAGATCGGAGAAGGCGCGCGAGAGCACCAGGCGGTTCTCCAGCGCATAGCCCGCGCCCGACGGCGCCTGGGTGCGGTCGCCGAGCACCCACCAGCGGCCGTCGGGGCCGCGACCGACATCGGCGGCATAGAGCGAGAGATAGCGGCCGCCCGGCGGCGGCACGCCGCAGACCGGGCGGAGATATTCGGGGCTGCCGGCGATTGCGCCAGCGGGCAGCGCGCCTTCCGCGACCAGCCGCCCCTCGCCATAGATGTCGCGCAGCACGAGCTCCAAGAGTTCGGCGCGCTGGGTGATGCCGGCGGAGAGCTGCTTCCAGTCGGCTTCATCGATCAGCAGCGGCAGATGGCTGAGCATCCAGGGCCGGTCGGCGCTGTCGCCAGGTGCGCGGTAGGTGACGCCGGCCTCGCGGAGGTGGCGGTCAGCCATGCCGAAGCGGCGCTCGACCTCGTCAGGCGCGAGCGCCCCGAATGCATCGAAGAAGCGGCTCCAGACCGCGCGCGGGGCGCCGTCGGGCCCCAGGAATTCGTCAGGGATGCCGGGCAGCCGGCGATAATCGCGGACCCATTGCGCGAGGCGGCGCTGGCCGTCCCGCTGTCCTTGCGCCTTACCTGCCGTCCTGTCCTCTTCGGCTGCGCCCTCGCCCATGCGCCTCTCCCTGCCCCACCCTCATACTCATTGCAGGAGCGGGGTCCGCAAGTCGAGGGTCAGCGGAAATTCATTTGTGCGTTCCTCGGGCGGCGGCTGCATCGGCCCCGGCGTATGGCCGTGGTCCTGGAAGCGCGCCAGCCGCCGCGCCTCGGCCTCGTAGGTGTTGACGGGCTTGGTGTCGTAGTTGCGCCCGCCGGGATGGGCGACGTGATAGACGCAGCCGCCCAGCGAGCGGCCGTTCCAGCTATCTATGAGGTCGAAGGTCAGCGGCGCGTGGACCGGAATGGTCGGGTGCAGGCCGGAGGCCGGCTGCCAGGCCTTGAAGCGGACGCCGGCCACGGCCTCGGCCGAGCGGCCGGTCGATGTCATCGGCAGGCGGCGGCCGTTGCAGGTGATGATATGGCGACCCTCGACGAAGCCCTCTGCCTTGACCTGGAGCCGCTCGACCGAGCTGTCGACATAGCGCACGGTGCCGCCGGCCGAGCCCTCTTCACCCAGGACGTGCCAGGGCTCCAGCGCCTGCCGCAGCTCCATCGTCACGCCGCCATGATGGATGCGGCCAAAGGCGGGGAAGCGGAATTCGAGCTGGGCCAGATACCATTCCGGCTCGAACGGATAGCCTGAGCTTTTCAGCTCGGACAGCACGTCCTTGAAATCTTCCCAGATGAAATGCGGCAGCATGAAGCGATCATGCAACGCAGTGCCCCAGCGCACGAACCTGCCGCTTTGCGGCTCGCGCCAGAACTTTGCGATCAGCGCGCGGATCAGCAGCTGCTGCGCCAGCGACATGCGCGGATCCGGCGGCATTTCGAGCGCGCGAAATTCGACGAGGCCGAGCCGGCCGGTGGGACCGTCAGGCGAATAGAGCTTGTCGATGCAGATTTCCGAGCGATGGGTGTTGCCGGTGATGTCGACCAGCAGATGCCTGAAGAAGCGGTCCACCAGCCACAGCGGGGCCTGGTAGCCCGGCGGCGGCACGTGCGAGAGCGCGATCTCCAGCTCGTAGATGCTGTCATGGCGCGCTTCGTCGATGCGCGGCGCCTGGCTGGTCGGGCCGATGAACAGGCCCGAGAAGAAATAGGACAGCGAGGGATGCCGCTGCCAGTACAGCACGAGACTCTTCAAGAGATCAGGCCGGCGCAGGAACGGCGAATCCTGCGGGCTCGAGCCGCCGATCACGACGTGATTGCCGCCGCCGGTGCCGGTGTGGCGGCCATCGAGCAGAAAACGATTGGCGCCGAGACGCACCTTGCCGGCGTCCTCGTAGAGACCCGAGGTGATCTCGACCGCATCGCGCCAGCTCTGCGCCGGCTGGATGTTCACCTCGATGACGCCGGGGTCGGGCGTGACCTTGATGACCTCGATGCGGGGATCGAACGGCGGCGCATAGCCCTCGACATGGACCTGGAGCTGCATCTCTTCGGCCGTGGCTTCGACCGCCGCAACCAGTTCGAGATAATCCTCGATACGCTCGACCGGCGGCATGAACGCGCAGATCACGCCGTCGCGGACTTCGATCGACAGCGCCGTGCGAACCGGGATGGACGTGTTGAGCTGCTCAGGCGTGACCCGCCGCGGCGGCGATTTTGGGCGCGCCGGCGGTGTAAACACCGGCAGCTTATCGCGCGCCTCCATCGGGTCCTGCTCGATAATGTAGGGATATTGATTTGGCGGCACATAGCCGAGCGAGCCGATCGGCAGGCGCAGGCCGAGCGGTGAATCGCCCGGCGACAGGAACAGATGGCCGCGCCGGAGCTGCCAGCGCTCGCTGCGCCAGCGCGGCGGCGCATTCCAGCGCTGCACCGGCAGCACGAAGCCGCGCGGCGCGCGGAGGCCCTGATTGAAGACCCGCGCCATCCGCGCGCGCGCCTCGGGATCGGACAATTGCGAGTTGGAGGGATCGACGTTGATCGGAAGCTCGGCTTCCTTCTGCAGCCAGTAGACGGTGTCCTCATAGGCCGGGATGATGTAGCCGGGATCGAGCCCGAGCCGCGCCGCCGTGCCCTCCATGAAGTCTTCGGCGTCCTCGGTCTGGGCACGCCTGGGATTCTCGATTTTTGCGATGAGATCGGCGTTCTTCCAGATCGGCACGCCGTCCTTGCGCCAGTACAGACCAAAGGCCCAGCGCGGCAGGCTCTCGCCCGGATACCATTTTCCCTGGCCGTAATGCAGCAGACCGCCCGGGGCAAAGCGCGTCCGCAGGCGGCGGATCAGATCATCGCCGAGCGCGCGCTTGGTCGGACCGACGGCTTCCGTATTCCACTCCGCGGCCTCGAGATCATCCACGGACACGAAGGTCGGCTCGCCACCCATGGTGAGCCGCACGTCCTGGCTTAGGAGATCACCGTCGACCTGCTCGCCGAGATCATTGAGCCGCGCCCAGGACTCGTCGGAGAACGGCTTTGTGATGCGTGGCGCCTCGCGAATCCGCCGCACGCTCATGTCGAAGGCGAACTCGACTTCGGCAAAGCCTGCGCCGCCTGAGATTGGAGCTGCCGAGCGATAATGCGGCGTGGCCGCCACGGGGATGTGCCCCTCGCCCGCGAGCATTCCGGAGGTCGCATCGAAACCGATCCAGCCAGCGCCGGGCAGATAGACCTCGGCCCAGGCGTGCAGATCGGTAAAGTCGTTCTCGACCTCGGGTGGTCCCTCGATCGGATCGATGTCGGGACGAATCTGGATCAAATAGCCGGAGACGAAGCGCGCGGCGAGGCCGAGATGGCGGAAGGTCTGGATCAGAAGCCAGGCGGAGTCGCGGCACGATCCCGCGCAGGACGTCAGCGTCTCCTCCGGCGTCTGCACGCCGGGCTCCATGCGGATGATGTAGCTAATCTTCTTCTGCAGCTCGCGATTGAGATCGACCAGGTAGTTGACCGTGTTCGGCGCCTCGCGCGGGATCGAGGCCAGATATTTTGCGAATTCGCGATCGGGCTTGATGGTCTCGAGATACGGCGCCAGCTCGGTCTTGAGATCTTTCGGATACTCGAACGGAAAGCTGTCGGCATAGGGCTCGACGAAGAAGTCGAACGGGTTGACCGTCGTCATCTGCGCCGTGAAGTCGACCTCGAATTTCAGCTCGGTCGTCTTCTCCGGGAAGACGTAGCGGGCGAGCCAGTTGCCCTGCGGGTCCTGCTGCCAGTTCACGAAGTGGTTGGCCGGCGTGACCTTGAGCGAATAGCTCAGGATCGGCGTTCGCGTGTGCGGCGCCGGCCGCAGGCGGATGGTCTGCGGTCCCAGATCGATCGGGCGGTCGTATTTGTAGTGCGTGACGTGATGCAGTGCGACGTAGATCGACACGGGGTGCGGTGCTCCAGCAGCTTTTTTGAGCAGAACACCTGACGTGAATGCGATCAAGCACTAACAACGGGCAGACCGTGCCTACGGCACGGGCTGCACGGTCGATCACATCGTCGCGCCGAGCACCCAGGGCGCGAACTCGGCACCGCCGAAATCGAAGCTCTCGCTCTTGGTGGGCTGGCCGGAGGCGGTCTTCAGGATGAGATCGAAGATGCGCTGGCCGCACTCCTGGACACTCTCCTCACCTTCGAGGATGGTGCCGCAATTGACGTCCATGTCCTCTTCCATGCGCTTGTACATAGGCGTGTTGGTGGCGAGCTTGATCGAGGGCGCAGGCTTGCAGCCGAACACGCTGCCGCGTCCCGTGGTGAAGCAGACGAGGTTGGCGCCGCCGGCGACCTGGCCTGTTGCCGCGACCGGGTCGTAGCCGGGCGTGTCCATGAAGACGAAGCCCTTCTTGGTCACGGGCTCGGCGTAGCGCAAAACATCGACGAGATTGGTGGTGCCGGCCTTGGCCATCGCGCCGAGCGATTTTTCCAGAATGGTGGTGAGACCGCCGGCCTTGTTGCCGGGGCTCGGATTGGCATTCATCTCGGCGCCTTCGCGCGTCGTGTATTCGTCCCACCAGCGCATGAGATCGACGAGCTTCTCGCCGACCTCGCGGCTGACGGCGCGGCGCGTGAGGAGATGCTCGGCGCCGTAGGTCTCCGGCGTCTCCGACAGAATGACAGTGCCGCCGTGGCGCACGATGAGATCGCTGGCAGCACCAAGCGCCGGATTCGCCGACACGCCGGAATAGCCGTCCGAGCCGCCGCATTGCAGCGCGACGGTGAGTTCGCTCGCCGGAACGGACTCGCGCTTGACCTTGTTGGAGTCAGTGAGCGCCTCGCGCACGAAGGCGATGCCGGCTTCCACCGTCTTGCGGGTGCCGCCGACCTCCTGGATGTCCATCGCGCGCAGGCGACCGGCGAGCTTCTGCTCTTCCATGAGCCCGCCGATCTGGTTCACCTCGCAGCCGAGGCCGAGCACGATGACATGAGAGAAATTCACGTGACGCGCATAGCCGCCGAGCGTACGGCGAAGCAGCGCGAGCGGCTCGTTCTGCGTCATGCCGCAACCGGTCTTGTGGGTCAGCGCGACCACGCCGTCGACATTGGGAAATTCGGCCAGCGGATTGTCGCCGGTGAACGGGTTCTTCTTGAAGACGTCGGCGACGAGGCTTGCGACATGCGCGCTGCAATTCACCGAGGTGAGGATGCCGATATAGTTGCGCGTGGCGACGCGGCCGTCGGGGCGGCGAATGCCTTCGAACGTCGCCGGCAGGTCGAAATTCGGTGTCGGCTTGACGTCGGCGCAATAGGCGTAGTCCTTGGCAAAGTCACCCATGCCGATGTTCTGCACGTGCACGTGCTGGCCCGGCGCGATGGCCTGCGTCGCAAAGCCGATGATCTGGCCGTAGCGGATCACGGGCTCGCCCACCGCGAACGGCTTGATCGCAACCTTGTGGCCGGAGGGAATGCGCTCGACCGTCGTCACGCCGTCGGCCACCACCGTCCCCGACGGCAGGCTCGCGCGCGCGATCAGCACGCCATCATCGGGATGCAGGCGGATGACGGGGCTGATGGTCATGAGTATCTCCTAAAGCGAATAGTGAGTAGCGAGTTCCGAATGGAAAAGGGGAGCAGCATCGTTCGCCACTCCCCATTCGCCATTCGCGAGTTCTTAAGCCTTGCCGCCGGAATCCTTGCGGGTCGCGTTGACTTGCATCTTGGCGTAGGTGGTCATCAGGCCGACCTCGTTCGAGAGCGTCACCAGCTTGAAGCCCATGTTGATGGCGCGCGCCGCGCCTTCGGCGCCGCTGCAATGGATGCCCGGGTTGAGGCCGCGCTTGCCGCATTCCTTGATGATCTTGTCGTAGATCGCGAGGATCTCGGGTTCGGAGCGATCGAGCTTCGGCTCGAGGCCGTAGGAGAAGCCGAGATCGGACGGGCCGATATAGACGCCGTCGATGCCTTCGACGTCGAGGATCGCTTCCATGTTCTCGACCGCGGTCCTGGTCTCCATCATCGGCAGCAGGATGGTGTCGGCATTCGCGGTCTTCTGGTAGGAGCCGGCGGTGCCGTACATGCCGGCGCGGATCGGCCCGTTGGAACGGACGCCCTGCGGCGGATATTTGGAGTAGGAGACGAGGTTCCTGGCCTCCTGCGCCGTATTGACCATCGGGCAGATCACGCCATAGGCGCCGCCGTCGAGCACCTTGCCGATGATGCCGGGTTCGTTCCAGGGCACGCGGACCATCGGGGTGACCGGGTGCTTGTCCATGGCCTGGAAGCACTGCACCATCGACAGATAGTCCTGCACGCCGTGCTGCATGTCGACGGTGACGCTGTCGAAGCCGCATTGCGCGATCATCTCAGCCGAGAAACCGGACGGAATGGCCAGCCACGCGTTGACCACGGCCTTGCCCGACTTCCAGATTTCCTTGACCTTGTTCGCCACGTTGCCTTCCTTCTTTGTTGTTTAAACCGTGTTGTCTGGACCTTCGTCGCGATGACGAGCGCCGCGACAGCGCGCTCCTGGTTTCCAGTGCCGATTTGGACGGATCAGCTTGGGCGGCACTTTGAGCGAAAAAACGCAGCAATGTCCATGGCTCTCGCCGCATCCAAGCGCATATCTGGTTTCACTCTCCTGCACTTGCCTCGTCGCCGGCGCCGAGCGCCGCAAGGCACGTCTCCAACTCTCCGAGCATCTCCTGCAACTCGGCAAGCTTGCGCGCGCCGAAGCGCTGCGTGATCTCGGCATAGATCGCCTCCGAGGACGGCGCGACTAGGGCCATCAGCTTCACGCCCTCCCTGGAGATCGAGACCATGCTGCGGCGCTGATCCGTCTTCGCGGTCTTGCGCTCGATCAGATTGCGCGCCTCGAGATCGCGCAGGATGCGCGACAGGCTTGGTCCGAGGAGAAACGCAGTGCGCGCGAGTTCCGTGACCTCTGCAGCTTCGATGGCGGCGAGCGCGCGCAGGATGCGCCATTGCTGCTCGGTCAGGCCGTGTTCGCGCAGATTGGGACGAAATTGCCGCATCACCGCCTCTCGCGCCCGCAAGAGCGACATCGGCAGCGAGCGCGAGAAGTCCCGCATCGGCACCTGCCGCGCGGCGGGCGGGCTTGCGCTGGTCGGATCAGCCGGTCTTTTCGCCATGATACCCTTTCAGACCGCTAGCTGTTTGCAGTGCAGCAAACCCGAATTGTGTTTGACGCATTCACTTAACATGTTAAGTATCTCCGGGCACCACGATTTGTAAGCTCTCAGATGCCGCTATCCAAAGACGATATCCAGGCTTGCGCGAGCCGTCTGCACCGGGCGGAGAAGACCCGCGTGCAGATCCGGCAATTGTCGCAGGATTTCCCCGACATCACCATCGCCCATGCCTATGCGATTCAGAAGGCGTGGGTCGACATCAAGATCGCCGAGGGGCGGATCGTCAAAGGCCACAAGATCGGCCTGACTTCGAAGGCGATGCAGAGCGCGCTCAATATCGACGAGCCCGACTCCGGGGTGCTGCTCGACGACATGTTCTTCGCCGACGGCGGGATCATTCCGACCGAGCGCTTCATCGCGACGCGCGTCGAGGCCGAGCTTGCCTTCGTCATGAACAAGCGCCTGTCGGGGCCGGACTGCACGATGTTCGACGTGCTCAACGCCACCGACTTCGTCGTGCCGGCGCTGGAGATTCTGGATACGCGCATCGAGCGCGTCGATCCCGAGACCAAGGCCACACGAAAGATCTACGACACCATCGCCGACAACGCGGCGAATGCCGGCATCGTGCTCGGCGGACGGCCGATCCGTCCGCTAGAGGCGGACCTGCGCTGGATCGGCGCGCTGTGCTTCAAGAACGGCCAACTGGAAGAGACCGGCCTTGCCGCCGGCGTGCTCAATCATCCGGCCACCGCCGTCGCGTGGCTTGCCAACAAGATCGCGCCGCTCGGGCTTGCGCTCGAGCCCGGCCAGGTGGTGCTCGCCGGCTCCTTCATCCGTCCGATCGAGACCCGCAAGGGCGACACAATTCAGGCCGATTATGGCGCCTACGGCTCGGTGAGCTGCTACTTCGCCTGACCCATAAAATACAGGGAGTGAAACCGCCATGCCGCATTTCACGATCGAATATTCGGCCAATCTCGATGGCCGCCTCGACATCGGCACTGTGTGCGAGGTGGTGCGGAAAGCGGCGGTCGAGACCGGCATCTTCCCGCTCGGCGGCATCCGCGTGCGCGCTATCAGGTGCGAGCACTACGCGATCGCCGATGCGCGCAACGATTACGGTTTCCTCGACATGGTGCTACGCATCGGCGAGGGCCGCGACCTTCCGACGCGCCAGAAGGCCGGTGAGCATGTCTTTCAGGCGCTCTCAAAACACCTCGATCCCGTCTTCGCTGGCAGCAAGTTCGCTTTGTCATTCGATATGCAGATCAACGACAAGGACACCAGCTGGAAGCGCAACAACATCCACGACGCATTGAAAGTGGTCGCCGCCCATGGATAAGCCCACACCCAAAACCGACGCCTTCCAGACCAACCGCGACCGCGTCGCGGCGCTGCTGAAGAAGCTGAACGTCGACGGCATCGGCCATATGATCGACGGCAAGATCGTGCCGTCGATCTCGGGCCAGACCTTCGAGACCAAGTCTCCCGTCGATGGGGCAACACTCGCAAGCGTCGCGCGCGGCAACGCCGAAGACATCGACGCGGCAGCGACAGCCGCTGCCCTCGCCTTCAAGTCCTGGCGCGACATGGGTCCGGCGATGCGGAAGAAGCTGCTGCATCGGGTGGCCGACGCGATCGAGGACAACGCCGAAGACATCGCCGTGCTCGAATGCATCGACACCGGCCAGGCCTATCGCTTCATGGCCAAGGCCGCGATCCGCGCCGCCGAGAACTTCCGCTTCTTCGCCGACAAATGCGCCGAGGCCCGCGACGGCCTCAATACGCCAAGCGACGAGCACTGGAACGTTTCCACCCGCGTGCCGATCGGCCCCGTCGGCGTGATCACGCCGTGGAACACGCCGTTCATGCTGTCGACCTGGAAGATCGCGCCGGCGCTGGCCGCGGGCTGCACCGTCGTGCACAAGCCGGCCGAGTGGTCGCCGGTGACGGCCGCCATTCTGGCGAAGCTCGTCAAGGAAGCCGGCGTGCCCGACGGCGTGCTCAACACCGTCCATGGTTTTGGCGAAGAGGCTGGCAGGGCATTGACCGAGCATCCCGCCATCAAGGCGATCGGCTTCGTCGGCGAGAGCGCAACGGGCTCGGCCATCATGGTCCAGGGCGCGCCGACCCTGAAGCGCGTGCATTTCGAGCTCGGCGGCAAGAATCCCGTCATCGTGTTCGACGACGCCGATCTCGAACGCGCGCTCGATGCCGTCGTGTTCATGATCTACTCGCTCAACGGCGAGCGCTGCACCTCGTCGAGCCGCCTGTTGATCCAGCAGAGCATCGCCGAGAAGTTCGTCGAGAAGCTGACCGCGCGCGTGAAGGCGCTGAAGGTCGGTCACCCGCTCGATCCCGCCACCGAGATCGGGCCGCTGATTCACGAGCGGCATCTGGCGAAGGTATGCTCCTATTTCGACGTCGCGCGGCAGGACGGCGCGACCATCGCGGTCGGCGGCAAGGCCTATGACGGCCCGGGTGGCGGACATTACGTCGAGCCGACGCTGGTGACGGGCGCGAGCGGCAAGATGCGCGTTGCGCAGGAGGAGGTGTTCGGCCCCTTCCTCACCGTGCTGCCGTTCAAGGACGAGGCCGACGCGATCGAGATCGCCAACGACATCCGCTACGGCCTGACCGGCTATGTCTGGACCAACGACGTCGGCCGCGCCTTGCGGGTTGCCGACGCGTTGGAGGCCGGCATGATCTGGCTGAACTCCGAAAACGTCCGCCATCTGCCGACGCCGTTCGGCGGCATGAAGGCCTCGGGCATCGGCCGCGACGGCGGCGACTACTCGTTCGACTTCTACATGGAAACCAAGCACGTCTCGCTGGCGCGGGGCACGCACAAGATCCAGAAACTGGGACTCTGACGCTCGCCATTCCCTGGGGAAACGCCAATGCCGGTACCGCAACACACCTTCGAGCCGCCGTTCAACATCATCCGCTCCAGCCACGTCGTGCTCGACGTGACCGATCTGAAGTTGAGCCGCGAGTTCTACGAGACCACCGTCGGACTGCATGTCGAGGATGCCGACGACAATGTCGTGTACTTGCGCGCCGCCGAAGAGCACCAGCATCACTCGCTGGTGCTGCGCAAGGCGGCAGTGCCGGCCTGTAACAGGCTCGGCTTCAAGGTCGGCAATGACGGCGATCTCGACAAGGCCGCAAAGTTTCTCTCCGAGAATGGCCTTGGCTATGCGTTTGCCGATCAGCCCTTCCAGGGCCGGACGCTGCAATTCACCGACCCCTTCGGCTTCCAGATCGAGCTCTACGCTTCGATGGAGCGCCGACCGCATCTGCTCCGCCGCTATGATCTCTACCGGGGGTGCCACCCGCAGCGGCTCGACCATTTCAACGTCTTCGCGGCCGAAGTGCAGGACACCGTCGACTTCTATGCGCGGCTCGGCTTCCGCCTCACCGAGTACGCCGAAGAGGACGGACCGAATGGCCGCATCGCGGCGGCCTGGATGCATCGCAAGGGCAACGTCCATGATTTCGCGATCACAAACGGCAAGGGCCCTCGCCTGCATCATTTCGCCTACTGGACGCCGACGGCGATGAACATCATCCATCTCTGCGACGTCATGGCCTCGCAGGGCTTTGTGAAGAACATCGAGCGCGGCCCCGGACGCCACGGCATCTCGAACGCGTTCTTCCTCTATGTCCGCGACCCCGATGGACATCGCCTCGAGCTCTACACCAGCGATTATTTCACGGGCGACCACGACCATGAGCCGCTGCGCTGGTCGCTCCGCGATCCCCGCCGCCAGACGCTGTGGGGCGCGCCGGCGCCGCGCTCCTGGTTCGAGCAAGGCTCGCCCTTCACGGGCCAGGCCGTGCGCGAGCCGAAGTTCGTGGCCGACGTGCTGGTGGCGGATTAAGCCATGAAGCTCCCTCGCCTCGCCACCTATTCCCTCAAGGGTGAAACCCGTTACGGCGCCGTCCTGGAGGGCGGCATCGTCGATCTCTCTGCGCGCCATGCCAAGGACTATCCGACATTGCGCGAGGTCATCGCCGCAGGGAAGCTCGTGAGCCTTGCCGAAGAAGCCGCCGGCCGCACGCCGGTTCACGCGCTCGGCGAGATCACATGGTTGCCGCCGGTGCCCGCGCCGGAAAAGATCATCTGCATCGGCGTCAACTATCCCGACCGCAATGCCGAATACAAGGACGGCCAGGACGCTCCGAAATATCCGAGCATGTTCATGCGCTCGCCCCGCTCCTTCGTCGGCCACGACACGCCGCTGGTGCGCCCGCGCGCATCCGCGCAGCTCGATTATGAAGGCGAGATCGTGCTGGTGATCGGCAAGCCCGGCCGGCACATCAAGGAGAGCGCCGCACTCGATCACATCGCAGCGCTGACGCTCTGCAACGAGGGCTCCGTGCGCGACTGGCTGCGCCACGCCAAGTTCAACGTCACTCAGGGCAAGAACTTCGATTCCAGCGGCAGTCTCGGGCCGTGGCTCGTGCCCTACACGAAGGAAGCGCAGATCGCCGACATCAGGCTCACGACGCATGTCAACGGTGAGCTCAGGCAGGACGACCGCACCAGCCGGCTGATGTTTCCGTTCCGCTACCTCATCAGCTATATCTCGACTTTCGCGACGCTCGTGCCCGGCGATGTCATCGTCACGGGCACGCCGACCGGCGCTGGGGCGCGGTTCGATCCGCCGCGCTATCTGAAACCCGGTGACGTCATCGAGGTCGCCGCCGAGGGCATCGGCACTTTGCGCAACGGCGTCGTCGACGAAGCCTGAACAACAACGCGAAATGGAATGATGCAATGACCACCCTCACCGGCGGCGAAGCGATCGTAAGCGGGCTCGTCGCCCATGGCGTCGACACGGTGTTCGGCCTGCCCGGCGCGCAGGTCTACGGCCTGTTCGACGCCTTCCACCAGGCCCAGCTCAAGGTGATCGGCGCGCGGCACGAGCAGGCCTGCGGCTACATGGCGTTCGGCTATGCGCGCGCGAGCGGCAGGCCCGGCGTGTTCAGCGTCGTGCCCGGCCCCGGCGTCCTCAATGCCAGCGCAGCGCTGCTCACCGCCTTCGGCTGCAACGAGCCGGTGCTGTGCGTCACCGGCCAGGTGCCGACGCAGTTTCTCGGCAAGGGCCGCGGCCATCTGCACGAGATGCCGGACCAGCTCGCGACCTTGCGCACGTATGTGAAGTGGGCGGACCGCGTCGAGCATCCCGGCAATGCCCCGACGACCGTCGCGCGTGCCTTCCAGGAGATGACTTCAGGTCGACGCGGTCCCGCCTCGGTGGAGATGCCCTGGGATATCTTTACCCAGCGCGCGGACACGGCCGCTGCGCAGGTGCTGGAGCCACTGCCTGCACCGCAGCCCGATCCAGACATGATCAAGCAGGCCGCCGCGCTGATCAAGGCCAGCAAGACGCCGATGATCTTCGTCGGCAGCGGAGCGATTGGAGCGCGTGACGAAATCCTCGAGCTCGCCGAGATGATCGACGCGCCCGTGGTCGCCTTCCGCAGCGGCCGCGGCATCGTCTCCAATGCCCATGAGCTCGGCCTCACCATGGCCGCCGCCTACAAGTTGTGGGCCAAGACCGACTTGATGATCGGCATCGGTACGCGACTGGAGCTGCCGACCATGTCGCGCTGGCCGTATCGCCCCGACGGACTGAAAAGCATCCGCATCGACATCGATCCGGTCGAGATGAGGCGATTCATTTCTGACACGGCGATTGTCGCCGACGCCAAGGCAGCGACTGCCGATCTCGCTGCTGCTGTGAGCAAGACCGGCTACAGCAAGACCGCCGGCCGCCGCGCCGCGATCCGCGAAGCCACCACGACGGCACAGCAGGAGATCCAGCGCATCCAGCCGCAGATGGCGTATCTCAACATTTTGCGCGAGGTGCTGCCCGCGAACGCGATCGTCACCGACGAGCTGTCGCAGTTCGGCTTTGCCTCCTGGTACGGCTTTCCGATCTACGAGCCGCGCACCTTCATCACCTCGGGCTATCAGGGCACGCTCGGCTCCGGTTTCCCGACTGCGCTCGGTGCCAAGGTCGCCAATCCCGACAAGCCTGTCGTCGCGATCACCGGCGACGGTGGCTTCATGTTCGGCGTGCAGGAGCTCGCCACCGCCGTGCAGTTCAACATCGGCGTGGTGACGCTGGTGTTCAACAACAACGCCTATGGCAATGTCCGCCGTGACCAGCGCGAGCGCTTTGATGGCCGCGTGGTGGCCTCCGATCTGGTCAATCCTGATTTCGTCAAGCTCGCCGAGTCCTTCGGCGTTGCCTCTGCGCGCGTCACCGCTCCGGATCAGTTCAAGGCGGCGATGGAAAAGGCGCTCGCGCATGGAGGGCCGTATCTGATCTCGGTCGAGGTGACCCGGGATTCGGAAGTGAGCCCGTGGGCCTTCATTCACCCGCCGAAGCCGTAGTTTTCGTCATTCCGGGGCGCGCAAGAGCGCGAACCCGGAATCTCGAGGTTCTCAGGTCCGCAATTGCGCACCATAGTTCGATGCTTCGCATCGTCCCGGAACGACCGCTCCTTCACCGCGTCCTTCGAAACGTCAGATTGATCCGCTTTCGCCCCAGCAGCGCATGCTCGCCGTCGGCGAGCGGCGCGACGCCGTGATAGGCGAGCCTGTTAGTTCCGCCCCAGACCACGACGTCGCCGTGGACGAGCCGGAAGCGGCGCGGCTTGTCGCTGCGTGCGAGACCACCGAAGAGGAAGGTCGCGGGCAGGCCGAGCGAGACCGAGACGATCGGCGCGGAATAGTCCAGCTCGTCCTTGTCCTGATGCAGCGCCAATCGCGCGCCGGGCTCGTAGCGGTTGACCAGGCACGCATCGGGCGCGAAATCTTGGAAACCGCCCTGCTCCGCCGCGTGGCGCGCCAGATCGCGCAGCACCGGCGGCATCGCCGGCCATGGCGCACCGGTCTTGGGGTCGATCGGATCATAGCGATAGCCGGTGTGACCGGTGATCCAGCCGCACTCGCCGCAGTTTGTCATGGCCACCGACATCAAATGACCGCCCGGCGTGGTCATGCGGCGAAACGGCGACCGCGCGACGATGGCGCGCACCGATGCGATCAGCTCGCTCTCGATCGGCCTGACGAATCCACGCAGCAGCACGGCGCCATCGGCGATCTCCTCGCGCGGCGGCTGCGCTTCGGCGACGCTGTCGAACAAATCAGCCGTCAATCGCACTGCTCATTTGGCATCGTGAAAGATCACACCCAGCGTGTGGCGCTGGCCGGACCTGATCCGGCTGACGCCATGGCGCAGGTTAACGCGGTAAGTGCCGCGTGTCCCTTGCACCGGGCGGTGATGCACAGCGAAAGCGACAGCATCGCCCTGCATCAGCGGAACCACTTCGGCGCGGGACTGCATACGCGGGCGCTGCTCGGTCAGCACGAATTCACCGCCGGTGAAGTCGCGCCCAGGTTCGGACAGGAGGACCGCGACCTGGAGGGGGAACACGTGCTCGCCATAGAGATCCTGGTGCAGGCAGTTGAAGTCACCAACCTCATATTGCAGCAGCAGCGGCGTCGGCCGCGCCTGCCCTGCTTCGTGGCAGCGCTTGAGAAACGCCGCATGCCCTGCGGGATAGCGAATGTCGATCCCCATCGCCTCGTTCCAGCTGTTGGCGACGCCTTGCAGGTGCGCGTAGAGCGCCGGACGCGACTGCGCGATGATATCAGGCAGCGGATAGGAAAAGTATTTGTACTCGCCGCGGCCAAAACCGTGGCGGCCCATGACGATGCGGCTGCGGAAGTGCGCGTCATCCGGGTAGAGGGCTGCAATGGCCTGGCACTGGCCCGGCGTGAGCAGGCCCTTCAGGACCGCGCAGCCCTGGGCGTCCAGCTCGGCGGTGATTTGAGGCCAGTCGAGGCTATCGACGTGGGAGGCAAGGTCGGTGGCGGGCGAGGCTGATTTTCGTGCGGTCATTGTCATACCAATCACCTTCGTAAAGCTCGCCCATCCGCCGCCACCCGATTTCCGACGACTATCCCCCGTCATTGCGAGCGAAGCGAAGCAATCGAGAAATCCTCCGCAGAACCAGTCTGGTTTGCTTCGTCGCAAGAGCGCAAGACTGCTTCGCAGTTCGTCGCGAGCTCCTCGCAATGACGCGGAGAGAGATCAGCCCCGCACCGGCAGCATCACCACATCGTAGCCGTGCTTGATCGTCCGCTTCAGCACGGGATCCTCAAGCTCGAAATCGAAGCGTTCCGCCGGGCGGATGCCGCCCTTGGCCGCGAAGGTGCCGCCGAACATGGCGCAACCGTCCGGGAATTTTCCGCCTTCGAAACCGCGCGCGATCAAATCAGCGACCGGCAGCATCGCGTCCAGCGTGCCCTCCTGGTAGAGCACGCGCTTGCCCTTGATCGTGGCGTAGGAGCGCAGGATCATCTTGTCCCAATGGCCGATGACGTCCTCGAGCTCCCACAGCGTGGAAGCGATCGGCTTGTCGCACATCTGCTTGGAGACCGTGACGCTGTAGGCCTCGACCTTGCGATCGGTGTGGTCGGAGCCGCAGCCGACGAAGATGCGGCCCTGCCAGCCGATCAGCACGAACTCGACCTCGCCGGAGGAGTCTCCGCCGGTGCATTCGATGCTGTCTTCCTGCGTCAGCCGCCGCGCCGCGCCGCGATAGTAGACCGGTGTCGAGGCCGGCGCGGCGATGCCCATCTCCTGCAGCTCGGCGATGTGCTTGTCGCGCGCGACGGGATCGCGGCCGGTCCAGCCAGCGATCACCATGTGGTCGATCGCCAGTGTCAGCGGCGTGGTCGTATCCTGGGCGTCGACGGTGAAAGTCAGGTCAAACACGAATCACAGCCTCCATGCCAGCAGCAAGCTCGAAGATACGGCGATCGGAGCCGCCCGCCCCTGCCAGCATCAGGCCGACGGGAATGTCGCCCTCGCGATGCGCCGGCAGCGAGATCGCGCAGCCGTCGATCATGTTGATCAGGGTGCAGTTGCGCAGCGCGCGCAGGTTCTGCGTGGTGAATGCCTTGTCGTCGGCGAGATCTGCGATCTTCGGCGGCGTGTTGGCGGTGGTCGGCAACACCAAGGCGTCATAGGGCGCGATATGCGCATCCACGCGGGCGATCAGCGAGCGGCGCTCGTTGAGGAGATCGATGTAATCGGCCGCGCTCTGCGCCTCGCCGCGCATGATGCGGACGGAGACGCGGGGGTCGTAGACATCTCCCTTTGAGCTGATGAGATAGCGATGCCAGGCGTAGCTCTCGGACGCGGCAAAGCCGCCCTTGGCGTTCATCGGACCGATGTCGTGGAATTCAGCCATCTCGGTACGCTCGATGATGGCACCATGATCGGCGAGCGATTTCAGTGCGCGCTCGAAAGTCGCAGCCACCTCTGCGTCGAGGTCGTCGAGCGCGATCGTGGTCGGCACGGCGAGCCGCATGCCCTTCACGGGACGCGGCTTGAGTGCGGCGATCGGCTCGTTGGCGAGTACCGCATCGAGAATGGCACAACAGCTGACCGATCGCGCCAAGGGGCCGATACTGTCGAGCGAGAACGACAGCGGCACGGAGCCATCGAGCGGCACGCGGCGCTGCGTCGGCTTGTAGCCGACGATGCCATTGAACGCTGCAGGAATGCGGCAGGAACCGCCGGTGTCGGTGCCGAGCGCGCCATGCGCCATGCCGTCGAGCACGGAGACCGCCGCGCCCGAGGACGAGCCGCCGGGCACGTGGCCCTCGGCCCGGTTCCAGGCGCCCTTCGGCGTGCCGTAATGCGGATTGATGCCGATGCCGGAATAGGCGAACTCGGTCATGTTGGTGCGCCCGATCACGACGAAGCCGGCCTTGCGCAGCCGCGCCACCGTCGCCGCGTCCTGCTCGGCCGGCGAGGAGTCGTCGAGCGCGCGCGAGCCGGCGCGCGTCACCTGGCCCTTGATGTCGAACAGATCCTTGATCGAGATCGGGATACCGGCAAAGCGCGATGGCGCGGCCTTGGCCTTGCGCAAGGCGTCCATCGCGTCGGCCGCCACAAGCGCGGCGTCCTTGTCGACATGGATGAAGGCACGCTGGCCCTCGCCCGCGGGATCGGCAATCCTGGCGATGCACGCCTCGACCTGCTTTCGGGAGGTGGTGCGGCCGCTTTCGAGGTCCTCGGCGAGCTTCGCCAGTGTCGGAAAATCGGGCATGTCTGTCTCACGGAATATTGGCGCGCGCAATCTATAGCGCCGCCTCAGTTCGACACAAGCATTGTGCGCATGATGGCATGCATGTGCATTGCTGGACCGTTGACGCGTCATGGTTGATTGTCGCATCAAGATCGAAACAGGCGGGCGCTAAGCCTGCCCCAAGGCAAATAAATCTGGGAGGACTTTCCGAGATGGCCGAACCGCAGCGCGCGCGACCGAAACCGACGCCGGAAACCCAGCATTTCTGGGACGGCACCAAAGCCGGCGAACTCCGCCTGCAGCGCTGCGACGCCTGCGCGCATGTCTACTTCCCGCCGCGCCCGTTCTGCCCGTCCTGCGCCTCGCGCAAGGTCTCGGCGTTCAAGGCGAGCGGCAAGGGTTTCCTCTACAGCTACGTGATCAACCACCGCCCCGCCGCGCCCGGCTTCACGCCGCCTTACGCGATCGCCGTGGTCGAGCTCGCCGAAGGGCCGCGGATGATGAGCAACATCATCGACTGCCCGCAGACGCCGGAGGCGCTCGAGCTCGACATGAAGCTGGAGGTCGCGTTCCAGGCGCTCGACGACAAGATCAGCCTCCCCGTCTTCCGTCCGGCGAAGGGGTAAGCCATGCGCAAGAACCAGGTTGCCGTCGTCGGCGCCGCCGAGACCACCGAGCTCGGCGTCATTCCCAACGCCTCGCAGCTCCAGCTTCACGCGGACGCGGCGCTCAATGCCATCGCGGACGCCGGGCTGAAGCTGTCCGACATCGACGGCTTTGCCACCGCGGTCGAGACGCCGCAGCAGGTCTGCCACTATCTCGGCATCAAGCCGACCTGGGTGGACGGCACCTCGGTCGGCGGTTGCTCGTTCATGCTGCATGTTCGCCATGCCGCGGCAGCGATCGAGGCCGGCCTGTGCAAGACCGTGCTGATCACCCATGCCGAAAGCGGCAAGTCGATGATCGGCAAGCAGCCGCGCTTCACCGCGGCGGACAGCCTCAACGGCCAGTTCGAGGCGCCCTACGGCGTCTACGGTCCGCCCAGCATGTTCCCGATCCCCGTGCTGCGCTTCATGAAGACCTACGGCATCACGCATGAGCAGCTTGCTTCGGTTGCCGTCGTGCAGCGCGAATGGGCCGCAAAGAATCCGCGTGCGATGATGAAGGACCCGATCACGGTTGCCGACGTGCTCAACTCGCGCATGATCGCCTATCCGTTTCGCCTGCTGCAGTGCTGCCTCGTCACCGACGGCGGCGGCGCGCTGATCCTGACCTCGGCCGACCGCGCCAAGGACTTTCCGCGCAAGCCCGTCTACATCATGGGCACCGGCGAGAGCGTGGAAACGCCGATGGTCAGCCAGATGGAAACGTTCAACTCCTCGCGCGCGTTCAAGACTGCGGGGCCGCTCGCCTTCAAGGAGGCCGGCATCGCGCACGGGGACGTCGACCATCTCATGATCTACGATGCCTTTGCGCATCTGCCGCTGTTCGGGCTCGGCGATCTCGGCTTCATGCCGTACGAGGAGACCGGCAAGTTCATCGCCGACGGCAACACGCGCCCCGGGGGAAAACTGCCGCTCAACACCAATGGCGGCGGCCTCTCCTACATGCATTCGGGCATGTACGGCATGTACGCGCTCCAGGAGAGCGTGCGCCAGATGCGCGGAGTCGCACCGGCACAGGTACCGAATGCGAAGATTTCCGTGTGCCACGGCGTCGGCGGCATGTTCGCCGCATCGGGCACGATCGTGTTTACGAACGAGAGGTAATCCACATGAGCAAGTCACTGCAGGACAAGGTCATCATCGTCACCGGCGCAGGCCGCGGCATCGGGCGCGAGATCGCGCTGCTTTGCGCCGCGGAAGGCGCCAAGGTCGTCGTCAACGACCCCGGAGGAGCGGCTGACGGCGCCGGCTCGAGCGCCACGCCTGCCGAGGAGGTCGTGGAGGAGATCAAGAAGCGTGGCGGCACGGCGGTTGCCAATTTCGAGTCGGTCGCCGAAGCGATTCCGGCCAGCAGGATCGTGAAAACGGCGACCGATCATTTCGGCCGCCTCGACGGCGTCGTCAACAATGCCGGCATTTTGCGCGACATGATCTTCCATAAGATGAGCGTGGAGGCGTTCGAGGCCGTCATCAAGGTGCATCTGATGGGCTCGTTCTATGTCAGCCACGCCGCCGCGCGCATTTTCCGCGAGCAGGAGAGCGGCTCCTTCGTGCACTTCACCTCGACCTCGGGCCTGATCGGCAATTTCGGCCAGGCCAACTACGCCGCCGCCAAGCTCGGCATCGTCGGCCTGTCGAAATCGATTGCGCTCGACATGGGCCGCTTCAACGTTCGCTCGAACTGCGTCTCGCCGTTCGCCTGGACCCGCATGATCGGCACCATCCCGACCGAGACCGAAGCCGAGAAGGCGCGCGTCGAGAAGATCAAGCAGATGGGCCCGGAGAAGATCGCGCCGATCTGCGCTTATCTGCTCTCCGATGCCGCCAAGGATGTCTCCGGCCAGATCTTCGGCGCCCGCATGAACGAGCTGTTCCTGTTCAGCCAGAACCGCCCGCTGCGCTCGGTCCATCGCAGCGAAGGCTGGACGCCGCAGTCGATCGCGGAACACGGCATGCCGGCGCTGAAGGGTTCGTTCTACAAGCTCGACCGCTCCGCCGACATCTTCCCCTGGGATCCGGTGTGACCTGACTTCACCTCTCCCCGCCTGCGGGCGAGGGAGAGGACCTACCCCGTATTCCGCAAGCCCGCCGAGATGCCGTTGATGGTGAGCTGAATCCCGCGCAGCACCTGCTCGTCGGGGTTCTGCGCGCGGTGCTCCCGCAGGAGCTCGACCTGCACATGGTTGAGCGGGTCGAGATAGGGGAAGCGGTGACGCACGGAGCGCTCCAGCAGCGGGTTGCCTTGCAGCAGGCGGTCCTGGCCCATGATGTCGAGCAGCGTCTCGATGCAGGAATGCCATTCGCGGCGGATGCGCCCAAAAATCTTCTCGCGCAGCGCCTCGTCTGGTACCAGTTCGGCATAGCGCGAGGCGATCGCGATCGAGCTTTTCGCCAGCACCATGTCCATGTTCGACAGCAGCATGCGGAAGAACGGCCATTCCTTGTAGAGCTCTTTCAGGAACGGCATGCCCTGTTGCGGATGCGCCGCGATCCATTGCTCGACCGCGCTGCCAAAGCCGTACCAGCCCGGCAGCATCAGGCGGCATTGCGCCCAGGAGAACACCCAGGGGATCGCGCGCAAATCCTCGATGGCGCGGGTCTTCTTGCGCGAGGCCGGACGGCTGCCGATGTTCAGCGTCGCGATCTCGTTGATCACCGTCGAGGACCAGAAATAATCGACAAAGCCGTCGGTCTCGTAGACCAGGCCGCGATAGGCCTTGAAGGCGAGATTTGAAAGCTCGTCCATCGCGGTCAAGTATTCGCGGCGCGGCGCACTCTGGCTCGGCTGCAGCAGGCTCGCATCCAGCGTCGCAGCCGCCAGGATCTCGAGATTGTTGCGGCCGACTTCGGCGTTGGAATATTTCGACGAGATGATCTCGCCCTGCTCGGTGATGCGGATCTGGCCGTTCACGGCCCCGCCGGGCTGGGCGACGATGGCGTCATAGCTCGGTCCGCCACCGCGACCGACCGAGCCGCCGCGGCCGTGGAACAGGCGCAGGCGCACGTGGTGGCGCTCGAACACCTCGACGAGGCAGATCTCGGCCTTGTAGAGTTCCCAGCCCGAAGTGACGAAGCCGCCGTCCTTGTTCGAGTCGGAATAGCCGAGCATGACCTCCTGGACGCTGCCGCGGCTGTCGACGAGGCGGCGGTAATCGTGCAGCGACAGCATGCGGTCCATGATGCCGGATGAGGCCTGCAAATCCTCGATGGTTTCGAACAGCGGCACGATGTTGACGGCGCTCCGCCCGGAGGGATGGACGAGGCCGACCTCCTTCAGCAGTACCGCGACCTCGAGCATGTCCGACATTCCCTTGCACATCGAGATGATGCATTGGGGAATCGAATCCGAGCCGAACTTCGCGTGCGCTTCCGCCGCGGCATGGAAAACGTTGAGTTCGCCCATGGTCTCGTCGCTGTACTTGACGAAAGGCGACACCAGCGCGCGCGTCGAGCGCAGTTCGTTGGTCAGGAGCGAGATGCGCGCCTCCTCGCCGAGCGCGAGATAGGACATGCCGGGGTTGGCGGCATCCATCAGCTCGGCAATGGTGCGTTCGTGAACGGCAGAGTTCTGGCGGATGTCGAGCCGCGCCAGGTGGAAGCCGAAGCAATCGACGGCGCGGCGCAATAGCCGCAGCCGACCACGCGCGATGACGCGGGCATTGTTGGAGATCAGCGAGCGGTGCAGCACGTCGAGATCGGCCTGCAGCTCCTTGACGCTCTCGTAAGGCGCCCCCTTGCCGACCGGTCGGCGGGTGATTTCGACCTCGAGCTTCTCGGCGGTCGCAGTCAGGCGGGCATAGATGCCGGAGACCGCAAGGCGATAGGGCTCGCCGCTCCGGTGCGGCGAGGTGTCGGGCGAGCGCTCCGCGAGGTTCCGCAACTCCTCGGACACGTCGGCGAGATGCGCCGCGATCGACAATTCCGAGCCGAGCACGTGCAGCTCGTTCAGGTAAAACTGCATCACCCGGCTGGACTGAAGCCGCAGCGTGCCGCGCATCACGTCGGCGGTGACGAAGGGATTGCCATCGCGGTCGCCGCCGATCCAGCTGCCCATGCGCAGGAACGAGGCGAGCTCGCTGGCGGCCTGCTCGCCGCCCTCCTCGAGCCGGTCCTCCAGCGCATTGACCAGCCGCGGCACCTCGCGCAGGAAGGTGTAATCGTAGAACGACAGGCCGTTGGCGACCTCGTCGAGCACGGTGAGCTTGGTGCGGCGGAGCAGATTGGTCTGCCACAGCGTCAGCACCTCGCGCCGAAGCTGCTCGTCACTGGCAGCGGCCTCGTCCGCAGTCAAAGCAACCCGTTCGCGGCGGTCGAGCAGCGCAGCGACCTCCATCTCGCGATCCATGGTGCTCTTGCGGCGGACTTCGGTCGGATGGGCGGTCAGCACCGGGCTGACGAGCGCGCTCTTGAAGAAGCTGCGCAGCGCGTCGGTGCCGATACCAGCGGCCTTGGCCTTGGCGAGCGTCTCCGCCAACACGCCGGAGCCGCCATTCTTTCCGGCACGCATCTGGCGGATGTTGTTCTGGTCCTCGGCAATGTTGGCGAGGTGGGAGAAATAGCTGAAGGCGCGGACGATCCGCACCGTCTCGGAGGTCGACATGCTGTCGAGGATCTGTTCGAGCTCGCGGCGGGCGAGCCGGTCCTCGTCGCGGTGGAACCGGATCGAGGTCTGGCGGATGCGCTCGACCAGGTCGAACAATTCAGCCCCCTCCTGGTCGCGCACCGTGTCGCCGAGGATACGCCCGAGCAGGCGGATATCGTCGCGCAGCCGCGCGTCCGCCTCGAGCGCCTGGACGTCTTCGGGGCGGTTCGGGCGAAGATCGGCAGAGTCGGATGGTATGGTCTGGAGGGACATGGCTCGCTCCCCTTGTAGAGCTCCCTATGGCTCCCCGGCCCGCCGAGTGTGCGATATTTTTCTGCCGCAGTGCAAGATGAAGTTGGCGGCGGCGCGGCAACGGCGCCGATCTTGGGGGATATTCTCGGACTCGCGGCGCATTCGCCCGAAGTTTTGCTGTCCGTTTCGCCCTTTATCGAGAACTAAAGGGCACAGGTCGGCACCCACGGCCCGCGCGCGAAAGACGCATGCTGGTGACCTCTAGTCTAGCCGGGCTGTTCGAACTGGGTCCAACCAAGACGTAAGCCAGCGCGAAAGAGCAAGTTCATGAGAGCATCCGAAGCTCTTCCACACCGACCGGCGGCCTGGCTCTCCAGCCGATCATAAAAGCGCGTTTTGCGAGACCGTTCTGAACGCGAGCTATTTGCGTCCGTTCTTTATCAAGCCGAAGCCGCAGCAGAGAATCGCGGACTCCGGAGACAGCAAAGCTCTTATTGATGACCCAGCCGTACGGTTCGATGTTCGCCCGCCGCAAATCTTGCTGAAGGGAAGCCGCCTCGGAAACCGGAGTCGTTTCCGGTAAGGTCACCAGGATCACCTTGGTGTGAGCCGGATCTTGGAGCCTCATCAGCGGAGTGACGATTCGTCCAGCAGCCGTCGGTGCAAGTTGGCTCGTCATCTGGCGATGATAGGCACCGGTCGCGTCCAGCAAGAGGAGTGTGTGGCCCGTCGGCGCCGTATCGAGGACAACGAAGGCGCTCCTGGCCTCCGCAACGACGTGCGAGAAGGCGTGGAACACGGCGACCTCCTCGGTGCATGGGGAAGCGAGGTCTTCGAGCAGCAGAGCCTTGCCTTGCTCGTCCAGGTCCCGGCCCCGGCTCGCGAGGATCTTCGCGACATACCGCTCCGTCTCGACCCGCGGGTCGATCCGGTCGACCGTCAAGCCGGGCATGGCGCCATCGACGACGAAAGCTACGTGAGCTGCAGGATCGGTCGTGCTGAGATGGACGGCATACCCCCGCTTGGCCAGTCCCACCGCGATGGCAGCCGCGATCGTCGTCTTTCCGACGCCCCCTTTGCCCATCACCATGATGAGACCGTGCTTGTCCAGCGCGATGTCATCGACCAACCGTTCCAGGCCCGGCAGGTCGACCGGTTCTGCACTTGACTGGCCCGAAACTGCTGACGGCTGATTGGCGGGCGCCAGCACTGCCCTTAGAGCCGTGAGCCCCACGATGTCGAACCCAAGCAAAGGGATTTCGTCTCGCGGCAGTTTTGCGAGCGACGCGGGCATTGCGGCCAAGGCCTCGTTCTGATCCCGTTCAAGCGCAACCGCGACGGCGTCGGTGAGATCGGTCGCGTGGAACCGTCCGTTGACCACCAGGAGTTGGTTCGAGAGATTGAGCACATCAAGCTCGCCCGATGTCCTGGTCGCTTCACGGATAGCGCCGTGATCCGGGCGGGTGACGAGGATAATGGTCGTCCGCCTGGAATCGCCCAGGGCCCGGAGCGCCTTTTGAAAGCGGTCCTCCTGCATCTTCAAGCCGGAATGCGGCCCGAGGCAGGATGCTCCCCGATCATTGCCCTTGAGAAAGCCGGTCCATGCCTTTGGCAGGCTCAGGAGCCTTAGCGTGTGGCCGGTCGGGGCCGTATCGAATACAATGTGGTCGAACCCACCCATATCGCCGTCCAGCAATCCGACGAACTCGTCGAAGGCGGCGATTTCGGTTGTGCAGGCGCCGGAGAGCTGCTCGCGCACGGTCAATCGCTCACCGGCGGTAACGTCTGGTCCGAGTCGTTCAAGGACACGGGCGCGATAACTCTCGGCGGCAGCCTCCGGATCGATATTCATTGCCGAAAGTCTGGTGACGTTTGGCACCGGGGTCGGGCGGTCGGTCAGAGTAACCTCGAGCATTTCGTCGAGGTTCGACGCAGGATCGGTACTCACAAGAAGCACACGCAGTCCGCGGTCGGCCAGGCCCACGGCCGTGGCGCACGCAAGAGATGTCTTACCCACGCCGCCCTTTCCTGTAAAAAACAGAAACGAGGTCGGAGCGGTCAGCGCGCGAAAGTGAAGCATTAGCTGTCTCGGGATTGGCCAATATCGTCCGGCACGCCGCCGCGCGCCGAAGGGCTCGCGCGGACGGGCTCAAATCATCGATTCAAGCGCAAGGGCAATTCCCTGACCGCCGCCGATGCAAAGAGTGACGATGCCTTTCTCGACACCGTCGCGCTTCATCGAGTGCAGCAATCGAGTGGTAAGCACTGCTCCCGAGGCGCCGATCGGATGACCGTGCGCGATCGCGCCGCCTTCCACGTTGACGATACTCGAGTCGAGACCGAGGTCGTTCGCGACCGCAATTGCGATCGCAGCGAAGGCCTCGTTGATCTCGATCCGTTGGATGTCTGAGGTTTTCCAGCCGGCCCGTTCGAGGGCCTGGTTGACGGCCGGAACCGGTCCCAATCCGAACATACCTGGTTCGACTGCGCCGATTCCGTAGGCGACTAGGCGTGCCATGGGCGTCAGGCCCTTCTTGTCGGCCCACGCGCGCTCCGCCACGATCATTGCCGACGCGCCGGTATTGAGTCCGGGCGCGTTGCCCGCCGTGATCGTCCCCTCCTTGCGGAAAGCCGGTTTGAGCTTTGCAAGGCTTTCGATGGTGGTGTCTGGACGGTTGTGCTCGTCCTTGTCGAATTTTGCCGGACCCTTCCGGGAGGCAATTTCGACCGCCGCGATTTCCGAGGCGAACTTGCCGGAAGCCTGCGCCTCGGAAAAGCGCTTTTGCGAGCGTTTGGCCCAGCGGTCCTGTTCGTCACGGGCGATCTGATGCGAGGCCGCGAGATCCTCAGTGTGCCAACCGGAATGCTGACCGGAGAAGGCGTCGTTTAGACCGTCCATCAGCATCGCATCAAAAATCTTCGCGTCACCCATGCGATAGCCCCACCGTCCGGAGCCCATGAGATACGGTGCACGGTCCATGTTCTCCATGCCGCCGGCGACCGCGCTGTCAATGAACCCGAGCATCACCTCCTGAGCGGCGCTCGCGATCGCCTGCGCACCCGAGCCACAGACGCGGTTGACCGTCAGGGCCGGAACAGCGACGGGGACGCCGGCATTGATGGCAGCTTGCCGGGCTGGATTCATCTTGTTGCCAGCTTGGATCACGTTGCCCATGACGACGCTGCCGACATCGTCGGGCGACAATTTCGCACGTTCGATCGATGCGCGGATTGCCACGGTACCGAGATCGACCGCGGGCAGATCCTTCAGCGTTCCGCCATAAGTGCCGATAGCGGTGCGTACAGGTGAACAGATCACGACTTGCCTGTTAGCCATCGGTCATCTCCGTTTCTCTCAGTTCCATCGACTTCCATTCGGATGTCTTCAGAAACTTGGTAATGCTGCCCGCACGGAATTTCTTGCGATGGATCAAGGGACGCCCCTTGTCAGGAAATGAAATAGGCACGCCGAGGGTGCGGCATATGCCGCTCAACCCGAGAAGCCTGCTCCACGGCAGCTATGCGCCACAAGCTGCCAACTGCGAACAAAGCCCGTGACTTCTGCTCTGCCGTCGGAAGCCGAAATTGATGAGTCCGCGCCCTAAGCCGGCACGATCACCTTGCCGATCGGCCAGAGCGCGATGCCCGCGAGCTTCAGATGGGCCCAGGCGAAGGGAATGCCGATGATGGTGATGGCGTAGATCACGGCCGTCAGGACATGGCCGAGCGCCAGCCACCAGCCGGCCAGCACGAGCCAGATGATGTTGCCGATCACCCCGAGGGCGCCCGTGCCTATATCGCCCATGCCGGTGACCTCGTCGCGGCTGACCGCGCGCGAGCCGAACGGCAGCAGCGTGTAAATGGCGATGTTGAACGCCGCCCGCGCCCAGGGCAGGCCGATGATGGTGATCGCCATGATGACGGATGCCACCAGCCAGCCGAATGCCATCCAGGCACCGCCGATGAGTATCCAGATGATGTTGAGCAGGATCGAAACGGGGGCCATGGGACTACCCTGTGTAAATGACCCCAGCTGTATAGGCCCGAAAGCTGTCGTTGCGAAGACAGCTCCTATGCGCGGATTTCAGGCAGCCTACCGTCCCTCGAACTTGGGTTCGCGCTTCTCCATGAAGGCCTTCATGCCTTCGGCCATGTCCTGTGTCTTGAACAGCGGCAGCAGCTGGAGATAGACGTGATGGACGTGGTCGTGGAAGTTTTCGTTCAGGCCCATCCGCATCATGCGCTTGGAGGCTTGCACGGCGAGCGGCGCGTTCGCGGCGATTTCGCGGGCGATGGCGGTGGCGCGGTTCATTAGTTCTGCATCGGGCACGACCTCATTGGCGAGACCCCAGTCGAGACATTCGCGCGCGCTGAGCGTGCGGCCGGTAAAGATCAGCTCGGAGGCCTTGGCCCAGCCGAGCATGCGCGGCAGCAGCCAGGTGCCGCCGGATTCCGGCACGACGCCGCGCTTGACGAAGGCAGCCGCGAGCTTCGAGGACTCCGCCATGATCCGAATGTCGCAGCCGAGGGCTGTGTCCATGCCATAACCGGCCGCGCCGCCGTTGACGGCGCAGATGGTCGGCTTGTCCATGGCTTGCAAAACCGTCGGCGGCGTGTTGCGGAGGTTGATCGTGGTCGGCGAGGATGCGGCACTGAGACCGTTGCCGTCACGCTCCTTGCGCAGATCGAGACCGGCGCAGAACGCCCTGCCCTTGCCGGTGAGGATCACGACGCGGACGTTCTTGTCCTCATTGGCTTCGGTCAGCAGCCGCGCCAGATCGTTCAGCATCGGGCCGGAGATCGTGTTCATGCGCTCCGGCGCGTTCAGAGTGATGGTCGCGATGTGGTCGGTGACCTCGTAGAGGACTTCCTTCGCCGCGTCGGTCATGTATCGCTCCTCGAATTGTCAGATTTTTCGACCGGCCTGCTCCCAATAGGGGTCGCGCAGCCGGCGCTTGAAGATTTTGCCGGAGTCTTCGCGCGGCAGTCCGGTGCGGATCTCGATATGCTTCGGCACCTTGTAATCGGCGAGTGAGGTCTTCAGCCTTGAGCGCACATCGGCGGCATCGAGCGTGACGCCCGGCTGCGGCTCGACCACGGCCATCAAGGCCTCGCCGAACTCGGCATCGGGGATGCCGAACACCGCGCAATCATGCACGCCCGGAACGGCGTGCAGCACGGATTCAATCTCGGCAGGATAGATGTTGACGCCGCCTGATATCACCATGTCGCGCTTGCGGTCGCAGATGAAGACGTAGCCGTCCTCGTCGATATAGCCGACGTCGCCCGACGTGATGAAGCCGTCCCGGTCGATCTCGGCGCGTTTCTCCGGCTTGTTGTGGTAAGTAAAGTCCGCCATCTCCGGCATGCGGGAATAGATCTCGCCGATCTCGCCGACGCCGAGCACGCGGCCGTCATCGCCGATGAAGCGCAGCTCGGCGCCGGGCGAGATCTTGCCGACCGTGCCGGGCTTTTTCAGCGCATCCTCCGAGGTCGCGAAGGTGACGGCGCTGGATTCCGTCGAGCCGTAGAATTCGTAGATCACCGGCCCCCACCATTCGATCATGGCACGCTTGACGTCGGCCGGACATGGCGCGGCAGCGTGGATGATGTGGCGCAGCGAGGACACGTCGTATTTCTTGCGGATCGCCTCCGGCAGCTTCATCAGGCGGATGAACATGGTCGGCACCATGAAGATGGTGTCGATCCTGTAGCGCTCGATCAGCTCGAGAAACTCTTCCGCCTCGAAGCGTGGCATCAGAACCAGCGCGCCGCCGAGCTTGCCCGCGCGGATGCCGAACGAATTCGGCGCGGAATGATAGAGTGGACCCGGCAGGATCGCACGGGCGCCGGGCTTGAGGCCATAGATCATCGCGCGCATGCGCTCGCCCGCTGCTTGCTGATCCGGCGTCGGCGCATTGCGACGCACGCCCTTGGGATGGCCTGTCGTGCCCGAGGTGTAGATCATGTTCATCGGCTGCGGCACGACCGGGCCGTCATAGGGCTGGAATTGGGCGAGCCAGGATTCGAAATCGATGGCGAAGTCGGGTGTCTTCAAATGATCCGGATCGATCTTGTAATTCTTCAGGATCTCCGGCGGCGTCGGCACGCTGAGCACGATGACACCAGCGGGAATGGCATCACGCAGGGCGTACAGCATGTCCGTATGCCCGATCAGCACGGACGTGCCGGTATCGTTGAGGATGTAGTTGATCTCCTCCGGCTTGAAGTGCCAGTTGATCGGGACGCCATAGGCGCCCAGCCGCATCGCAGCGTAGGCAGCCTCGAGGAAGGCGATGTCGTTGCGCATCAGCATGCAGACGCAATCGCCTCGCTTGACACCGATCCTGGCGAGGCCGGATGCGATGCGGTCGGCACGATTGGCAACCTCAGCATGGGAACGACGGCGATCGCCGGAGACGATGCCGAGGAATGGGGACGTTTCGTTCATTTTTGTTGTCCGATCTTTCGTCGGGTTGAACACCATGGCCACAATCTCACTCGTCATTTCGGAATTCGCCGAAGGCGCAGGCCCGGAATCCATACTCCCGATCGTGGTTATGGATTCCGGGCTCGATGCTCCGCATCGCCCCGGAATGACGGTGGCTAATCCGCATACTTCGCCGCGCGCTTCTCCAGATTGGAGCGCACGGCTTCGGTCTGGTTCGGACTACCGATCAGCTTCTGCTGCTCGACTGATTCAGCCAGCAGTGCCGGCCCCGGATCGACCGAGAGATTGTTGAGCAGTCGCTTGGCCGCGCGGATCGCGTCTGGGCTCTTGCCGGCGATCTCGCGTGCGACTTCGAGCGCGGCGGCGCGCGGGTCGTCACAGATGCGCGTAGCGAGGCCATACGTCATCGCCTCCTGCGCGGAGAAGATGCGGCCGGTGTAGGTGAGATCGCGCAGGATGTCGTCGCGCACGAGCGAGGCGAGAATCGGCGTGCCCGCCATGTCAGGCACGAGCCCCCATTTGATTTCCATGATCGACATGCGCGCATCTGAGCTGAGAAAGCGCATGTCGGCGCCGAGCGAGAGCTGGAAGCCGCCACCGAAGGCGACGCCGTGCACCGCCGCGATCACGGGAACCGGAAGCTGGCGCCATCCCCATACCGCCTGTTGCGGGAAGTTCGCCTGCCCGTGAGTCCGCTTGGTGAGATCGCGATTTTCGCCACCCGGAATTCCGTTGCCGCCCTTCTCCTTCATGGCGGCAAAACGCCCCATGTCGAGACCGGCGCAGAAGGCGCGGCCTTCGCCCGACAGCACGACAACGCGCACGCCCTTTTCCTTCGAAAGCCGCTCGGTTGCCGCGACGAGGGCCTCGAACATGGCCTGATCGAGCGCATTCATCTTGTCCGCGCGCACCAGGCGCACGTCGGCGACGCCTTCCGAGATCGAAATCGAGACGCGCTCTTCCATGGATGAATTCTCCCCTGTTCTTGTTCGGTGCCGCTTTACAGAAAGCTGACGGCCGGATTTAGTCAATCGACCAATTAACTGACAATCCGTACGGGAGAAACAGCCATGTTCAAGGAAAATCTTCTGGCCGGGCGGCGCATTCTTGTGACCGGCGGAGGCACCGGCCTCGGCAAGTCGATGGCGGCGCGCTTCCTCCAGCTCGGCGCCGAGGTGCACATCTGCGGCCGGCGCAAGATCGTCTGCGACGAAACCGCGACCGAGCTGATGGATCAGTATGGCGGCCGCGTCACCAGCCACGGCGTCGATATCCGCAATTCGCTCGCGGTCGAAGAAATGGTCGAGAACATTTTTCGCGATGCGCCGCTGACCGATCTCATCAACAACGCCGCGGGCAATTTCATCTCGCGCACGGAAGAGCTCTCGCCGCGCGGCTTCGATGCCGTCGCCAACATCGTCATGCACGGCACGTTCTACGTGACGCATGCGGTCGGCAAGCGCTGGATCGCGTTGAGGCAACCCGGCAACGTCGTGTCGATCACAGTGACCTGGGTACGCAACGGCTCGCCTTACGTGGTGCCGTCGGCGATGAGCAAGTCGGCGATTCACGCGATGACGATGTCGCTCGCCACCGAATGGGGCCGCTATGGCATCCGCCTCAACACGATCGCACCGGGCGAGATCCCGACCGAAGGCATGAGCAAGCGCATCAAGCCCGGTGACGAAGCCGGTGCGCGCACCAAGGCGATGAACCCGATGGGCCGCGTTGGTACCATGGAGGAGCTGCAGAACCTCGCGGTATTCCTCATCTCCGGCGGCTGCAACTGGATCACCGGCGAGACCATTGCCATGGACGGCGCACAGGCGCTCGCCATGGGTGGCAACTTCTACCAGCTCCGCGACTGGAGCGACGACGACTGGAGGACCGCGCGGGAGAGCATCATGGCGCAAAACGAGAAGGACCGGGCGAAGCGGGGGTAGTTGCGCTCTCCGCAGTCGTCCTGGCCTTCGCCAGGATGACAGTGTCGAAGTAGCGACGCTTCAACCACATCCACCTTGTCTTCAATCGCGGATGACGCCACACTCCGCGGCATAAAAGCAGAACGCCAAGGGAGAAACATGTCCACACAGCCATTGGCTGACCTCGCCGACATGGTGCGCGAGCGCGCGGCGAGCCGCGGCAACGCCATCGCATACGAGTTCGAGGGCCGCGTCACCAGCTTCGCCGAGTTCGATACCAGGACCAACAAGGTCGCCAACGCGTTGATCGCGATGGGCGTGAAGAAGGGCGATCGCATCGCCTATCTCGGCAAGAACAGCGATCTCTATTTCGAGCTGCTGATGGGCGCGATGAAGGCCGGCGCGGTGATGGCGCCGGTGAACTGGCGGCTCGCCGGGCCCGAGGTCGCGTTCATCGTTGCCGATTGCAAGGCCCCGGTGCTGTTCGTCGGGCCGGAGTTCATCACCCAGGTGCGCCAGATCAAGGATCAGCTCCCGGGCGTGCGCACCATCATCACGACCGAAGGCGGCGCGCCGGAATGGCAGGATTTTGCCGCGTGGCGCGATGCACAGAGCGGCGACGATCCGAAGGTACCCATTGATACGAAAGACATCGCGATCCAGCTCTACACGTCGGGCACGACGGGCAAGCCGAAGGGCGCGATGCTGAGCCACGCGAACTTCCTCAACCTCGTTCAGACAGGCAATGCCGAAGACAAGCCGGAATGGAACCGTTGGTCGACCGACGACGTGTCGCTGGTCGCGATGCCGATCTTCCATATCGGCGGCTCCGGCTGGGGCGTGATGGGGCTCTATCACGGCGCCCGCGGCGTGATCGCGCGCGAATTCGATCCGACCAGGGTCCTCGATTTCTTCGAGCAGTCCGGCATCACGAAACTCTTCATGGTGCCGGCGGCGATGCAGTTCGTGGTGCGGCAGCCACGCGCGAAGACGGTCGACTTCTCGCGGCTGAAATACATGCTGTACGGCGCCTCCCCCATTCCCGCGGCCCTGCTGAAGGAATGCATCGAGGTCTTCAAATGCGGTTTCGTGCAGATGTACGGCATGACCGAGACGACCGGCACGATCGTCGCGCTGCCGCCGGAGGATCACGTCGAGGGCCTGGAGCGGATGCGCTCGGCCGGCAAGGCCCTGCCCGGCGTGGAGATCGCGATCCTCGATGCCGATGGCAAACCCTTGCCGCCGCGTCAGGTCGGCGAGATCGCGACGCGCTCGGGTTCGAACATGGCAGGCTACTGGAACCTGCCGGAAGCGACCGCTTCGACGCTGCGCGGCGATGGCTGGCTGCGCACGGGCGATGCCGGCTACATGGACGAGGACGGCTATCTCTACATCCACGATCGTATCAAGGACATGATCATCTCCGGCGGCGAGAACATCTACCCCGCCGAGGTCGAGAGCGCGCTGTGCGATCATCCTGATGTCGCGGAGGCCGCCGTAATCGGCGTGCCCGACGACAAATGGGGCGAGGCGGTGAAAGCCGTCGTGGTGATGAAGCCGGGCAAAGAGGCGACCGCCACCGACATCATCAACTTCACCCGCGAGCGCATCGCCGGGTTCAAGACGCCGAAGAGCGTGGAGTTTTTGCCGGCCCTGCCGAGGAACCCGTCAGGCAAGATCTTGCGGCGGCAGTTGCGTGAGCCGTATTGGGCGGGGAAGGATCGGCGGGTGAATTGATTTTCGCCGTCGTCCTGGACAAGCGAAGCGCAGATCCAGGACCCCATCACCACTGGATTGAGTTTGGCGAAGACCGGTGATTACCGGTACGCCTCAAACTCCTTCTTGGGGTAATGGGTCCTGGCTTCCGCCAGGACGACATTGGGTCAATGCTTCCCCGGCCCCATATAGCCGAACAGGAATCCCGCCACTTTCCGCATCTGGATCTCCTCGCTGCCTTCGGTGATGCGATAACGACGGTGGTGGCGGTAGATGTGCTCGAACGGCTTGTGGCGTGAGTAGCCCATGCCACCATGGACCTGCATGGCGCGGTCGGCGGATTCGCAGCAGAGGCGATTTGCCCAGTAGTTGCACATGGAGACGCGGTCGGAGAGCGTGCGCTCGATCTGCTCCTCGTTAAGCTGGTCCATCTCCCACGCGGTCTTGCGGATCAACAGGCGCAGCATCTCGGCCTGCGTGGCAAGCTCGACCAGCGGGAACTGGATCGCCTGGTTCTCGGCGAGTGCCTTGCCGAACGGCTTTCGCTCACGCGCGTACTTCACGCTCTCGTTGATGCAGTAGACCGCAGCGCCGAGCGAGCTTGCAGCCTGGCGGATGCGGTTCTGGTGCACGAAGCATTGCGCCAGCGACAGGCCGCGGCCGACCTCGCCGAACTGCGCATCCTCGGGCACGAACACATCCGTAAAGCTCACGCGCGGATGATCGGTCGGCATGTTGAAGGTCCACATGTATTCTTCGACCTTCACGCCGTGGCTCTTGGCCGGCACCAGGAAGCAGGTGATGCCGCGGGCATCGCCGTCATTGCCGCTGGTGCGCGCGAACAGCGCGCAATGTGTGGCGACGTGCATGCCGGTCGTCCACATCTTCTCGCCGTTGATGATCCAGCCCTTGACGTTGTCTCTGACGGCAGGCACCGCACGCGTCTCCATGTGCGTCGCGTCCGAACCGTGATGCGGCTCCGTCAAACCAAAAGTGATGCGGTACTTGCCCTTGATCGAGCCGTCGATCATCGCCTTCTGGTCGTCGCGTCCGTAGCGGTCGAGCATGGTGACCACGGGAAAGTTGCCGACGATCGAATGCTCGTTCTGGAGGTCGTTGTGCAGGCCGAGGCCCTTCGCGGCAAAGTGCTCGCGGATCACGGCCATCCAGAGGTTGGAGCCGTCCTTGCCGCCATATTGCTTCGGCACCGGAAAGCGCAGATGGCCGGCGGCGTCGGCGAGATCCTTCGCCTTGCGCAGAAGCTGCTCCCATTCATGCCGCGGCAAGCCGCCATTCTCGAAATCGGTGCGGGCCCATTCGCGGCGATGATCGAAGAAGCGGATGTTGTCGTCGGCCTCCTCCAGCGGCTTGATCTCGCGCTCGATGAAACGGTCGAGCTCTCCGAGATAGGCGACGAGATCGGCAGGCAATGAGAAATCCACAGGTTCTCTCCCGGATGATTCTTCGTTTTGCGTTAAGGCGCTAGGCGCTTTTTGCTTCGCACGATTAAGGTGAGAAGAGCGCGCGCAAGTCAAGCAAGCCGAGGCGTGTAGGAAGCGCAAGCCGCACCCGCGCAATTTGGTGGTGCTCGTGCACGGGCGCGCGGTAGTATGACGCCAATATTCCAAGGGAAGAAAATGCGGGAGTGCGCGATGGAGCTGAAATTCTCAAAGGTGGAACGCAAGGGGCCGATCACGATCGTCACGCTGTCGCGGCCCGAGGTTTACAACGCGCTGCACATCGACGCGCATTTCGAGCTCAACAAAGTGTTTGACGACTTCGCGACCGATCCCGAACAGTGGGTCGCCGTCGTCACTGGCGCCGGCGACAAGGCGTTCTGCGCCGGCAACGATCTGAAGTGGCAGGCGGCGGGCGGCAAGCGCGGCTGGGACAAGGGCGGCTTCGCCGGCCTCACCGCGCGCTTCGACTGCGACAAGCCGGTCATCGCTGCGGTCAACGGCGTCGCCATGGGCGGCGGTTTCGAGATTGCACTCGCCTGCGACCTCATCATCGCCTCGGAGAATGCGACCTTCGCCCTGCCCGAGCCGCGCGTCGGCCTCGCCGCGCTCGCTGGCGGCCTGCACCGCCTGCCGCGCCAGATCGGCCTCAAGCGCGCCATGGGCATGATCCTCACCGCACGCCACGTCAGCGCCAAGGAGGGCCATGAACTCGGCTTCGTCAACGAAGTGGTGCCGCAAGGCGAAGCGCTTGCGGGCGCGCTGCGCTGGGCCGAGATGATCACCAAGAACTCGCCGATGTCGATCCGGGCATCGAAGCAGACCATCCGGAAGGGCCTCGCCGTCTCGCTGGAGCAGGCGATCGAGGAGCAACGCGAATATCCCGCGGTGAAGGCGATGGTGGCCTCGCAGGACTACATCGAAGGCCCGAAGGCGTTCTCGGAGAAGCGACCACCGAAATGGGTGGGGAAGTAGCGGGTCTCTCCGTCCGCCATTACGAGCGAAGCGAAGCAATCCAGATTGCCTCTGTGGATGCAGTCTGGATTGCTTACAAGGGCTCCTCGCAATGACAGAGATAGAGCGCCACCTACCCGCCTCGCGACAACTCGCGCTTGTACGACGCATAATTCGGCTGATCAACGGCGAGCTTGTCCATCGTCGTCTGCCAGAGATGCTCGGCGAGGCCCGGCGTTGCCAAATCAACCTCGCCCTTGGCGATACGCTCGGCGAGCACGCGGTTTAGATCAGTCACCGACCCGTCCATACCAAGCAGCGCGCGCAGACGCTCGACTTCCCTCGCATCGCTCCCTTCCTCCTGCGTAAGCTGTCGCGTCACTAGATCGAGAATGTTGATGGCGACCCGCAGCTTGAAAGCCTGGTGGCCGGAGATCAGCGGGGTGATGTCGTTACGGAGGAAATCGGAAACCGCTTTGGTCAACTCGATCGGTATCGGTTCGTCCTGCATGCCTAACCTCCCCGCGGCGCAAGCAGCCGTAGCAGATCGATCTCGGTCTCCGAGGCACGGCGGCCGATCATCGCACGTTCCATGGAATGATCCGGCCCTTCACGGAACCGCTGCATCATGCCGCCGCACATGATGCCCCAGCGCAGCGTACCCATCACTTCCCAGAATTTCACCCGAGCCGGATCGCATTTGCGGCCCGCGGCCTGGTAGCCTGCGAACAGCTCCTCGCGCGAGCCGAACCCACCGACGGGCTTGTCGATCTCGCCAAACCGCCATGAGTTGACGCAGACCCAGCCGAGATCTTCCATGGGATCGCCAAGATGGGCGAGCTCCCAGTCGAGAACGGCGCGGACGCCGTCCGAACCGATGATGAGATTGCCGTTGCGGAAGTCACCATGAACCAGTGTCGTCTCGGCCGACGGACCGGGATCGTGGTCGCGCAGCCAGCGCAGCGCCAGCTCGAACACGGGCTTCGGCCAATCGAGGCTGCGATAGTCGCGATCGAACTCGGAGATCTCCTGCGTCGCCGATCTGCTGCGCAGCGCGGGCAGTCTGTCCCGCGGCAACCTGTGCAGGCCCGCGAGCACGCCGCCAATCTGCCGCGCCAGCAGTGGGCGCGCTGCCGCGAACTCGTCGTCGCGAAGAATCTTGCGGGCGATGGTCTCGCCCTCGACCCGCTGCATGATGAAGCCGGTGCCGAGATCCTCATCCGGCGTCAGCACATGCATCACGCGCGGCGACGGCACGCCGGCCTCATAGGCGAGCTGCATCAGTTGCGCTTCCGCAGCGAGTCCCGCTGCGCGCGTTGGCGCGGCGCCGTAGCCCTTCGGCGAGCGGCGCAGGATCGCGCCGATCGGTCCATCGGGATGCACGATGTCGAAGCGCCAGGTCTCCTGACTGGCGCCGCCGGACAGCTTTGCAGCACCGGTGACGCCGGTCGCGCCGCGACACCAGCGCTGGACGCTGCGAAAAAGCTCGGCCTCGATCATTTGCCTTTGAACTGCGCGGCCCGCTTCTCCAGGAAGGCACCGACGCCCTCGCGGAAATCCTGCGTATCGCCGGCGCGCAGCTGGCACTGGAATTCGAGGTTGAGCTGCTCCTCGAAAGAGTTTTCCGGGCTGTCCCAATAGAGCTTGCGGATCAGCGACAGCGCGATCGTCGGGCCACTGGCGAGATCGCGCGCGAGCTTCATCGCTTCCTCCATCAGCGCGCCGTCGTCGTAGACGCGGTTGACGAGGCCCCATTCCAGCGCCTTCTCGGCCGGCAGGCGCTCACCCATCAACGACAATTCGACCGAGCGCGCCTTGCCGATCAGGCGCGGCAAGAGCCAGGTCGAACCGCAATCCGGCACGAGGCCGATGCGGCGGAAGGCCTGCAGGAAATAGGACGAGCGGGCGCACAGGATCATGTCGCCGAGCAGCGCGAAGCTCATGCCGGCGCCGGCGGCCGGGCCGTTGACCGCGGTGACGATCGGACAGTGCAGGTTGCGGATGCGGCGCAAGAACGGATGAAAACCGGTTTCGAGCGTCAGGCCGGCCTTGGTTTTCCTCGACTGGTTGTTGCGCCCCTGCAGATTCGCACCGGTGCAGAACGCGCGGCCGGCGCCGGTCAACACGACGCAGCGCACCTCGTCCCTTTTCTCTTCGATAGTATCGAGCGCATCGGAAAGGCCGCCCAGCATGTCCACGGAGACGGCGTTCATCACCTCCTGATGATCGAGCCGGAGAATCGCGACCGAACCATCGAATTCGAGCGTGACGTGTTCGAACTGCATCGTTTCCTCGTCAGTTGCCGCCTGCGTCAGTTTCGCAGACCGGAATTACTTCTTGCCAGGCCACATATTTGATTTTTGGCGCGGTCTTGTCCATGGTGGCGAAAGCATACCCCACCGTCATATCGCATGATCTTGCGCGCACAGGCTGACGCGCGTCGTGACAAAAACAGGAAACGCGCCATGAACCTTTTCGATCTCACCGGCCGCGTCGCCGTGATCACCGGCGGCAATGGCGGTATTGGGCTCGGCATTGCACAAGCACTCGCTGGCCAGGGCTGCAACGTCTCGATCTGGGGCCGCAATCCTGACAAGAACAAGGCTGCTGCCGCGAGCATGGCGGGTCTGTCAGGCAAGGTCGATGCCCGCGTCTGCGACGTCACCGATCCGAATTCCGTCAATGCCGCGATGAAGGCGACGCTCGACATTTTCGGTCGGGTCGACGGCTGCTTCGCCAATGCCGGCATCGGCGGCGGCGGCCGCAGGTCCTTCATCGAGCGCACCGAAGAGGAATGGCGCACGATGTTCGCGACCAATCTCGACGGCGTGTTCCACGCGTTCCAGGCGGCGGCAAGGCACATGACCGAGCGCGCCAATGCGGGCGACCCCTTCGGCCGGCTGGTCGCGACCTCGAGCCTCGCCTCGATCTTCGGCACCGCGCGCAACGAGCATTATGCGGCGACCAAGGCCGCGATCAACGCGCTGGTCCGCGCCCTCGGCGTCGAGCTCGCCCGCCACGGCGTCACCGCGAATGCGATCCTGCCCGGCTGGATCAAAAGCGACATGACCGCGGGCATCATGGCCAACGAAAAGTTCGTCGCCAACGTGATGCCGCGGATTCCGATGCGTCGCTTCGGCGAGGCATCCGATTTCGGCGGCATCGCCGTGTATCTGATGAGCAAGGCCTCGTCGTATCACACCGCGGATACGTTCGTGATCGACGGCGGCTATACGGCGTTCTGAGTCTCGTAGCCCGGATGGAGCGAAGCGCAATCCGGGATGACCAAAAGCAAGACCCGGATTTCGCCAAGCTCCATCCGGGCTAAAATCGTAGTGAGGGGAACGGGCAAATGTTTTCACACATCATGATCGGCACCAACGACCTCGACAAAGCCAAGGCGTTCTATGACACGCTGCTTGGCACGCTCGAGGTGCGACCCGCGCGGGTCGACGGGCATCGCATCTTCTACATCACCAAGACCGGCGTGTTCTCGGTGACCAAGCCGATCAACGGCGAGCAGGCGACCTGTGCGAACGGCGGCACCATCGGCTTTGCTGCCAACTCGCCGGAACAGGTCGACAAGTGGCACGCCGCCGGCGTTGCCGCCGGCGGAACGCCGATCGAAAATCCGCCCGGCATCCGCGAGGGCGCGGGGAACAAGCTGTATCTCGCCTATCTGCGCGATCTCGACGGCAACAAGATCTGCGCGATGCATCGGATACCGAGCTGATTGAGCCGCAGCCACCACTGCCATGCCCCGGCTTGACCGGGGCATGACGGGGCGCCGCGAACCAGCAGCCCCATTCAAACAACATTTCAAACGCTCCCTGCGAAATTCCATCGCATGGCATGGCTCGCGCGAGAAAATACGCGCTCGCACTTTCGCGGCGCTGCGACTATTCTCCCGGCCAACACGATCTCAGCGCCCCCGGGAGGAACAATGACAAAGCACGCCTACATTCCCCGCACCACCAACTACACTCTCAACCCCGGCGACGAGCTCAACGACCTCAGAATGTCGGATCAGGTCCGGCCGCTCTACGACCACGTCAAGAAGTTCATCCGCGAGACGGTCGAGCCGATGTCGATCGAATTCGCCAAGGCCGGCGAAGGCAAGGAAGACCGCTGGAGCTTCACGCCGAAGCAGCTCGAAGTGCTCGAGGTCGCCAAGAACAAGGCGAAGAAGGAAGGCCTCTGGAACTTCTTCCTGCCCGATGACGAGACCGGCCAGGGCCTGAAGAATCTCGACTACGCTTACATCGCTTCCGAGCTCGGCAAGAGCCCGCTGGCCTCCGAAACCATGAACTGCTCGGCCCCCGACACCGGCAACATGGAGGTGCTGGAGCGCGTTGGCACCAAGGAGCAGAAGGAAAAGTGGCTGAAGCCGCTGATGAACGGCGAGATCCGCTCGGCCTATGTCATGACCGAGCCGAACGTCGCCTCCTCCGACGCCAAGAACATTTCGACCACCGCCAAGCTCGTCGGCGACGAATGGGTCATCAACGGCGAGAAGTACTACATCTCCGGTCTCGGCGATCCCCGCTGCAAGATCCTCATCGTGATGGTCAAGACCAATCCGGACGCGGCGCCGAGCAAGCAGCAGTCGCAGATCCTGGTGCCGCGCGACACGCCCGGCGTCGAGGTGCTCGGCCCCATGTATGTGTTCGGCCAGGACCACGCGCCGCGCGGCCATATGCACATGCGCTTCAACAATGTCCGCGTGCCGAAGGAGAACATGCTGCTCGGCGAAGGCCGCGGCTTCGAGATCTCGCAGCTTCGCCTCGGGCCAGGCCGCATCCATCACTGCATGCGCACCATCGGCAAGGCCGAGAAGGCGCTCGATCTGATGGTGCAGCGTGGCCTCACCCGCGAAGCCTTCGGCAAGAAGATCGCCCATCTCGGCGGCAACATGCAGATCATCGCGCAGGCCCGCTGCGAGATCGAGGCGATGCGGCTGATGGTGCTGAAGGCGGCGAAGGCCATGGACGTGCTCGGCAACAAGGAGGCCCGCGTCTGGGTCTCCATGGTTAAGGCCATGGTGCCCGAGCGCGCCTGCAAGATCATCGACCAGTCGATCCAGATGCACGGCGCCACCGGCATCTCGCACTGGACCCCGCTGGCCGAGATGTACCAGGACGTCCGTCACCTGCGCTTTGCCGATGGTCCGGACGAGGTGCACTGGATGGTGGTCGGCCGTCACGAACTGAGCATGGCGTGATCCCTCTCGAATGCTGCAGGGCGGGTTCGCGATAGCGTAACCCGCCTCCGGCGGCCGAAGGCACCATGGGAAAATGGCCGACGCAGGGAACGAGAAGATGCCGGAAGCCTTTCGCGACAATGAGGAGCGCAGCCGGTTCGAGCTCGAGGCCGACGGGCCCGTTGCCTTCGTCACCTACCGCAAAAGCGACGGCGCGATCACGCTGGTGCACACCGAGGTGCCGCCTGAGCTAGGCGGCCGCGGCGTCGGCTCCAGGCTCGGCCGCGCCACGCTGGAGGCGGTGCGTGCACAGGGACGCAGGCTCTCCGTCGAGTGCGACTTCATCCGTAATTTCATGAGCAAGAATCCCGGCTACGACGATCTTCTAGCCGAGGGCGAAGACGCGCATGCGCAGCCCGTGGCAAACTACCGTGCGGGCTGCTTCTGCGGCGCCGTCGAGGTCGAGGTCACGGGCAAGCCGGTCTTCGCCGGCTATTGCCACTGCGCCGATTGCCAGGCTTGGTCGGCCGCACCGATCAATGCCTTCAGCCTGTGGAAGTCGGACGGCGTGCGCGTCACCAAGGGCGAAGCGGAGCTTGGGACCTTCAACAAGACCGAGCACTCCTATCGCAAGTTCTGCAGGCGCTGCGGTGGTCATGTCATGACCGAGCATCCGCGCATGCGGCTGATCGACGTCTACGCCAATCTTTTGAAGGGCTACGAGCACCATCCGACACTGCATGCGAACTACGCGAGCAAGATGGTGTCGGTGAGGGATGGCCTGCCGAAATATGCCGATCTGCCGGCGGAGCTTGGTGGATCCGGGGAGATGTTGCCGGATTGATCGTGCGCCGTCGCCCCGCTTGCGGGGCGAGGCGAAGGAAGAGACCTGCTACGTCGCGGGCGCGAGCTTGTCCTGCGTCTTGGTCTCGAAATCGCTGGCGTCGTGGCGCTCGTGGAGCTGGCTGGCGGGATCGCCGGAGACACGGTTGACCATGCGGCCGCGCTTGACGGCGGGGCGCTTGGCGATCTCATCGGTCCAGCGCTGCACGTTCTTGTAGTCCTGCACCGACAGGAAATCGCCGGCGCCGTAGACCAGCCCCTTGGCGAGCGCGCCGTACCAGGGCCACACGCCCATGTCGGCAATCGTGTACTCCTTGCCGGCGAGATATTCGTTGTCGGCAAGGCGCCGGTCGAGCACGTCGAGCTGGCGCTTGACCTCCATCGCGAAGCGATCGATGGCGTATTCGATCTTGAACGGCGCATAAGCGTAGAAATGGCCGAAGCCACCGCCGAGATAGGGCGCGCTGCCCATCTGCCAGAACAGCCAGGACATCGCTTCGGTGCGGGCCTTGATGTCCTTCGGCAGAAAGGCGCCGAATTTCTCGGCGAGATAGAACAGGATCGAGCCTGATTCGAAGATCCGGATCGGCTCGGGGCCGGAGCGGTCCATCAACGCCGGGATTTTCGAGTTCGGATTGATGTCGACAAAGCCGCTGCCGAACTGGTCGCCGTTACCGATCTTGATCAGCCAGGCGTCGTATTCGGCGCCCTTATGGCCGAGCGCCAGAAGCTCCTCCAGCATCACGGTGACCTTCACGCCGTTCGGGGTCGCCAGCGAATAGAGCTGCAACGGATGCTTGCCGACCGGCAGTTCCTTGTCGTGGGTGGGGCTGGCGATCGGCCGGTTGATGCTGGCGAACTGTCCGCCATTCTCTTTGTTCCAGGTCCAGACTTTGGGCGGCACGTAGGGGGCGTCGGTCATGCGAAGGGCTCCGGCAGAAAGATGCGCCTGCATTAATTAGCCCGCGAACCGCCGATGACAAGCCCTTCCGGCCCTGCGTCCGGCGCGGGCCTCAGGCCCGCGTCATGCGTTCGCCCCAGCCCGTCACCGCCCCACGCGGCCGAGCCTCGGCCTCCATCACAAATCCCTCATATCCCTTCGCGGCGACGTCATCGCAGATCCGGCGATAGACGCCGACGCCGCCGATATAGGGCATGAAGATGCGCGGCTTGCCGGGGATGTTGGCGCCCATGTACCAGGAATTGGCCTGCGGATAGAGCGTGCCGTGCGCGACTTCGTTGACGTGGGCAACCCACCTCTCCTCGGCATCCCCTCTCGCTTCCATCGTGGCGAGACCTTGCTTGCGCATGTGGGCGAGGCAATCGGCAATCCAGTCGACATGCTGCTCGATCGACACGATCATGTTCGAGAGGACCGACGGGCTGCCGGGGCCGGTGATGACGAAGAGGTTCGGAAAGCCCGCGCTCATCAAGCCGAGATAGGTTTTCGGCCCCTCCGCCCATTTCTGGTTCAGCGTCTGCCCGCCCCGGCCGCTGATATCGATCTTGGCGACCGATCCGGTCATGGCGTCGAAGCCCGTCGCCATCACCAGCGCGTCGACCTCGTGGTCCCGACCCGCGACGCGCACGGCATTAGGCGTGATCTCCTCGATCGGATCGGTCTTGATGTCGACCAGCGCGACATTGGGCCGGTTGAAGGTCGCGAAATAATCAGTGTCGATGCAGATGCGCTTGGTGCCGATGGGATGGCTGTTCGGCTGGAGCAGCTTTGCGGTCTCGGGGTCCTTCACAATCTCGGCGATCTTGCCGCGGACGAAATCGGCAGCCGTATCGTTGGCGGCTCGATCGAGACCGAGATTGTTGTAGACGTACATGAAGGTCAGCCCGCCGCGCTCCCAGCGGGAGGTGTATTTGCTGTTCCTTGCTTCATCGCTGTCGTCCAGCGCACCCCGATCGGGCTGCTCCGCATAGATTCCGTTGCGCGCGACCTCGCGGGCGAACTTGCGTATCTCAGGATATTTCTTCCGGAACGTATCGCGCTCCTCGCCGGTCAGCAGGGCATTGCGGGCGGGAATCGAGAAATTCGCCGTACGCTGGAATACAGTGAGATGTTTGGCCTGCGCTGCAATGATCGGCGCCGACTGTATGCCAGATGATCCGGTGCCGATCAGGCCGACGCGCAAGCCGGCGAAATCGACGTCTTCGTGCGGCCAGTTGCCGGTGTGATAGACGGGGCCCTTGAAGTTTTCGAGGCCCTTGATGTCCGGCTTGCGCGCGTTCGAGAGACAGCCGGTGGCGAGGACGACGAATTGCGCCTGAAAGGTCTTGCCGTCAGACGTCGTCACCGCCCAGCGTTGCGCGCGTTCGTCGAACACGGCGCCTTCGACGCGCGTATCGAACTGGATGTCGCGGCGCAGGTCAAAGCGGTCGGCGACGTGGTTGGCGTATTTCAGGATCTCTGCTTGTGGCGCGTAGTGCTCGCTCCAGTCCCATTCCTGCTGGAGCTCTTCCGAGAACGAGTAGGAATATTGCATGCTCTCGACGTCGCAGCGCGCGCCGGGATAGCGATTCCAGTACCAGGTGCCGCCGACGCCGCCGCCCTGCTCAAGGACCCGCGCCGAGAAGCCGAGCCCGCGCAAGCGATGCAGCATGTACATGCCGGCAAAGCCGGCGCCGACGACGACCACGTCGTAGGCCTCGGTAGCTTGAGCCTGGCTCGCTTGCGCTGGCGACATCAGATGGCGCTCCCTGATCTGTTTTCTGTTGTTGTAAGCCAGCATTCTCTGGCGGTCACCAAAGCGCAAGAGGCATGTCTGCGGCCCTAATTTTGCGCGACGGAATGGCTCGACACTCTGCATGACGCCTGCACGCAAGATACGCGCGGGAATCCGGCATGGCATCGCCAATGACGATGGGCTAGCTTCGTCGAAGGCCGCCGGGAGAAGACCATGAAATCGCCGATCTGCGACATGCTGGGAATCGAGTTCCCGCTGCTCGCCTTCAGCCATTGCCGCGATGTGGTTGCCGCCGTGAGCCGTGCCGGCGGTTTCGGCGTGCTGGGTGCCACCGTGCATACGCCTGATACGCTCGAACGCGAGCTGAAATGGATCGACGATCGCGTCGACGGCAAGCCCTATGGTATCGACGTGTTGATCCCGGAAAACATCTCGACATCAGGCGAGAAGGACGTCACCTGGAAGAGCCTGGAAGCGCGCGTGCCGCAGGAGCACCGTAGATACACCAGAGATCTCCTGAAGAAATACGATATCGAGCTGACCACGACCGAGGTGGCCGTCAATCAACCGCAGCCTTTCGACGCCGAGACTGCGCTGGAGCTGCTCAGAGTTTCCTTCAACCATCCGATCCGGCTGATCGCCAACGCGCTGGGCGTGCCGCCCAGGGCGATGATCGAGATGGGCAAGAAACACAACGTGCCGGTCGCCGCGCTGGTCGGCGCCAAGGAGCACGCGCTCCGCCAGGTCGCAGCCGGTGTCGACATCCTCGTGGTGCAGGGCACCGAGGCCGGCGGCCATTGCGGCGAGGTTTCGACCATGGTTCTGGTGCCTGAAGTGATCAAGGCGATCAAGCCGATCCGCGACGTACCGGTGCTCGCGGCGGGCGGCATCATGACAGGACGGCAGATGGCGGCCTGCATGGCCATGGGCGCGGCCGGCGCCTGGACCGGCTCGGTGTGGCTGGCAACGGTCGAGTCCGAGACCAGCGAAATCTTCCGCGAGAAAATGATCGCCGCTTCGTCCCGCGACGCGGTTCGCTCGAAGGGCCGCACCGGCAAGCCCGCGCGACAGCTCCGCTCGGTCTGGACCGATGCCTGGGACCGCGCGCCGGACAGTCCGGGCGCCCTGCCGATGCCGCTGCAGAGCATCATCAGCCGCGACGCCTTCAACTCCATCGACCGCGCCGCAGCCGCCGGCAACGCCAGGGCGCGCGATCTCGTCAGCTACTTTGTCGGCCAGGGTGTCGGCTTGATCGACAGCGTGAAGTCCGCCGGCGCCGTGGTGCAGGAGTTCAAGGAAGAGTTCGCCGAAGCCGTCGAGCACATGAATGCGCTGGTCGCGGAGTAGCGTCCACACCGTCATTGCGAGCGAAGCAAAGCAATCCAGACGGTCTCCGCGGATGCAGATCTGGATTGCTTTGCTTCGCTCGCAATGACGAAACAACTTAGATCGTGAATCGAGATTATGACTGACAAGACCACTGTCCCCGAAGACCGTATCCCCGTCATCGTCGGCATCGGCGAGGTCGTCGACCGCCCCAGGGAGATCACCGAAGGGCTCGAGCCGCTCGATCTGCTTGAAAAGGCCTTGCGGCGCGCCGAAGCGGACTCCGGCGCAACGCTGCTCGGCGAGGTGCAGTCCCTCGACGTCGTCAACTTCCTGAGCTGGCGCTACCGTGATCCGGAGCAGTTGCTCGCGCAGCGCCTCGGCGTCACGCCTGCGCATTGCCATTACGGTCCGGTCGGCGGCGAGAGCCCGATCCGCTACATCCACGAGGCGGCCAAGCGCATCGCGCGCGGCGAATGCACCGTGGCGGCGGTCTGCGGCGCGGAGGCGCAGTCGACCGCGACCAAGGCGGAGCGGGCGGGCACCAAGCTGCCGTGGACGCCGTTTGCGCACGATGTCGAGGAGCCCAAGCGTGGCGCGGCGTTTCAGAAGCCGCTCGCCGTGAAGCTCGGCGTGTTCCGGCCGGTCACGGTCTATCCGTTCTACGAGGCCGCCTCCTCCGCCCATTGGGGCCAGACGCCGCGCGAGGCGATGGCGGAATCGGGCACACTGTGGTCGCGCTATTCTGAAGCCGCCGCGCAAAATCCAAACGCCTGGCTGAAGCGGCGCTATGCGCCGGAGGAAATCACGACGCCGACGGCGGACAACCGGCTCATCGCCTGGCCCTACAACAAGCTGATGGTCGCCAACCCCAGCGTCAACATGGGCGGCGCGCTGCTGCTCACCAGCCTTGCCAAGGCGCGTGCCCTCGGGATCGCCGAGGACAAGCTGGTCTATCCGCTCGGCGGCGTGTCAGCCGAGGAGCCGCGCGATTATCTATTGCGCGACCAGTTTTTCGAAAGCCATCCCCAGAATGCGGTGCTGAAGGCGGTGATGAACCTTGCCGGCGGCAACGGCAAGAAGTTCGACGCGATCGAGCTCTATAGCTGCTTTCCCTGCGTACCCAAGATGGCGCGGCGGACGCTGGGCTTGGGCGCCGACGTGCAGCCCACCGTGACCGGCGGGCTCACCTTCTTCGGTGCACCGCTCAACACCTATATGACGCATGCAGCTTGCGCGATGGTGCGGCGGTTGCGCGGTGGCGACAAGCTCGGCCTGCTCTATGGACAGGGCGGATTCGTGACCAAGCATCATGCGCTGGTGGTTTCGAAGACAGCGCCGCGCGAGGCGCTGGTGCAGGAGACGAGCGTGCAAGGCGAGGCTGACCGCAACAAGCGTGCGGTTCCGGAGTTCGTCGATCAAGCCAGCGGCAAGGGTAAGGTGGAGAGCTTTACCGTGCTCTATGGCCGTGGCGGCGACGTCGAGCACGGCGTGGTGATGCTGCGCACTGCGGATGGCCGGCGCACGCTGGCGCGGATTCCGGCAGATGATGGTCCGACGCTGGCACACCTCTTGAACATGGATCATACGCCGGTAGGCTCGCACGGCGAGATCACGATGGCCGCCGATAGCGTGCCGGAGTGGCGCGCAGCCTAGCTCTTCGGTGCCTGCTTCTCCGACGCCGTCGCCGGCTTGCCGCCGGCACCAACCACGCGCACCTGGTCGCCGTTGGACAGGCCGTCCGGCGGCGCGGTGATGACGCGGTCGTCGGGCGCAATTCCCGAAGCGAGCTCGATCTCCTTGCCGAGATCTCGGGCGATGGTCACGGTCTTGAACTGAACTTTGTCCTCAGCACCGACGGTCGCAACGCGCAGGCCGCTGCCGTTGAAGATCAGGGCGCTGGCTGGAATGCTGAGCGGCGCGGAATCGCGCTGGAGGCTCAGCTTTACGCTGGCATAGCCGCCGGGCATCAGCTCGCCCGAGGAATTGTCGAGACCGAGCTGCATGCGCGTGGTGCCCGAGGCGACGTCGACGGCCTGCGAGGATGCTTCCACCGTCGCCTGGAAGGTCCGGTTCGGATATTCCGGCAGCGAGATCGTGGCCTTGGCGCCGATCTTGATCGCCGGCACGTAGTTCTGGGGCACGTTGACGTAGACGCGCAGCTTGGTGATGTCGGAGACCACGAACATTGCCGGCCCCGAGCCGCCGCCGGCGTTGATCAGTGCACCGACATCGGTGTCACGCGAGGTCACCACACCATTGAACGGCACCGTGATCTTCTTGTAGCCGGCGAGCGCTTCGAGCCGCTCGACATTGGCCTGGCCGGATTTGACTGCCGCGTTCTTGTTGGAGAGATCGGCGGTACGCTCGTCGATCTCCTGCGCGGAGACGAAATTCGAGGCGACCAGCGTCTTGCGCCGGTTGAGCGTTGCTTCCGACAGTCTCGCGCTGGCCTGCTGGCTGGCAAGGTCGGCGCGGGCCTGCAACAGCTGCTGGTCGAGGTCGGGGGCCTCGATTTCGGCGATCACCTGGCCGGCCTTGACGCGGGCACCGATGTCCACGCTCCAGCTTTTCAGATAGCCCGAGACGCGCGCGAAAATCGGAGCGCGGTAATAGGCCTCGAGCCGGCCCGGCAGGTCGATCGTGGAACTGAGCGCCTTGGCGTTGGGGAGCGTCACCGCAACACTCGGAATGGCCTGATCGTCCGTCCACTCCTTCAGCTTGGAGCCCTGGTCCTCGCGAGCCCGGATGCCCGAGCCGACCACGAGGCCTGCCGCAATCAGCGCCACCACGCTGAAAATGCCCAGTTTCCGGTGCGACACCGGCGAGCGGGGTTCAGTGGGCGACATGCGGGGTCTCCAATGGGGCGGCGGCCTTGGCGCCTTGTTTCTTGTGTACCATACTGAACACCACGGGAACAAACATCAGCGTGGCGAAAGTCGCAAAGATCAGGCCGCCTATGACGGCGCGACCTAGTGGCGCATTCTGCTCGCCACCCTCGCCGAGTCCCAGGGCCATCGGCGCCATGCCGATGATCATGGCGAGCGCGGTCATCAGCACCGGCCGGAACCGGACGAAGCCGGCTTCCAGCGCCGCGGCGATGGGGTCACCGAGTTCCTCGTAGCGCTCGCGGGCAAACGAAATCACGAGCACGCTGTTGGCGGTGGCGACGCCCATGCACATGATGGCGCCGGTCAGCGCCGGCACCGACAGCGTGGTCTGGGTCGTGAACAGCATCCAGACGATGCCAGCGAGCGCCGCGGGCAGCGCAGTGATGATGACGAACGGATCGGACCAGGACTGGAAGTTCACCACGATGAGGAAGTAGATCAGCACGATGGCCCCCAACAGGCCGAACAAGAGACCCGTGAAAGCGCTGTTCATGGTCTGCACCTGGCCGAGCAACACCACGGACGAGCCCTTCGGCACCTCCTTGGCGGTGTCGGCGATTGCCTGGCGGATATCGTTGGACACCGCGCCGAGATCGCGGCCAGACGTGGTCGCGAAAATCTGCACCATCGACTGGATGTCGTATTGTGACACCACCGCGCTCGATACCGAGCGCTTGATGTCGGCGATGCCGCCGAGAATCGGCGACTGCGAATTGCCGGCCGCGGTGATCGGCAGCGTCTGGAGCGCGCTGAGAGAATCGATCTGATATTGCGGAGTCTGCATCACGATCGAATAGGACACGCCGTTCTCGGGGTTGAGATAGTAGGTCGGCGCGACCTGCGAGGAGCCGGCGAGATTGACCACGAGGCTGTTGGTGACGTCGCGCTCCGTCAGGCCGACATATTGCGCGCGGGTGCGATCGACGTCGATGTTGAAGGTCGGGTTGCTCGGCGATTGCTGGATGCGCGCATCGGCAACCCCGGGAATCCGGCGGACCCTGGCCAGCAGATTGTTGGCATACGCGAAGTTCGCGCTGAGATTGGCGCCGCGGATCTGCAGGTCGATCGGCGCCGGCGCGCCGAAGTTCAGGATCTGGCTGACGATGTCGGCCGGCAGAAACGCGAAGCTGACGCCCGGGAACAGCCGCGGCAACTGCTCGCGCAACACCTTCACGTGCTCCTCGGTCGGCTTGTGGCCCTCCCTGAGCTTGATCTGGATGTCGCCGTCCTGCGGGCCGATAACCCCGGTGTTGTTGTAGGTCATGTTGATGCCGGAGATCGGCATGCCGATGTTGTCGGTCATGGTCTCGATCTCGCCAGGGATCAGCTTGCGGACCGCCTTCTGCACGTCGGCGAGCTGGTTGGCGGTCTCCTCGACGCGGGTGCCGACCTGAGTGCGGACATGCATCAGGATGTTACCGGCATCGACCGCGGGGAAGAAGTTGCGACCCAGGAACGGCACCAGCGCAAAGGACGCGCCGACCACACAGAGGAAGCCAGCGACGAACACCAGGCGATGCGCCAGCGCGAGGCCCAGGAGATCGTGATAGCCGCCGCGAATGCGCTCGAACCTGACCTCGAAACCACGCTGGAACCAGACGAACGGATTACGCGATTTCGGCGGCTCGCCCTCGTGATGGACATGCGCTTGCAGCAGATAATTCGCCATGGTCGGCACCAGCGTGCGCGACAGGATGAACGACCAGATCATCGCGAACATCACGGCTTCCGCCATCGGCACGAACAGGAAGCGCGCGACGCCGGTGAGGAAGAACATCGGCACGAACACGATGCAGATACAGAGCAGCGAGACGAAGGCCGGTGTCACGATCTGGTTGGCGCCGTCGAGGATCGACTGCTCGACCGGCTTGCCCTGCTCGAGATGGTAGTTGATGTTCTCGATGGTCACCGTGGCGTCGTCGACGAGGATGCCAACCGCGAGCGCAAGACCGCCGAGCGTCATGATATTCAGTGTCTCGCCGATCGCCGACAGCATGACGATGGCACCAAGCACCGACAGCGGGATCGAGACCGCGATGATGATGGTCGAGCGCCAACTGCCGAGGAACAGCAGGATCATGACGCTGGTGAGCAGCGCGGCGATCACGCCTTCGAAGGCGACGCCCTCGATCGCACCGCGAACGAATACCGACTGGTCTCCGATGAAGCCGATCTTCAGGGCATCCGGCAGCTGATCCTTTACGTCGATGACTTTCTGCTTGATGCCGGCGATGATATCGAGCGTCGAAGTCGCGCCCGCCTTCAGCACCATCATCAACACCGAGCGGTTGCCGTCGACATGGACGATGTTGGTCTGCGGCGGATTGCCGTCGCGCACTGTCGCGACGTCGCGCACATAAACCATCGCACCGTTGATGGTCCTGATGGGCAGATTGCCGAGCTCGTCGATCTTGAGCGGCGAGTTGTTCAGCTGGATGTTGTATTCGAAGGTGCCGATCTTCTGGGTGCCGACCGGCGTGATCAGGTTTTGCGCGGCGAGCGCATTGGCGACGTCCTGGCCCGACAGGCCCCGGGCCTGAAGCGCAGTCGGGTCGAGGTCGATCTGGACCTGGCGCAGCTTGCCGCCGAACGGATACGGGATCGCCGCGCCGGGCACGGTAACCAGCGGGGTGCGAAGCTGGTTGATGCCGATGTCGGCGAGATTCTGTTCGGTCAGCCCATCGCCCGACAGCGCCACCTGGATGATCGGCACGGTCGAGGCGGAGTAATTCAGGATCAGGGGCGGCGTCGCGCCCGGCGGCATCTGCTTGATCAGCGTCTGCGAAATCGCCGTCACCTGCGCATTGGCGGTGCGGATGTCGACATTGGGCTGGAAGAATATCTTGATGATGCCAAAGCCGTTGTAGGAATTGGCGGTGATGTGCTCGATGTCGTTGACGGTCGTCGTCAGCGCCCGCTGGAACGGCGTGGTGATGCGGCCGGACATCTGGTCCGGCGGCAGGCCGGTGTACTGCCAGACCACGCCGATCACGGGGATTCTGATGTCCGGAAAGATATCGGTCGGCGTCCGCAGCGCCGCCAGCGGTCCGATGATCAGAAGCAGGAGCGCCAGCACGACAAACGTGTACGGCCGGCTCAGGGCAATACGGACCAGAGCAATCATTCGTCAGGTAATTCCAAAAGGGGGATAGGGAACACGCCCCCACGGTTCCTATAGCTCATTTACCCGAACACCGACGAAATGGCCAACGACTGCGGCTCACGCGCGGTCACTTCCCTGCTATCGCACAGCGAAATCGCATTTCAGATATGCAGGCTCGGCGCGGAAAATGGCGGGGCTGGCCTTGAGCCACGTAAAAAGCGGCGCCCGGAGGCGCCGCTTTGAAACTGGCATCGTCTCCGGACTTACGCCGCGCGGACCGAGCCCAGGAACTTGCCGACCTCGAGCTTGAGCCGGCTCGAATCGCGCGACAGCATCTGCGCCGCCGACAGCACCTGGGACGACGCCGAGCCGGTCTCCGTGGCGCCGCGCTGGACGTCACCGACATTGGACGAGACCTGCTCGGTGCCCTGGGCTGCTTGCTGCACGTTGCGCGCGATTTCCTGGGTCGCTGCTCCCTGCTGCTCCACGGCCGCGGCTATCGCGGAAGATATCTCCGACAGGCGCGCGATGGTGCCGCTGATTTCGCCGATGGCAGCGACCGACTCATGAGTCGCTGCCTGGATGCCGCCGACCTGCTGGCCGATCTCGCCGGTGGCCTTGGCCGTCTGCTCGGCCAGCGCCTTCACTTCGGACGCGACCACTGCGAAGCCGCGGCCGGCCTCGCCGGCTCGCGCGGCCTCGATCGTCGCGTTTAACGCCAGCAAGTTGGTCTGGCCAGCGATGGCATTGATGAGTTCGACAACGTCGCCGATCCGTGATGCGGCCCGCGACAGTTCACTGACGCGGTCAGTGGTTGCCTGAGCCTGACTGACCGCTTCGCCGGCGATCCTGGAGGAGTCCTGTACTTGCCGGCTGATCTCACGCACGGAGGACGACATCTCCTCTGCGGCTGACGCCACCGAATGAACATTGGCAGATGCCTCTTCGGAGCCTGCAGCAACGGCGACTGACAATTCCTGCGCCCGGCCCGCGGTCGAGGACAGTGTCGATGCCGAAGCTTCGAGCTCAGTCGCCGCCGAGGACACAGTCTCGACGATCTCGCCGATCGCGGCCTCGAAGCCGTCGGCAAGCTTGGTCATCTCGACCTTGCGCTGCGCTTCTGCGCGGCGCTGCACCGCCTGCACCTCGTCGCGGCTGAAACGGATGATGGTCTGCACGGTCTGCAGGTTGCGCAGCGCCTCGCCGATCTCGTCGTCGCGCTCGATCAGGATACGGTTGTCGAGCTTGTCCTGCACGAGATTGAGCATGGTGTCGTTGAGATGCCGCATCGGCTCGCCGATCGCGCGCTTGGTTGCAAGGCCTACGAAGCCGCCGATCGCCGCGCCGACGACAGCCAGCAGCGACAGTATCACGCTGGCCGAGCCAGCGGAGGACAGCGCGCCGCCGATGCCCAGCGCCAGCATGAAAAGCGTCTGGACCGACATCATCGTCGTCAGCCGGGCCCCCAGCGTCCGCGTGAAGATGTTGAAATGATCGAGCAGCGAACGACGGCGGATGATACCGGCGTCGATGCGATAGCCGTGCGGCTTCTTCTCGCGGATTGCGGCGTAGACCTCTTCGGCCAGCTTGCACTGGTCGGCCGGGAGCCTGGTGCGGATCGAGGTGAAGCCCGTGACCTGGCCGTTCGCGCGGATCGGCGAGGCCGTCGCCAGCACCCAGTAGAAATCGCCGTTCTTGCGGCGGTTCTTCACCGCACCAAGCCATGGCTTGCCGGCCTTCAGCGTATCCCAGAGGTTCTGAAAGGCCTCCGGCGGCATATCTGGATGACGGACGATGTTGTGCGGTTGCCCCATCAACTCGCCGGACGTGAAGCCCGCAGCGGCGATGAAGTCCTCGTTGAAGTAGGTGAGCTTGCCCTTGAGATCGGTCCGCGAGACGATCAACGTCTCATCGCTTACGGGGTATTCAGTCTCAGTGACAGGAAAATTCTTGCGCATCGCGGGCTCCCGGCCAATCTCCTCAGGCGTTCATTTTCGGCGAAGGCGTCTCGCGGGGGCGCCGTCCTCACAATTCTCGAAAGCCGAATTTAACCACCGATAAAACCAGCCCCCCGTATGATTACGGGTAGTTCCCCATGATGCTACCTATGCGCGCCATCATGCTACCGGCGGTAGAAAAAAGGGCGGCGCTTGCGGCGCCGCCCCTTCGTCGATCGCTGGTCTGCGCGAAACTCAGGCCGCGCGGACGTTTGTCAGGAACTTGCTGACTTCGGTCTTCAACCGGCTCGAGTCGTTGGACAGCATCTGGGCCGCCGAGAGCACCTGCGAGGAGGCCGTTCCGGTCTCGGTCGCGCCGCGCTGCACGTCGGTGATGTTCGAGGAGACCTGCTGGGTGCCCTGGGCCGCCTGCTGCACGTTGCGGGCGATTTCCTGGGTTGCAGCGCCCTGCTCTTCCACCGCGGCCGCGATGGCCGAGGAGATTTCCGAGAGCCGCTCGATGGTCGAGGAGATTTCCTTGATCGCGCCGACCGAGTCGTTGGTCGCCGCCTGGATGCCCGAGATCTGCTGGCCGATCTCACCGGTCGCCTTGGCGGTCTGTTCGGCGAGCGCCTTCACCTCGGAGGCGACCACCGCGAAGCCGCGGCCGGCTTCACCGGCGCGCGCCGCCTCGATGGTTGCATTCAGCGCCAAGAGGTTGGTCTGGCCGGCAATGGTGTTGATCAGCTCGACGACGTCGCCGATGCGGGAGGCCGCCTTCGACAGCTCGCTGACGCGCTCGGTGGTGGCACGGGCCTGGCCGACGGCGTCGCCCGCCATCCGCGCCGATTCTTGCACCTGACGGCTGATCTCGCCGACCGAGGAGGCCATCTCTTCGGTCGCGGATGCGACCGACTGCACGTTGGTGGAGGCTTCTTCCGAGGCCGCGGCAACCGTGGTTGCCATCCGCTGCGAGCGATCGGCGGTCGAGGTCAGCGTCGAGGCGGACGCCTCTAACTGGGTCGAGGCCGACGACACGGTCTGGACGATCTCGCCGATCATCGTCTCGAACTCGCGGGTGATGTTGTCGACGCGACGTCCGCGCTCGATCTTGGCCTCGGCGTCGGCCGCAGCGGTCTCGTCGGCCGCCTTTTTGGCGATCAGCGCCTCCTTGAAGATCTGGAGTACGTCCGCCATCGCACCGATCTCGGTCTTCTCGCAGCGGTGCGGGACATCAGCGGAGAGGTCGCCACGACCCAACGCCTGCATCGGCTGGATGATCGAGTTGATGCCGGCGGACACGTCCTGAACCAGGTAGAAGCCGACGCCGATGCCGGCAATGACGGCAGCGCCGAGAATGATCGCGACCAGCATGAAGGCGTAATAGAAAGTGTCGGCGGCGTCCGCGGCAGCCTGATCACCGCCCTTGGTGTTGAGCTCGATGTCCCTGGTCAGGATCTCATCCGCAGCCAGACCGATCTTGTTGACTTTGGTGGTGTTCAGCTCCTGCGCCTCGTGCGGCACCTTGCCGGCTTCCTTGCGCGACAGTGCGAAGACGTCCTCGGTGCCCTTCTTGTAATCGTCCCAAAGCTTGGACCAATCACCGTACAGCTTCTGCTCCTCCGCAGAGGTGATCATCGTCTCGTACTTCTTGCGCGATTTGGCCAGCGCTTCGAGCACGGTCGCCGCGACCTTCTCGGTCGCGAGCTTGTCCTCGAGGCTTTCGGCCAGCATATGCTGGCGGACGACGTTGCGGTAGGTGATGACGGCGGCGCGCAAATCACCGATCACGCGCACGCTCGGCATCCAGTTCGTGGTGATGTCGACGGTGTTGGCGTTGATCGTCCGCATCTTCATGACGGCGAGCAGACCCATGCCCGCCATTGCGACCAGCAGGAACGACACGACACTGATGATCTTGGCGCGAATGGAAATCTTGGCGAACATAGAGGTCTCTTTGCGTTGGCGCGGCAGCGCGTCCTGGAATTACGGATCAACCAAAAGCAGCGGCGCCGGCACCAACAACAAAGCGACCTGGGCAGTTGTCAACTACGACTCCGTACGAGTACGGAACCCCAAAGAAGTGAATGAGGAACTAAAAATGCTCTGCGCTCAGCGCATGAGCCTCATCGCATCCGAGAAGAATTCCGCGCCACCGAAATTTCCCGACTTCAACGCAAGCAGCATGTCGCCGCCTGCGTATCCCACAGTGCGCAAGACCGGAACGCCCGCAGCAATCTCTGCGCCCACCAAAAAGCCGGGAATCTCCAGTCGATCAACGACAGCGCCAGAGGTCTCGCCACCTGCGACTATCAGGCGCTGCACGCCTGATTTCACGAGACTTTCAGCGATATCCGCCATTGTCTGCTCGATGGCATGGCCGGCTGCGTCACGGCCGTGACGCGCCTGGAGAGCCGCGACGTCAGCCGGAGTCGCGCTCGATGCAATCAGCACGGGACCATCTGCCAGTCGCGGTCTTGCCCAGTCGAGCGCACGCTGCGCCTCACCCGTCCCCGTAAGAATACGCTGGGTGTCGAGATGTAACACCGGCATGACGCGTTCGGCGTTGGCGATCTGCTGAAGAGTGGCCTGCGAGCAGCTTCCGGCAAGGCATGCGACCTGTCCGCCGACGGCGGCGCCCTGCTCGCTGCTTGCCGCGGCAGGCTTGACCCTGCCGGTCGACACCAGCGCTCGCGCCAGCCCAAGGCCAATGCCGGAGGCGCCGACCGACAATCGATGACCGGCCGCGACGAGGCCGATGGTCTCGAGGTCGCGGTCGAACACGGCGTCGATGATCGCGGCGCCGATGCCCTTACCGGATAGTTCAGCAAGCCGGGCCCGCACGGCGTCAGCCCCGCGCGCGAGGGTCGCAAGGTCGACGAGTCCGATCTGGGTGTTGCTCTGGCGCGCGAGTACACGCACCAGGTTGGAATCGTGCATCGGGTTGAGCGGATGGTCCTTCAGCGGGCTCTCGTTCAGCGGCACGGCGCCGACGAACAGATTGCCCTGGTAGACGGTGCGGCCGGTCTCCGGGAACGCCGGCGTCACCAGCACGATCGCCTCGCCGCAATCGGCGCGCAGCGCGTCCATTACCGGGCCGATGTTGCCGGCATCGGTGGAATCGAAGGTCGAGCAGATCTTGAACAGCACGTGGCTCGCGCCGCGGCCGCGCAGCCATTTCTCGGCCGCGCGTGAACGCGACACCGCGAGCCCGGCCTCGATCGAACGGCTCTTCAGCGACACCACGACGGCGTCGACGTCGGGCAACTTCAGATCGTCGGCCGGCACGCCGATCGTCTGCATGGTGCGCAAGCCTGCGCGCGTCAACGTGTTGGCGAGATCGGAGGCGCCGGTGTAGTCGTCGGCGATGCAGCCCAGCGCGAGGGTCACGACTTCACTCCCGCATAGGGCTTGAACCAGGCGAGGCCGTCGGTGGTCTTGCCGCGCGGATTGTATTCGCAGCCGACGAAGCCGGCATAGCCGAGCCGATCGAGCTCTTCGAACAGGAACGGATAGTTCAGCTCCTCGCCATCGGGCTCGTTGCGCGAGGGAATGCTGGCGATCTGGATGTGACCGATGATCGGCATCATCTCGCGCAGCCGCATCGTGACGTCGCCGTGGATGATCTGGCAGTGATAGATGTCGAACTGGAGCTTCAGGTTCGGGAGCCGCAACTCCTGGATCAGATCGCGCGCAAAGCCGAAATCATTGAGGAAGTAGCCGGGCACGTTGCGCGCATTGATCGGCTCGAGCACGATGTCGATGCCGTGGGCTGCGAAGAATTCGGCGGCCCACGCCACCGATTTGTAGAACGCCTCGATCGCAACGCGCTCGCCGCGATTGGCGATGCCGGCCATCAGATGCAGCCGCTTGACACCGGTGGCCTTGGCGTAAGGCAGCGCCGTCTCCAGGCTCGCCTTGAGATCGTCGAACCGCGAGGGGAGCGCCGCAAAACCCTTCTCGCCGGCGTTCCAGTCGCCCGGCGGCAGGTTGAACAATGCCTGCGTCAGGCCGTTGCGCTTGAGCCGCTCGCCGACTGCTTCCACCGGGTGGTCGTAAGGGAAGAGAAATTCGACGGCGGTGAAGCCGGCCTGCGCGGCGGCGTCGAAGCGGTCGAGGAACGGTACCTCGGTGAACATCATCGAGAGGTTGGCGGCGAAACGGGGCATCGGAGATCCTCTTTTACTTGTCGCCGGGAAGTTTGACGCCGGTGACTTGCGCATACATCCGCGCCACCGAGGCATCGTCGTCGCGACCCATGCCGGCGGCCGACGTCATCAGGAACATCTGGAGCGCGGCAGCGGAGACCGGCACCGGGAATCTGGCGGTGCGCGCCATGTCCTGGATGATGCCGAGGTCCTTGACGAATATCTCGACCGCGCTGCGCGGCGTGTAATCTCCGTCGAGCACGTGCGGCATGCGGTTCTCGAACATCCAGGAATTGCCGGCGGAGGCTGTGATCACCTCATAGACCTTGCGGATGTCGAGGCCCTGCTTGGCCGCGAACGCGATCGCTTCCGATGCGGCCGCAATGTGCACGCCGGCGAGTAGCTGGTTGATCATCTTGAACGCGGCGCCCTGACCCGCGGCATCGCCGAGCTCGTAGAGCTTTGCCGCCATGGCATCGAGCGCAGGCCGCGCCTTGGCGAAAGCAGCCGGGCTGCCGGAGGCGAGGATCGTCAGCTCGCCCTGCGCGGCGCGCTGGGCGCCGCCGGAGATCGGCGCGTCGAGATAATGCCGGCCGGTTGCCTCGAGCTGCTTTGCCAGACGCCGCGCCACGTCAGGGTCCATGGTGGCGGAGGAGATGAAGACGCCGTCCTTCGGCAGGGTCTCGGCGACGCCAACCTTGCCGAACAGGATCGTCTCGGTCTGGGCCGCATTGACGACCACGCTGACGACGGTATCGGCGCCCTTGGCCGCCTCGGCCGGCGTTGTTGCGCCGGCGCCGCCGTCCTTGACGAAGCGCGCGACCGCGTCGGCTGAAACGTCGCAGCCGGTCACGGTATGGCCCGCCCGCTTCAACGAGGTCGCCATGCCATATCCCATCGAGCCAAGCCCGATGACGGCGATGCGCTGGTTTTGAGACGTGGAGGCGGACATGCAACTGAACCCTTCAACTTATTCTTGCGAACGTTTCCTGGACGGCCGGCCTTCGCGACGGCTCACGATCTCGAATAACACGGCTTGGCCGCGCTGCCAAAGCGTGAGACAAGCGGGCATGACGGCCAAGAGCACTGAAACCAGCAATGAAACAAGGCTGCGCGAGGATATCTGCCGCTTCGGACGGTCCCTGTTCGAGCGCGGGCTGACGCCGGGCTCTTCGGGCAATATCAGCGTCCGCCTGGACGGCGGCGGGTGGCTGGTGACGCCGACCAATGCTTCGCTCGGTTTCCTCGATCCCGCAAGGCTGTCGCGGCTGGACGAGCATGGCCACCTGGTTTCGGGCGATGCGCCGACCAAGGAAGTTCCGCTGCACACGGCGCTCTACGACACGCGCGGCAGTACCCGCGCGATTGTGCACCTGCATTCGACGCATTCGGTCGCGCTCTCGATGCTGCCCGAGATCGATCCGCGCGCCGCGCTGCCGCCGATGACAGCCTATTATCTCATGAAATGCGGCGCCACCGCGCTCGTGCCCTATTTCCGCCCCGGCGATCCCGCGGTCGCCGATGCGATCAAGGGGCTGGCGGGGAAATATTCGTCCGTGCTGCTCGCCAACCACGGCCCGGTCGTTGCCGGCGACACGCTGGAAGCGGCCGTATTCGCGACGGAGGAGCTGGAGGAGACGGCGAAGCTGTATCTGCTGCTGCGCGGGATGAACCCGCGATATCTGTCGCCGGAGCAAGTCGCAGATTTGGTGAAAGTGTTCGGGGTGACGTTGCCGGAGCATGGGCACGAGCATTAGCATCATGCTGTCATAGGCGGACAAACACCGCCTTACCCACCACTGTCATTCCCCCGTGAAAGCGGGGAATCGAGTACGCCGCGGCTTATCCGTATTTCTCTGACGTCTCGGCGTACCGGATCGCCCGATCAAGTCGGGCGATGACACCGAATATGTGGGGCGAGCTTACCGCCCACACTTCACGCCTACAGTCCCAGATACGCCTTCCGCACGTCCGGATTGCCCCTGATCTCCGCCGCCGGGCCCTGCATCAGCACGCGGCCGGTCTGCAGGATGTAGGCGCGGTCGGCGATCTCCAGACACTCGGCCATGCGCTGCTCGACGATCAGCACCGTCATACCGGAGTCTCGGATGAGCTTCACCGCCTGAAAAATCTCATCGACCAGCTTGGGCATGATGCCCTGCGAAGGCTCGTCCAGCATCAATAGCCGGGGACGCGTCATCAGCGCGCGGCCGATGGCGAGCATCTGCTGCTCGCCGCCGGACAGCGTCTCGGCGCGCTGCTCGAGGCGCTCGGAGAGGCGCGGAAACAGCTTGAAGACGAGATCGAGCGGCCCCTCGCGATCCGCCTGTCCTCGATAGAGATAGCTGCCGAGGCGGAGATTGTCACGCACGGACAGGCGCGGGAACAGGCGGCGGTTTTCCGGCACATAGGCGATGCCGGCCGCCGTGATGTGGTGCTGCGCCATGCCGTTGAGCCTCTTGCCGTCGAAAGTCACAGTGCCCGAGCGCGGACGCTCGGCACCTGCGATCGACTTCAGCAGCGTCGACTTGCCCGCGCCGTTGGCGCCGGCGACACAGACGATCTCGCCCTTGGTGACCTCTATACTGATCGCGGAGATCGCGACCAGGCCCTGATAGGCGGTCGTGACTTCATGCACCGACAGCATGACGATCTCCCAGATATGCCTTGATTACCTTGGGATCGCGGACGACATCCGCGGGCTTGCCCTCGACCAGCACCTTGCCGAGATCGAGCACGATGGCGCGGTCGACCAGCGGCATCACGATCTCCATGACGTGCTCCACCATCAGCACGGTGATGCCGGCGTCGCGCACCTTGCGCACCAGCGCAACACCGGTCTGCGCCTCGGTCGGCGTCAGGCCGGTGAGAACTTCATCCAGCAGCAGAAGCTTCGGCTCCGTTGCCAGCGCGCGCGCGACTTCGAGGCGGCGCTTCTCGGCGGGCACCAGATCACTCGCAAGCACATCGGCACGCGCGGCAAGGCCGGTAAACTCCAGCACCTCATGCGCCTTGCGGCGCGCTTCGCGCATCACGGTGTTGCGCACGAGCGCACCGACGATGACGTTGTCGATCACAGTCATGGTCTCGAAGCTCTTGACCACCTGGAAAGTGCGCCCGACGCCGCGCTGGCAGCGCTCGGCGGCCGGCAGCTTGGTGACATCCTCACCGTCGAACCAGATCGAGCCTTGCGTCGGCGGAAGGACGCCGGCGATCAGATTGAACAGCGTCGACTTGCCGGCGCCGTTCGGACCGATCAGGCCGACGATCTCGCCGCGGCCGACCGAGATCGAGACGTCGCTGTTGGCGACGAGACCGCCGAACCGCTGCCAGACGCCGCGGGTTTCAAGGAGCGCGGTCATCGCGTGGCTCCCTTCGCTTTGGAGCGGGAGAACAGGCTGACCAGGCCCTGCGGCAAGGCCAGCGAGATCAAGACGATCAGCGTGCCGTAGACGATGAGATCGACGCCGCGACCGGAGCCACCGATATAGGAGCGCGTCAGCTCCGTCATCGGGATGAGGATGGCCGCACCTAACACTGGCCCCCAGAGAGTCCCAATACCGCCTAGCACCGCCGGGAGCGCCATCAGCAGCGAGAACTGGAAGCCCATCACGCTTTCAGGATCGATATAGGCGAGGAACTGCGCATAGAAGGCACCGCCGACGGCAACGAGAAACGCAGAGACCGCTGCCGCCCCCATCTTGGAATTGAACACGACGACGCCCAGGCTCTCGGCGGCTTCCGGATTGTCCTTCACCGCGCGCCACCAAAAGCCCCATTTGGAATCCTCCAGCCACCAGGTGACGAACCAGGCGAGGCAGCACAGCGCCAGCGCGAAATAGAAATACGGGAGCTTGCTGCGCATGAACTGGAATTTCAGCCAGCTGTCGCCGCGGACGGGTATGGTGATCCCCATCGCGGCTCCCGCCCAATCCCAATTCTGGAACAGCAGCAAGCCGATCTCGGCGATGACGATGGTCGCGATCACGAAGTAATGGCCGCGCAGGCGGAAGAAGGGATAGCCGAGCCCCATCGCGATGAGTGCCGCAATCCCGCCGCCGGCGAGCATCCCGAACCAGGGCAATACGCCGAACTTCGTGAACAGAAGCTCGGTGGTGTAGGCACCGATGCCGAAATAGAGCGCGTGGCCCAGCGAGATCTGTCCGCAATAACCGGAGAGGATGTTCCAGCTCTGCGACAGCGCTGCATACATCAGGGTCAGGACCAGGATGTTCTGGATGTAGACGTTCTTGACGAACAGCGGCGCGAGGGCGGCAAGCACGGCCAGCACTGCGGCGACGATGAGATCGCGGCGACGCCGCGCGGCAAAATTCTTGTCCATCACATCGACCCGAACAGGCCACGCGGCCGAATGAAGACGACGAGCAAGTACACCGCATAAATGCCGACCGACTTCAGCGAGGGCGGCAGCATCAGGGCTGTGACCGCTTCAACCAGGCCGACGATGATGCCGCCGGCAAAGGCGCCGAACACGCTGCCGAACCCGCCGAGCGCCACCGTAACATAGGCAATCAGCGCAAAGGACGCACCAACGTCGGGGTAGATGTAGAAGAACACCGCCATGATCGCGCCGGCGAGACCGACGAGCGCGGCGCCAAGGCCCCAGCCGAACGCGAACACGCGGTTCTTGTCGATGCCGACCAGCGCGACCGCACCGGGATCTTCACGGGTGGCTTCGAGCGCACGGCCGAAATCGGTGCGGTGGATGAAGAAGTAGAGGCCGACGAAGGCGGCGATCGAGACCAGCGCACCGACCAGCTGTGGCTCCGGCAGGAAGATGCCTGCAATCGAGACGGTCTTGCCGCCGAGCCAGGACTGCGGAATGCTGCGATAGTCCGGCGTGAAGAACAGCTGGGCGAGGCCCCGCATGACGATGGCGAGGCCAAAGGTCGAGAAGATCTGCACCATGCCGGCGTTGGCCTTGGCCCTCATCGCGAAGCGCACAATCAGCAGATAGACGATCGCACCGAACACGAACAGCGCCGCCGCGACCAACGGCGCCGACAGCAAGGGGTCGATGGCGAAGAACGTGAACAGGAAGAAGGACGCGTACATCGCGATCATCAGGAATTCGCCATGGGCGAAGTTCGTGACGTCCATCAGGCCGAAGATCAGCGCGAGGCCGACGGCGATCAGTCCGTAGAGCAGGCCCATCAGCAGGCCGCTCGCGAGACTTTGGACAATTGTTTCGACTGTCAGCAACGTGTCCCCCAAAAAAAAACCCTCGTCCCGAGGGGCGTCATCGAGCATGCATCGCAAAGGGAGAGCCCGCCCTCGTCTTTCCCGACGTGGCCCTCCGCCTTGATCCGCAGCATCAGGATCGGGAGCCCCGAGCTCCCGAACCCGTCCTCACTTCATCGGCCAGACAGCTTCGGCCACCGCCGCCTGCGCCGGGAAGATGGTGACGAACTTGCCGCCGATATATTGGAGCAGCACTGGATCGGCGTCGTTGTTCTGGCCCATTTCGTCGAACTTGACCCGCCTCCAGGGCATGATGGTCTGCTCGCCCGGAATGTCGGTTGCGGCCATCGCGTCGCGGATCTTCTCGCCGTCGGTCGACTTGGCGCGGTTGATGGCGTCCGCGATCACGATCATCGCCATGAACTGGCGCGAGGTGTTGTCGTTGAGGTCCTTGCCCGACTTCGCCTTGAACAGATCGTTGATCTTGCCGACCATCGGCCGCTTGGCGGCGAGATCGAGCGAGAAGCTGCCGCGGGTAATCGCGCCTTCGAGCTTGTCGCCGACGGCGTCGTAAAGCGCCTTTTCGGAGAAGCCGGCTGCCTGGGCCAGGATCGCGTTCGGCTTGTAGCCGAGCTCAGCCATGGTCTTGACCAGCAGGATGCCGTCCGTGGTGTAGCTCGAGGGCATCAGCACGTCCGCATTGGCGGCCTTGAGCTGCTGGACTTCGGCCGACAAGGACGGCGAGTTGGCGCGGTACTTGATGTCGGAGACGATCTTGTAGCCGCGCTCGGTCGCGAGCTTGGTCTGGGCGTTGGCGGAGTCGGTGCCGAAGATCGTATCTTCGTGGAACAGCGCCAGCGTATCGGCCTTGACGCCCTTCTTCTTCTTCATCGCGTCGAGGAAATCGAACATCGCGGTGGAAAACATCTCGTCATGCGGCGAAGCGCGGAAATAGTACTTCAGTCCGCGGCGGTGCAGGCTGGGCGAGGAATTGTCCGCCGACAAGAACGGGACCTGGTAACGCTCGCAGATCTGGCTGACCGTGACCGCGACCGCGCTCTGATAGGAGCCGAGCACGGCGCAGACCTTCTCCTGGGTGATCAGCCGCTCGGCTTCGGCGCGCCCCTTCTGCGGATCGCCCTGGTGGTCGGCGTACACCATGCGAATCTTTGCACCACCGAGACCGGGGAGGCCGACGCCCTTCGCCAGCGGAAGATCGAAGTCCTGATCATTGTTGATGATGTCGACCGCGGTCTCGAAGGCGCGCTGCGCATCGACGCCGACCTGGGCGCCGGCACCCGACAGGGGATAGGTCGCACCGATCACGACCTCGGAAGTTTGGGCGCGTGCGGCTAGCGGCAGCAGCGCGGCGGCGGCGGTGGCTCCGAGTAGAACGTCGCGGCGAGTGATCGTCATTGGCAAAGTCCCCTGTTATTCGAATTTTGCGCGTATCGAATGAAACGATTGGCAAACTGCGTAAAGCCCGAAGAAGCAGCAAACGCTGCCTACTAAATCACGGCCATGTTCCTGTTCTTCAGATCCGTCACCAGCATCAGGCCAGGCGAATGCGTGATTGCGAACGGCACCTTGGCGGCGTTGATCACCGATTGCGGCGTCACGCCGCAGGCCCAGAACACCGGGATCTCGTCGTCGGCGACAGATACGGGATCACCATAGTCAGGCTTGGCGATGTCCTTGATGCCGATCAGATGGGGATGGCCCAGATGCACGGGCGCGCCGTGCACGGCCGGATAGCGCGAGGTGATCTGCACCGCGCGGATCGCGTCAGCCGGCTTGAACGGGCGCATCGAGACGACCATCGGCCCCGCGAACGGACCTGACACGCCGCAAGCAATATTGGTGCGATACATCGGCACGCGCACATTCTCCTCGATGTGACGGATCGGCATGCCCTCGTCGAGCAGCGCCTCCTCGAACGAGAACGAGCAGCCGAGCACGAAGGTCACGAGATCGTCGCGCCAGTAGCCGGTGACGTCGGTCGGCTCGTCCACGACTTCGCCGTCGCGCCAGACACGGTAGCGCGGCACGTCCGTACGGATGTCGAGATCGGCGCCGAGCGCAGGGATGTGCGGGCTGCCGACGTCGGACATGCCGATGATCGGACACGGCTTTGGATTGAGCTGGCAGAAGCGGTGGAAGGCGCCGGCATATTCGGCCGGCAGGATCGCCAGATTGCCCTGGACGAAGCCGGGGGCGATCCCCGCGGTCGAGCCGACCTCACCACCGCGATAGGCGAGCCGCGCCTGGAGGCTCGGAAGCGTGTCGGGCGTTTCAGTTTGCTGCGCTGCCACCAAAACAGTCATGCGATCGACCTGCCTATAAACTCGACAAAGACAGCCAACACCAAGCGTGCTATAAAGTCTAATCTTCCTTTCTAATCGATATCGATAAATCTGATTTATCGTTTGGGAAAATCCTTCCAATGCTGGACTTCAGGTCGATCGAAACCTTCCTCTGGGTTGTGAAGCTCGGCAGCTTCCGGGGGGCTGCGGCACGGCTCAATACGACCCAGCCAGCGATCTCCCAGCGCATCGCCCAGCTCGAACGCGAGATGGGCGTGAAGCTCCTGAACCGCGATCATCGCGTGGCCTCGCCGACCCCGAGCGGGCGGCAGATGATGGTCTACGCCGAGAAGCTGATTGGCCTGCGGGCCCAGATGATGGCCGAGATCGGCGACCGCTCCGCAATGCGCGGCGTAATGCGGCTCGGCGTCGCCGAGACCATCGTGCACACCTGGCTCCCGCGGTTGGTGAAGAGCGTCAACGAGATCTATCCGAATCTGTCGCTGGAGATCGAGGTCGACATCACACCGAATCTCACCGCGCGCCTGCTCGCACAGGAGATCGAGCTTGCATTCGTGGTCGGACCGCTGTCGGCCTCGGGCGTGCACAACCGCAAGCTCGCTGACTATCCGATCGGCTTTCTCGCAAGTCCATCACTCGGGCTCGGTCATGGCCCGGTGACTTCAGCCGACATCGCGCGGTTTCCGATCATCACCTTCCCACGCAAGACCAGGCCCTACGAGGTTGTGCGCGAAGTGTTCGACCGGCCGGAGCTGCCGCCGATCCGCCTCCATGCGTCGGCTTCGCTCGCGACCGTCATCCACATGGCAATCGAAGGCCTCGGCATCGCCGTGATCCCCGACGCCATCGTCGAGAACGAGCTCGCCGACGGCCGGCTGCAATTGCTCGACACTGATCTGGCGATCGCACCGCTGACATTCACGGCGAGCTGGCTCGCCTCGCCCGACGTCGTCGCGGTGCAGCGCGTCGCCGAGCTTGCCTGTCAGATTGCGCAGTGCAGCCTCGCGGTTGACGCGCCCGTCCCGGCGCGTCATTGAAAAAGGCGCCGGACAACACGAGAGATCGAACGCATGAGCCGAGCCGCGACCAACCTGCAAATCGATTCCGCCCGCCTCTGGGGATCCATCCACGAGACCGCGAAATTCGGCGGGACAGCCAAAGGCGGTGTGCGGCGGCTGACGCTGAGCAGCGAAGACAAGCAGGTGCGCGACTGGTTCCGGAAAGGCTGTGAGGACGCCGGGCTCGAGGTTCACACCGATGCGCTCGGCTCGCAGTTCGGGCTGCGCAAGGGCCGCGACATGTCGAAGCTGCCCGTCGGCATCGGCTCGCATCTCGACACCCAGCCGACCGGCGGCAAGTATGACGGCATTCTGGGAACGCTCGGCGCGCTGGAAGTCATCCGCACGCTGAACGACGCCGGCATCGAGACCGAGGCGCCGATCTGCGTCGTCAACTGGACCAACGAGGAAGGCTCGCGTTTTGCGCCGGCCATGATGGCGTCCGCCGCCTACGTCGGCGATTTCACCACCGACGACATTCTCTCACGCAAGGACATCGACGGGACCACGGTCGGCCAGGCGCTCGACAGCATCGGCTATCGCGGCGACAAGCCGGTCGGCTTTCAGAAGCTCGGCTGCTTCGTCGAGTTGCACATCGAGCAGGGCCCGATCCTCGAAGCTGAAGGCAAAACCATCGGCGTGGTCGATTCCGGCCAGGGCGTGCTGTGGTACGACGGAAAGATTTCCGGTTTCGAGAGCCATGCGGGCTCGACCCCGATGCCGCTGCGGCGCGATGCGCTGGCGACGCTCTCCGAGATCGTGCTGGCGATGGAGGCCATCGCGAAGAAACACGGGCCGAACGCGGTCGGCACCATCGGCGAGGCCGTGATCGCCAATCCCTCGCGCAACGTCATTCCCGGCGAGGTCGCCTTCACGATGGATTGCCGCAGCGCCGATGGCGCGATCATGGATGCGCTAGATCGTGATTTGCGCGCCGCGATTAGCGAGATCGCGGCCCGTCGCAAGGTCGATGTGAAAATTGACCTCGTCTGGCGCAAGCCGCCAACGCATTTCGATCCCAAGCTGATCGCAGCCGTCGAGAATGCCGCGAAGACGCTCGGTTATTCCTCGCGTCGCATCACCTCCGGCGCCGGTCACGACGCCTGCAACCTCAACACGGTCATGCCCGCGGCGATGGTGTTCGTGCCCTGCAAGGACGGCATCAGCCATAACGAGCTGGAAGATGCGACGCAACCCGACTGCGCTGCAGGCACCAACGTGCTGATGCACACCGTGCTGGCGATCGCCGGCGTCGCTTCCTGATCGGAGATAGACATGCGTGGAGTATTCGTCGACGCCAACGAGGCGCTTGCCCTGATTATGGAGCGGCTGGAAAAGCCCGGCGATCCCAAGGTACGGATCCACAGGGATCCTGACATCAAGCCCGAGCAATACCCTGAAATCCTCGACGGCGCGGAGATCGCCATCGTCGACCACACGGCGCTTCCGACCGAAGTGGCGAAGAAGTGCGCAGGATTGAAGCACGTCGTTTTCCTCGGCACGGGCGCGCGCAGCTACATGAACCCGGAGGAACTCGCCGAGCTCGGCATTTCCGTGCATCTGATCAAGGGCTATGGCGACACGGCGGTCGCGGAATCCGCGATCGCGCTGATGTGGGCCTCGGCCCGCGTCATAGCGATGATGGACCGCGAGATGCGCGCCGGGAACTGGCTGCGCGAGGATGGCATGCAACTCACCGGCAAGACCCTCGGCCTGATCGGATTCGGCGGCATAGCCGCGGAGGTCGCGCGCATCGCGTCCGGCAGCGGCATTAGGGTGATCGCCTGGAACCGCTCGCCGAAGAGCCGTCCGGGCGTTGAGTTCACCGATCTCGATACGCTGCTGGCGAAGAGCGATGTCGTATCGCTGCACCTGCTGCTCAACGACGAAACGCGCGGCATGATCACGCGCGAGAAGATCGGCCAGATGAAACCGGGCGTCGTCCTCATCAACACCGCGCGCGGCGCCATCGTCGACGAGCAGGCCATGATCGATGCGCTGAAGTCGGGCCATATCCGTCATGCCGGCCTCGACGTCTTCAACATCGAGCCGCTGCCGGCGGACCATCCGCTGACCAGGATTCCGAACGTGACGCTGTCGGCACATTCCGCCTTCCGTACGCCGGAAGCCAGTGAAAACCTGATTGAGGCGGCATGGGTCCATTGCCGCCGGATCGTGAAAGGATAAGAGCAACAACAATGGCCGACTATCGCAACATCAAGGCAGAGCCGCTCACCAACGCCATCCGCGCCATTGTCAGGGCCGGCGGCTCCTCGGACCGAGAGGCAGAGCTCGTGTCCACCAATCTCGTGGAGGCCAATCTCAAAGGGCATGACTCCCACGGAGTCGGCATGATCCCGCGCTATGTCCAGAGCGTCATCAACGGCGGCCTCGCCGTGAACGCGCACGTCAAGACCGTGCTCGACACCGGCCCGCTTCTGACCCTCGACGGCCTCACCGGCTACGGCCAGGTGATTGGCCATGAAGCGATGGAGCTTGCGGCAGCGCGCGCCAAGCAAAACGGCGTGTGCCTCGTCGGTCTCTCCAACGCGCACCACATCGGCCGCATCGGCCACTGGGCCGAGCAGTGCATCGACCACGGGCTGGTCTCGATCCACTTCGTCAACGTGATCTCGCGCCCGATCGTGGCGCCGTGGGGCGGCAGCGATGCACGTCACGGCACCAACCCGTTCTGCGTCGGCATTCCGCGCCGGGGCAAGGACCCCATCGTGCTCGACTTCGCCACCAGCAGGATCGCGCAGGGCAAGACCCGCGTCGCCCACAACAAGGGCGTCCAGCTCGAACCCGGCACCATCATCGACAACGAGGGCAAGCCGACCACCAACCCTCGCTACACCGTGATCCCGCCGCACGGCGCCATCCTGCCGTTCGGCGAGCACAAGGGTTCGGGGCTCGCGCTGGTATGCGAGATCCTCGGCGGCGCGCTGTCCGGCGGACAAGTGGTCAAGGGCCCGTCGGACGGCAAGTACAACGTCCTCAACGGCATGCTCTCGATCGTCATCGATCCAGGCAAGCTCGGCACCGGCGAAAACCTGGCGCGCGAAGTCGAAAGCTTCGTCGCCTGGCACACCGGCTCGCCGCCCGCTCCCGGCGTCGACAAGGTGAAGATCGCCGGCGAGCCCGAGCGCGAGACCAAGAAGAAACGTCTCGCCGAAGGCATTCCGGTCGATCCGACCACCTGGCAGGAAATTGTCGAGGCCGGGAAGAAGTTCGGGCTGGATCAGGCGACGATCGAGCAGATCGTCGGATAAGCCGTCATCACGTCGTCCCGGCGAAGACCGGGACGACGTCTTCTGTAGAAGATCGCCTTAGTCCACCATATCCGCGACGGCCTTGCCGCAAGCCGTCGTGTCGGCGTTGCCGCCGAGATCCTTGGTGCGCAGCGTGCGCTCGGCCAGCGTACGCTCGATCGCATCGACGATCGACTTGCCGGCGACCTTCTCGCCGAGATGATCGAGCATCATCGCGCCCGACCAGATCGCACCGATCGGGTTGGCTATGCCCTGCCCCGCGATGTCGGGTGCCGAACCATGCACGGGCTCGAACACCGAGGGGAAATCGCCCTCAGGATTGATGTTGCCCGACGGCGCAATGCCGATCGTGCCGGTGCAGGCCGGACCGAGATCGGAGAGGATGTCACCGAACAGGTTGGAGCCGACGACGACGTCGAACCAGTCCGGATGCAGCACGAAGTTCGCGGTGAGAATGTCGATGTGGTACTTGTCCCACTTCACGCCCGGGAACTTCCTGGCCATCGCCTCCACGCGCTCGTCCCAATAAGGCATGGTGATGGAGATGCCGTTGGACTTGGTCGCCGACGTCAGATGCTTCTTCGGCCGCGACTGGGCGAGTTCGAAAGCGAACTTCAGGATGCGGTCGACGCCGGTGCGAGTCATCACCGTCTGCTGCGTCACGAACTCGCGGTCGGTATCCGGGAACATGCGGCCGCCGACGGAGGAATATTCGCCTTCGGTGTTCTCGCGCACCACCCAGAAATCGATATCGCCGGGCTTGCGATTGGCGAGCGGCGACGGCACGCCGGGCATCAGGCGCACCGGGCGCAAATTCACATATTGATCGAATTCGCGGCGGAATTTGATCAGCGAGCCCCACAGCGAGACGTGATCCGGAATTTTTGCCGGCCAGCCGACCGCGCCGAAATAGATCGCGTCGTGCTTGCCGATCTTCTCCTTCCAGTCGTCCGGCATCATCTGGCCGTGCTTCTCGTAATAGTCCCAGGACGAGAAGTCGAAATGATCGAAATGCAGGGACACGCCGTGCTTCTTCGCGGCGGCCTCCAAAACGCGCAGGCCTTCGGGCATCACTTCCTTGCCGATGCCGTCGCCGGGAATGACTGCGATCCGGTATTGTTTCTTGCTCATCGAGAACGTCCTTGGTTGGTCCGGCAGCCGCCGTCTTTTTGACCGCACTGCAATGGACCAAAGTCGGCGGCAGTGCAACGCTGCACTGCAATGTTGACCATGGCGCAGCCGGGCGCCTACTGATTTCATTCCGTTCCCATCCTGCGAGTACCTCTCATGGATCTGCATCTGCGTGGCAAGCGCGTCCTGATTACGGGCGCGTCCAAGGGCATTGGCGCCGCCGCCGCCGAGGCGTTTGCCGAGGAAGGCGCAAACCTCCTGCTCGCCGCCCGCAGCGGCGATCAGCTCAAGGCGCTGGCCGACCGCCTGCGCTTGGCGCACCAGATCGATGCCGCGACGAGCATCGTCGACCTGCGCAAGGCGGAGGACATCGCGCGGCTCGCGAAGGAAGCCGCCGACATCGACGTGCTCGTGAACAATGCCGGCGATATCCCCGGCGGCTCGATCGACAAGATCGACGAAGCGACCTGGCGCCACGCCTGGGAACTCAAGGTGTTCGGCTATATCAACCTCACGCGGCAGATCTATGCGCAGATGAAAGCCAAAGGCGGCGGCGTCATCGTCAACGACATCGGCGCGGCCGGCGAGAAATTCGACGCCAATTACATCTGCGGCAGCGCCGGCAATGCCGCACTGATGGCTTTCACCCGCGCGCTTGGCGGAAAAAGCCTCGCCGACAACATCCGCGTGGTCGGCATCAATCCCGGCCCCGTCGGCACCGATCGTCACGTCACGCTGCTGAAGACGCGGGCAAAGCACCAGTTCGGCGACGAGAGCCGCTACAAGGAATTCCAGAAAGGCCTGCCGCTCGGCCGCCCCGCGCATGCGCGCGAGATCGGCGACCTCATGGCATTCCTGGCGTCCGATCGCGCCGGCTATACGTCCGGCGTGATCTACACGGTGGATGGCGGTATCGGCGCCGGGTGGGGTTAGATTTTTTCTATCAGAGCGAACCAAGCCTAGCTTAGGAGTAAGATAGTTGTCTCAAGAGTTGATCCGCGAAACCGCCTGCACCGTCGTCGACAAGCTGCGCTCCGGCGACGTTTCTCCGCTTGAACTGCTCGATGTGGTGGAGAAGCGCGTCAGGGAGGTCGACGGCAAGGTCAACGCGCTGCCGACGCTGTGCTTCGATCGCGCGCGAACCCATGCAAAGGCCCTGATGCAGAAGCCTGCCGGTGCGCGCGGGCTGCTGGCGGGCTTGCCGCTGCCGATCAAGGATCTCACAGACGTCGCCGGCGTGCTGAACACGCAGGGCTCGCCAATATTCAAAGACAACATTTCCGCGACGTCCGACCTCATGGTCGAGAACCTCGAAGCCAACGGCGCGGTCGTCTACGCAAAATCCAACACGCCGGAATTCGGCGCCGGCGCCAACACCTTCAACGAAGTCTTCGGCGCGACGCTCAATCCCTGGGATACGTCCAAATCGGCCGCGGGTTCATCGGGCGGTGCTGCGGTCGCGCTCGCAACGGGCATGGCATGGCTCGCTCAGGGGTCCGACATGGGTGGATCGCTGCGCAGCCCCGCGGCCTTTTGCGGCGTCGTCGGAATGCGGCCGAGCATCGGCCGCGTCGCGCATACGCCCAAGTCAGGCATCGACCGCAATCTCGGCGTGGTCGGCCCGATGGCCCGCAACGTCGAGGACCTCGCGCTGCTGCTCGATGCGATGAGCGGCGACTATGCCGACGATCCGCTGTCGTTGCCGGCACCGACAACCTCGTTCCTGTCTGCTGCTCAATCGGGCAAGAAGCCGAAGCGAGTTGCGTATTCGCCCGATCTCGGCATCACGCCCGTCGATCCCGAGGTCAAGGCGATCACGCGCAAGGCCGCCGAACGTTTCGCCGAGGCCGGCGCCATCGTCGAGGAGGCGCATCCCGACTGGCGCGAGGCGCATGAATGCTTCCACGTGCTGCGCGCCTTCGACTTTGCGATCACCAAGGCCAATCTTCTCCGCACCAAGCGCGACCTTCTCAAGCCGGAGGTGATCTGGAACATCGAGGAGGGCCTCAAGCTCACCGTCGAGCAGCTCGCGCGCGCCGAGGCGCAGCGCGTCGGCATGACCGCGCGCGCGATCGAGTTCTTCAAGACGTATGATCTGCTGCTGACGCCAACGACGATCGTACCGCCCTTCCCGATCGAGCACCGCTATGTCGCCGAATGCGCGGGCAAAAAGTTCGAGAACTACGTCGAATGGCTCGGCATCGTCTACGCCATCACCCTCGCCTGCTGCCCGTCGCTGTCGTTGCCCTGCGGCTTCACGGCGTCGGGCCTGCCGGTCGGCATGCAGGTCGTCGGCGCGCCCCGCGCGGATGCGCAGGTCATCGCCGGCGCGAAGGTACTGGAGGACATTCTGGGCCTGCGCGGGCGGACGCCGATTGATCCCAAGGTGAAGAAGTAAGGCTTCTGGTGTCCCGGACGCGGCGCGTCCGGGACTTGGGCCCTCATCTTCCGCCCGTCGCCTCCAGGCTCCGGCTGTAGCGCGACATGGCGAAGCAGAAGACGAAATAGATCGCGGCAACGAAGATATAGACCTCGACCGAAAACTGCTGCCAGGCGGGATCGATGATCGCGGTCTTGGCCGTCGTCAGCAGGTCGAAGATGCCGATGATCAGCACCAGGCTGGTGTCCTTGAAAAAGGCAATGAAGGTGTTGACCAGCGGCGGGATGACGTGGCGGATCGCCTGCGGCAAAACGACCAGCCGGTGCTTGCGCCAGTACGACAGCCCCAGCGCATCGGCGGCCTCATATTGGCCGCGCGGCACGGCCTGGAGGCCGCCGCGGATCACTTCGGCCAGATAAGCGCCCGCGAACAGGATGATCGCGATCTGCGCCCGCAGCAGCTTGTCGATGTTGAATCCGGCAGGCATGAACAGCGGAAACATCACGCTCGCCATGAACAGGAGGCTGACCAGCGGCACGCCGCGGATCAGTTCGACATAGAGCACCGAGAGCGAGCGGATCGCCGGCAGCTTCGAGCGCCGGCCGAGGGCGACCAGAATTCCGAGCGGGAAACCGAACGCCAGTCCGAACGTCGCCAGGATCAGCGTCACCGGCAGGCCTCCCCAACGGTCTTGCGAGACGAAGGACAGCCCGAACACGCCACCCCACATCAGCACGCTGATCAGCGCCAGCGCGCCAATCCAGAGGAAAGCAAGTTCGCGCCGCCATAGCGCACGGCGCGTGGAGAGGAAGAACAGCGCGATGAACAGCACGACCGACAGCGCCGGCCGCCACTGCTCGTCGAACGGATAGGTGCCGAACAGGATGAACCGGTACTTTTCGGGAATGATGGCCCAACAGGCGCCCAGGCCGCGCATTGCCTTGCAGGCGCTGGAATCGTTGGCCGGTGTGAGCCAGACCGCGTTGGCAATGCCCCACTGCACGAAACTGAATACGCCTTTCCCCAGCACCGCCAGCAGAACGACCGTGAGGATGCCGTTGGGAATCGACGAGAACAGATTGGTGCGCAACCAGCGCAGCACCGGGTTGCCGATTTGCGGGCGGCGGGCGGCACGCGGCAGGTCGGGCATGTCGGTGATCGCAGTCATGCTCAGCGCTCCGCCAGCGCGATGCGTGCATTGTACCAGTTCATGAAGAAACTGATGCCAAGGCTGATGGTGAGGAAGACGGCCATGATCAGTGCGATCGCCTCGATCGCCTGCCCGGTCTGGTTCAGCGTGGTGTTGGCGATCGAGACCACGTCCTGGTAGCCGATCGCCACCGCGAGCGAGGAATTCTTGGTCAAGTTGAGATACTGGCTCGTCATCGGCGGCACGATCACGCGCAGCGCCTGCGGAAGGATGATCTGGCGCAGCATGAAGCTGCGGCGCAGGCCGAGTGCACTGGCGGCATCCCATTGGCCGCGCGGCACCGACTGGATGCCGCTACGCACGATCTCGGCGATGAAGGCCGACGTATACGTGACGAGCGCGATCAGCAGCGCGAAATATTCCGGTGCGAGCGTCAGCCCGCCGACGAAATTGAAGCCGCGCAGCTCCGGCCATTCGATCTTCCAGGACACACCAAGCAGCAGCGATACCGCCGCCGGCAGCACGACAATGAGGCCGAGCGCAAAGGGCCAGGCCGGCCGTGGCTTGCCGTCACGCATCTGCTGCGCGAGCAGCCAGCGCTGAATGACAAAGAATGCAGCGCAGCCCAGCAGGGCCGCGCCGAGCACCCGGAGTTGCGGCGGCCCGATCGGGATCGCCGGCAGGATCAGACCGCGATTGGAGAGGAACACGCCCTCGACGGGCCGCCACGCGGCGCGCGCAGCAGGAAGGGCCTGCATCAATACGTACCAAAACAAGAGCTGGAGCAGCAACGGGATGTCGCGCAGGACTTCGACATAGACTGCCGCGAGTCGCGACAACAGCCAGTTCGCCGACAGCCGCGAGATTCCGATCAGCGTGCCCAGGATGGTCGCGAGCACGATGCCGATGACGGCGACGCGCAACGTGTTGGCGACACCGACGACGAAAGCCCAGAGGTAGCTGTCTCTCGGATTGTAGGTGAGCAGGCTGTCGGCGATCGGCATTCCGGCCTCTCGACCGAGAAAGGCAAAGCCGGTGGTGATGCGGCGGGCCGAGAGGTTGGTCACGGTGTTGGACCAGAGGAAGGCGACAACGGCGACGGCAACGCCGACCACCAGCACCTGCCAGAACACGCCCTTCAACTCGTTTGGTCCGAGCGCTCCGAAGAAGCTGCGGCGCGGCGGCGGCCTGGGATCATCTGACGTCACAGCACAAAAATCCTTCTCGAAAACAGCGATTTCCGGCGGCGCGCATCAACTGTTGCACCAAAATCTTATCTATGCAACAAATGTTTCATGGCCGAGCCCGTGAAATCCTCGCCGCTGAGCGAACTGCGCATTGCGTTGCCATCGCTCCCCCTGCGCCTGCAGGAGGTCGGTCGTTTTGTCGCGGCCAACGACTACGACGCCACCACCCGTTCGATGCGCGATCTCGCAGCGGAGGCCGGCGCCGATCCCGCCGCGTTCACGCGGCTTGCCAAGGCGATCGGCTATTCCGGCTGGGACGAATTGCGCGCCGCGCTCACGGAGGCACGGCGGCCGTCGCCGACGTCGCCCTTCTCCGGCCGCGCCAAGAGCCGACGCCACGGGCCGAATGCCGATGTCGCGCTCGTCACCGACAAGCTTGAAGCCGAAGCCGCGGGGCTGCCGCGCATTTCGGCCCACGCGATCGCCGATGCGGCCCGTGCGCTGCACGATGCAACGCGGATATGGATCACCGGCTACCGCAGCTGTCGTAGCGTTGCGGAATTGCTCAATTACGAGCTCAGGCTTTTCCGGCCCGAACAGGTCCAGATCGTCGGCGCCTCCGGCCCCGACGATCTCGATCTCTGCGCGTTCCGCCCCGGTGAGGCCGTGATCGTGATCGGCTTCGTGCCCTACACCAACGCCAGTGTCCGCGTTGCACAGGCCGCTTATCACGCCGGCGCGACGCTGATCGCAATCGCGGACAGCGTGGCTGCGCCGATGGCCGAAGGCGCCGACCATGTCTTGCTGTTCGAAGCGGCCTCCTCGCCGGGCTTCTTCCCGAGCCTGACCGGCGCGCTTGCGATTGCGCAATCGCTGGCGGCAGTGACTTTTTCGCTCGGCGGCACGGCGGCAAAGAAGCGCCTTCAGGATACCGAGGCGCGGCTCGCTGCGGCCTCCACCTATGTCTCAGAGAAAGGTTGACCCATGAGCACCCGCACCAGCCGCGTGCTGCATCGCTCATTGCGCGAGACGCCGCCCAAGGCGATCGGCGGCGAGGGCATCTATCTGTTTGCCGAGGACGGGCGGCGCGTGATCGACGCTTCGGGTGGCGCGGCGGTCTCCTGCCTCGGCCACCAGCATCCGCGCGTGATCGCAGCCATGGCGAAGCAGGCTTCGACCCTTGCCTATGCGCACACCGCCTTCTTCACCTCCGAGCCGGCCGAGGCACTCGCCGAGACGCTCGTCGGCCACGAGCCCGGCGGTCTCGCCTACGCTTATTTCGTCAGCGGCGGATCGGAAGCGATCGAAGCCAGCATCAAGCTGGCGCGGCAGTATTTCATCGAGCGCGGCGAGCCGCAGCGGCAGCATTTCATCGCGCGGCGGCAGAGCTACCATGGCAATACGCTCGGCGCGCTGGCCGCGGGCGGCAATGCCTGGCGCCGCGCCCCCTATGCGCCGCTGCTCTCGGCCGCCTTCAGCCATGTGACGCCGGCCTTTGCCTATCACGAGAAGCATGACGGTGAGACGGAGGCCCAGTTCGTTGCGCGCCTGGCCGCCGAGCTTGAAACGGAATTCCAGCGGCTCGGTCCCAACAGCGTTGCCGCGTTCCTCGCCGAACCCGTCGTCGGGGCCACTGCCGGCGCGGTGACGGCGCCAGACGGCTACTTCAAAGCGGTGCGCGAGATCTGCGATCGGCATGGCGCCCTGCTCATCCTCGATGAGGTCATGTGCGGCATGGGCCGCACCGGCACTACGCATGCCTGGCAGCAGGAAGGCGTCGCGCCCGATATCCAGGCGATCGCAAAGGGCCTCGGCGGCGGCTACCAGCCGATCGGCGCCATGCTCGCGAGCAGCAAGATCATCGACACCATCCGCTCCGGCTCCGGCGCGTTCCAGCACGGCCATACCTACCTCGCGCACCCCCTCGCTTGCGCCGCTGCGCTCGCGGTGCAGGACGTGATCCGGGAAGACAATCTGCTTGAACGAGTGAAGCAGCGTGGCAAGCTGCTCGAGCAGCGGCTGACCGAGCGTTTCGGCAATCACCGCCATGTCGGCGACATCAGGGGCCGCGGCCTGTTCTGGGCGATCGAGCTCGTCGCTGATCGCGCCAGCCGCACTTCGTTCGATCCGGCGCTCAAACTCAATCAGAAGATCAAGGCGGAGGCCTTTGCCAACGGGCTCGGCTGTTATCCCGGCGGTGGCACCGTGGACGGCGTCCGCGGCGACCACGTGCTGCTGGCGCCGCCCTACATCGCGTCCACCGACGAGATCGATCAGATCGTCGACAAGCTTGGCACGGCCGTCGACGATGCGTTGCGTAGTGTCAATCACTGAGGGGAGAGTAGCATGATGAGGAAAGTGGTTATAGCGGCGAGCATGCTCGCCGCATCGGCGGTGGTCGCCCAGGCGGCGACGCTCGACACGGTCAAAAGCCGCGGCACCTTGGTGTGCGGCGTCAGCGCCGGTTTTGCCGGCTTCTCGGCGCCGGACTCGCAAGGCAACTACAAGGGTCTCGACGTCGATTATTGCCGCGCGCTTGCGGCCGGTGTGCTCGGCGACCCCAACAAGGTGCGCTACGTCGCGCTGACCGCGCAGAACCGCTTCACGGCGCTGCAGTCCGGCGAGATCGACGTGCTCTACCGCAACTCGACTGAGACTTATTTGCGTGGCGTCACGCTCGGCCTCCGCCAGGGTCCGATCAACTTCTACGACGGCCAGGGCTTCGTCGTGAAAAAGGACCTCGGCGTGAAGGAGCTGAAGGACCTCAAGGGCGCCACCGTCTGCGTCGCGCAGGGCACCACCCATGAGGTCACGCTCGGCGATTACGGCCGCGCCAACGGCATCGACTGGAAGCCGCTGGTGTTCGACCGCGTCGACACCATGTACCAGACCTTCTTCGGCGGTCGCTGCGATGCCATGACCCAGGACGCTTCCGCGCTCGCGGGTGCGGTCACGACGGCCGCGCCGAACCCGGCCGACTACGTCGTGCTGCCGCAGACCATCAGCAAGGAGCCGCTCGGCCCCTTCACCCGCAACGGCGACGAGGTCTGGAGCGACATCATCACCTGGCTGCACTACGGCCTGATCGAGGCCGAGGAACTCGGCGTGACGCAGGCCAATGTCGAAGAGATGACGAAGTCGCAGACGCCGGCGATCCAGCGCCTGCTCGGCGCCTCCGGCGACCTCGGCTCGCGCCTCGGACTCGACAACAAATGGCTGGTCACGGCACTCAAGGCCACCGGCAATTACGGCGAGATCTATGAGCGCAATGTCGGCAAGGCGAGCCCGCTCAAGCTCGAGCGCGGCCTCAATGGCCTCTGGACCAAGGGCGGCTTGATGTACGCGGTGCCGTTCAAGTAAACGGTGCCTCACCTCTCCCGCTTGCGATCCCGCAAGCGGGAGAGGGAGACGACCGCCGGTGCCGCGGCGTCGTGCACACAATATGCGATTGCCCCGCCGCAAGGCGGCGAGGGAGAAGAGACACCCATGCGCATCGCACTGATCCACGCCCTCAAGCACTCCATCGCCCCGATCGAGGCGGCGTTCGCCAAGGCGTGGCCGGAAGCGCGGCTGATGAATTTGCTCGACGACAGCCTGTCGGCGGATCTCGCACGTGACGGCAAGCTCAACGAAGCCATGACCGATCGCTTCCTCGCGCTCGGCGACTACGCGGTTGCGACCGGGGCGAACGCCATCCTGTTCACCTGCTCGGCCTTCGGCCCCTGCATCGAAGCCGTCGCGCGGGCACATGCGCCGATGCCGGTCCTGAAGCCGAACGAGGCGATGATCGAACGCGCCGTGACCATGGGTAAGCGCATCGGCCTGCTGTCGACCTTCCCGCCAACGCTGGTGTCGATGCCGCCGGAGTTTCCGGCGTCGGCCCAGGTCGTGCCGAAACTGGCCGAGGGAGCGCTGGCGGCACTCGACCGCGGCGATCGCGCCACGCATGACCGGTTGATCGTCGAGGCATCGAAGGGCCTGCGCGACTGCGACGTCGTTGCCCTGGCGCAATTCAGCATCGCTTCAACCGCACCGCTGGTCGCGGAAGCGACCGGCCGTCCGGTCGTGACGACGCCGGACAGCGCGGTCGAGAAGCTGATGCGGCTGCTGAAAGCGAAGGCCTAAGCGCCGGCCTTTTTCTGACGCTGCGCTTCCTTGATCGCGATCGCGAGCGCGGCCTTGGTTTCGTTGACAAAGTCCTCCACCAGTTCCTCGCGCGTGGCATGCGCAGCCTCGCCGGTGAACAGGCCCTGCTCGGCCAGCATCACGACCCCATGCAGCGCCGCCCAGATCTTGAGGGCCTGCCGCTCGCGCAGATAGCCGACCGCCGGCGCTTCCAGCGCTTCGATCACGAGCTCGAACGTCTCCCGCGTCGCCTCATGCAGTTCGCTATCTTTTGCCGCGCAGGAAACGGTGCGTGATGCAAACATCAGGCGATAGATGCCGTTGCGCCGCAGGCCGAAATCGAGCGTCGCCTGCGCCAGTCGCGACAATTTTGATTGCCTCGATGGCTTCGCCATCGCCTCGCGCAACATCGCGCTGAACTGCCGGAACGCCTCAGCCGTGACCGCGGCAAGCAACGCCTCACGATCGGCGAAATGGCGGTACGGCGCCGGCTGCGAGACCCCGAGCTGCTTTGCCAGCGCCTTGATGCTGATCGCCTCGGCTCCCCCTTGTTCCGCCTCGCGCAACGCGGCCTTGATCAAGGCGTCGCGGAGATCGCCATGGTGGTAGGTGTTTCCGGGCTTCCGAGCGAAATGTGAACGCATGTTACGGCGAAGCCTATAAGTTTGCGCTTGACAGGGGAAGCCTGCCGCGAATGTAATAGCATATAACTTAGAACAAGCGGCAAATGCCGCGGACAAGATCGACATGAGGAACGCGCCGCCCTTCGGGCCACGCGCATCGACCGAGGGAGCCGCAATGGCAGAACGACTGAAAGTTCACGTCGATCCCGACAAATGTCAGGGCCACGCGCGCTGCAAGGCGCTGGCGCCGGAGCTGTTCGAGCTCGACGAATACGGCAACGCCCACGCGGCCGGCGACGGCACGGTTCCGCCGGGCCTCGAAGACAAGGCCTGGCTTGCCAAATCCAACTGCCCTGAAATCGCGATCGATGTGATCGAGGAGTAGCGCGGCCCTTGCCCGCGCACCTTGCCTGCCTTCAGCGAACACGAGCCCCAAGGGATTTCTAGAGATGTCCGACGTCAGCCAGCCTGCCGCCCATCCGCCCGTGACCGACTGGGTCAACGATTTCGACCACACGGACCCGCAATGGACTGATGACCCCTTCCCGATCTGGGAGGAGCTACGCGCCGCGAGCCCGGTCGTGCATACCGAGCGCTTCCTCGGCTGCTACATGCCGACGACCTATGAAGCGGTGCGCGAAATCGCCAACGACACCGAGCATTTTTCGTCGCGCCGCATCATCGTTCGCGACGTCCGCCCCGAGATCGCCAGGAACGCGGCCCCGCCGATCACGTCCGATCCGCCCGTGCACAAGCCGGCCAAGCAATTGCTGCTGCCGCCGTTCACGCCGGACGCGATGAAGAAGCTCGAGCCGCGCATGCGTGCGATCTGCAACGAGCTGATCGACGGCTTCATCGCCGACGGCAAGGTCGACGCAGCCGCGCGCTACAGCAAATATATCCCGGTTCAAGCCATCGCGCACATGCTCGGCATTCCCGAGAGCGACAGCGATCTCTTCATCAACTGGATCCACATGATCCTGGAGCTCGGTATCAAGGACGAGAGCAAGCTGCTCCAGGCCGTGCAGGAGATGAGCGACTATTTCAGGGCGCATATCGAAGAGCGAAGATCGAAGCCGACTGACGACCTGATCTCCTATCTGATGAATGCCAAGGACAAGGAAGGTCAACCGCTGGAGGAATCCCACGTGCTGGGGTCGCTGCGGCTGCTCCTGATCGCCGGCATCGACACGACCTGGAGCGCGATCGGGTCCTCGCTCTGGCATCTTGCCAGGACGCCTGCCGACCGTGAACGTCTGATCGCCGAGCCATCACTGATCCCGACCGCCGTGGAGGAGCTGCTGCGCGCCTATTCGCCGGTGACGATGGCGCGCGAGGTTGTGAAAGAGACCACGATCTCGGGCTGCCCGGTCAAGACGGGCAACATGGTGCTGCTGTCCTTCCCGGCAGCCAATCGCGACCCAAAGATGTTTCCGGACGCTGACAAAGTCGTGATCGACCGCCGGGAGAATCGCCACGCTGCCTTTGGCCTCGGCATCCACCGCTGTGTCGGTTCCAACCTTGCGCGGATGGAGATGCAGGTTGCGCTGGAGGAATGGCTGAAGCGAATTCCGGACTTCGTCCTCGATCCTGCCGGGACCGTGACCTGGTCGCAGGGTACGGTGAGAGGCCCCCGGCAGTTGCCAATTCTGTTTGGAAGGGCGATGTAACCTCCCAGGCAGCGGATTTCTGGGAGGCCGGACGTGACAGAGCAATCAATCCAACCGGCCTCCGACCATTTCGACATCGCCGACGCCGAGCGGCGGATCAAGGCAATCTTCATCGGCTCCGTCGGCAATCTCGTCGAGTGGTACGATTTCTACGCCTATACCGCGTTCGCGCTCTATTTCGCCCCGGCCTTCTTTCCCGGCAGCGATCCCGTGGTGCAGCAATTGAACGCCGCAGTGGTGTTCGCTGCGACCTTCCTGATGCGCCCGCTGGGCGGCTGGTTTTTCGGCTACCTGGCCGACCATTTCGGCCGCCGCATTTCGCTGACCCTGTCGGTCGTGTTCATGTGCTTCGGCTCGCTGATCATCGCGCTGACGCCGACCTATGCCAAGATCGGATTCGCCGCGCCGGTGATTCTGGCGCTGGCCCGCGTCATCGAGGGCCTGAGTCTCGGCGGCGAATATGGCGCCAGCGCCACGTATCTCAGCGAGGTCGCCGATCCCAAACACCGCGGCTTTTATTCGAGCTTTCAATACGTCACGCTGATCGGCGGCCAGCTCACCGCGATCATCGTGCTGCTGCTCCTGCAAAAGGTGTTCCTCACGCCCGACCAGCTCAAGGCCTGGGGCTGGCGCATTCCGTTTGCGATCGGCGCGGCGCTCGCGATCTTCGCCGCTGTGATGCGGCGCGGCCTGCATGAGACCGAGGCGTTCGAGGAAGCCAAGAAGAAAGTTCAGCCGACCGGCTCACTGACCAACCTGCTGCGCTATCCGCGCGAGCTGTTGCTGGTCGTCGGCCTGACCGCCGGCGGCACCGCGGCGTTCTACACCTTCACCACCTACATGCAGACCTTCGTCAAGCTTTCGGTCGGGCTGACCGAGGATCAGACCACCTTCGTGATCTTCGGCACGCTGATCTTCGCGACCATCCTCCAGCCGATCTATGGCGCCATCTCCGACAAGATCGGGCGCAAACCGCTCTTGATCTTCTTCGGCGTCGCCGGCACGCTCGCCACCGTACCGCTGCTGATGACGTTGAAGGAGACCAAGTCGCCGTTCATGGCGTTCGTCCTGATCTGCTGCGCCTGGCTGTTCGTTGCCGGCTACACCTCTATCAACGCGGTGGTGAAAGCCGAGCTGTTCCCGACCAATGTCCGCGCGCTCGGCGTCGGCCTGCCCTACGCCATCACGGTCTCGATCTTCGGCGGCACTGCGCCGGCGATCGCGCTCTATTTCAAGACCATCGGGCACGAGCAGTGGTTCTACTACTATCTCGCCGGCGTCATCTTCCTGTCGCTGATCATCTATTCCACCATGCGCGATACCAAGCACACCTCCGCGATGCACCGTCACGAGTAGCCCATTCACGAGTAGCCCATGGCCGACGAGACGCCATCCGACAGCAAGCTGACGCGCACCAAGGAGAGATGGGCGCGTGAGGGCCGCTTTCTCACGGGCAAGGTGACGCGTCCGGAGGACCAGCGGCTGCCGCCGGGCCAGCATCTGACCCAGGACTGGCCGGTGCTCGATCTCGGTGTCGTGCCTCCGGTGTCACGCGAGCGCTGGCGGCTGGACGTCTATGGCGCCATCGAGAAGCCGGTGTTCTGGACTTTTGCGGAGTTCATCGCGCAGAAGCAGGACCGGTTCACGTCCGACATCCACTGCGTGACGACCTGGTCGCGGTACGACAACGAGTGGGAAGGACTTGCGACCCGCGAGCTGCTCGCGGCCTGCCAGCCGCGCGACGATGCGCACTTCGTCGTGCTGCATTCCTATGATGGATACACCACCAATCTCGCGCTGGACGACTTTGCCGCCGAGGAAGCGCTCCTCGCCCATAGCTGGTCGGGCCAGCCGCTGTCGGACGAGCATGGCGGCCCGGTGCGGCTCGTTGTGCCGCATCTGTATTTCTGGAAGAGCGCCAAATGGCTCCAGGCCATCGAATTCACGACCGAAGATGCGCCGGGTTTCTGGGAAGTCCGCGGCTACCATAACCGTGGAGATCCCTGGGCCGAACAGCGCTATACAGGCGATTAGGGTCAAGCAAACACGGGGGAAAGCTCATGCCGACGGAACGCTTTCAATTCACCGGGGAAGGCGACCATCAGCTCGCAGCCGCGCTGGAGCTGCCCGACGGCGAGCCCGCGGCCTACGCGCTGTTCGCGCATTGTTTTACTTGCGGCAAGGACACGCTGGCCGCGAAGCGCATCTCGGTTGTGCTCGCCGCCAAGGGCATCGCCGTGCTGCGCTTCGACTTCACCGGGCTCGGCTCCAGCGAAGGCGATTTCGCCAATTCGACGTTCTCCTCGAACGTCGCCGATCTCGTGCACGCAGCGGATCACCTGCGCACGACCCGCAAGGCGCCGTCGATCCTGATCGGTCACAGCCTGGGCGGCGCTGCGATCCTGGCAGCCGCCGGCAAGATTCCCGAGGCCAAGGCTGTCGCGACCATCGCGGCGCCGTCCGACCCGGCCCATGTCACCGGTCTTTTCAAGGAGCATATCGACGGCATCCGCGCTCAGGGTGCGGTCGAAGTCTCGCTCGCGGGCCGCCCGTTCCGGATCAAGCGCGAATTCCTCGATGATATCGTCGAGCACGAGTTGATGAAGGACGTGACCGGCCTGCACAAGGCGCTGCTGGTGATGCAGTCGCCGGTCGACGATACCGTCGGCATCGACAATGCGACCAAGATCTTCGTTGCAGCAAGGCACCCCAAGAGCTTCGTCTCGCTCGACCACGCCGACCATCTGCTGACGAAGCCCGCCGACGCGCTCTATGCAGCCGATGTGATTGCCGCCTGGGCCAGCCGCTACATCGACACCGCGAAGCCCGCAGCGGTTGCTGATGTCGCGGACGAGCCGCGAAGAGTCGTGGTGCAGGAGACCCGCAAGAGCAAGTTCAACCAGCTCGTCACCGTCGGGCCGCATCATCTGGTGGCGGACGAGCCGAAGGCTGCCGGCGGCGAGGATGCCGGCCCTGGTCCCTACGATTTCCTCCTCGCCGGTCTCGGCGCCTGCACCTCCATGACCATGCGCCTCTATGCCGACCGCAAGTCGCTGCCGCTCGACCGCGTCACCGTCACGCTGAAACATTCCAAGATCTACGCGAAGGACTGCGCGGAATGCGAGACGCGCGACGGCATGCTCGACCAGATCGAGCGCGACATCTCAATGGACGGCACGCTCGACACCGAGCAGCGCAAGAAGCTGATGGAGATCGCCGACAAGTGCCCGGTGCACCGGACGCTGACCTCGGAGATCCGCATCGTGACCAAGGCTGTCGACTAGCCGCGCGAGAAGCACGACGCCATTGTCCGCACTGCAGCGCTGATCTCGCTCTCGCGCCAGGCCGCAAAGCCGAGCAGCAGGCCGTGATCGCGCGGCTTGCCGAGCGCCAGGCTCGACAAGGCGCGCGTTTCGACGCCTGCCTCCACCAGCCGCTTCACCACCGCCTGATCGGCGTGACCTCGTTTGAGACGGGCGACCAGCTGGATGCCGCCCGAGGGCACTTCGACCGAGAGTACCTCGCCAAGACGACGCCCCAGTCCTTCGACGAGGTGATCGCGCCTGAGGTGATAGAGCCGGCGCATCCGGCGCAGATGCGCAAGGAAATGCCCTTCCGCGATGAACTCGGCGAGAGCTTCCTGGATGTGGCTCGACGCGATCAAGCCGATGTGCCGCTGCGCGATCTCGAATGTGCCGATCAGTGCCGGCGGCACGACGAGATAGCCGAGCCGGATATCCGACGTCATCGCCTTCGAGAAGGTGCCGACATAGAGCACACGACCGTGGACATCGAGGCCTTGCAGGGCGGGCACCGGTCGGCTGTCATAGTGGAACTCGCCGTCGTAATCGTCCTCCACGATCCAGGTCCTGCCTGACATGCTCGACCTGAGAAACTCGGTGCGGCGGGCGAGCGACATCAGCCGTCCGGTGGGATGCTGGTGCGACGGCGTCATGAAGATGAGCTTCGGCGCGGCCATTCCCGGCATCCGCTGCATGCCCTGCTGGTCCAGTCCCATGCCGGTCACGCGCGCACCGGATGCACGGAAAGCCGCTGCGGCGCCGGGATAGCCGGGATCCTCGACCCGGACGTCGTCGCCGGGTGTCGTCAGGACAGCCGCGATCAGGGTCAGCGCGGCCTGCGCACTCGGCAGGATCATGATCTGGTCCGTCGTGGCGCGAACGCCTCTGCTTGTCGCCAGATAATGTGCCAGCGCCTCACGCAGGCGCGTGCGGTTGACCGGACCAGGCTCGCGCCTGGCGGCGCGCACGGCGCTGCGGCGCAAGCAGCGTGCCCAGATCTCGTTCGGAAACTCGCGCGCATCTCCATGTCCCGGACGCAACGGTTTCAGCAAGGCCTGATAAGACATCGGCCAATCCGTCCGCTTGAGCTTCGACGCCCAAGGCGAGAGCCGCGGCTTGGCAGACGGCACGTTAGACGCGGCGGCACCCGCCCCTTCGAAACGCTCACCGCCGTCGACCGTCACCACGGGACGACGTCCGTGCGACGCCGCGAGATATCCTTCGGCGGCGAGTTGCTCGAATGCGTAGGTGACGGTGTTGCGGGAGACGCCGAGATCGCTCGCAAGCTGGCGGCTCGACGGCAGCGTGCGGCCTTTGGCGAGCCGGCCAACCGCGATCAGGCTTCGGAGCTGGCTCGTTAGCTGCGCAACCAAGCCCTCATCGCCGGCCCGATCGAGGTCGATCAGCGCGGAGATCATGCTTTCTGAAACTGGCACTCCACTTCACTCCGATCTGGTACTTTTTAAGGTACCAGACCGGATGCTATCCACGGGATCGGACTGCTTCAAGGTACTTCGCAATGAACACTTCCCTCTCGTCTCGCGCGGCCGTCGGCCTGTTCCTCATCGTCGTGCTGGCCTGGGGCGTGAACTGGTCGGTGACGAAGCAGCTCGTTCAGTTCCTGCCGCCGCTATGGACGTCGGCGATCCGGAGCTGGATCGCGCTCGCCGGATTGTTCGTGATCCTCGGACTGAGCAACAATCTGGTGATCCCGGACCGACGTGACATTCCGGTCGTCCTCAGCGTCGCGCTGCTGCACATGACGATATTCTCCGTCCTGGTTGCAGCCGGTGTGCGCTTCCTGCCTGCGAGCAAGGCCATCGTGCTCGGATACACCACACCGCTCTGGGTCGCGATCGCCGCGCCCTTGCTCGGGAAGGATAAGCTCACCGCGCCAAAGCTCGCCGGCGCCCTGCTCGGCCTGGTCGGGCTTGCCGTGATCCTGAATCCAACGCCGATCGACTGGACCAACACGAACGCCCTGCTCGGCGCCGGCATGGTGATCCTGGCCGCGATCTCCTGGGCCGCGAACATCATCTATATCCGCGCGCATCGCTGGATCGCTTCGCCGCTCCAGCTCCTGATCTGGCAGGTGCTGGTGGCGACCCTGATTCTGACTGCCTCGGCGGCGGTTACCGACGGCCTGCCGCATGCGCAATGGTCGTGGAAGATCGTCCTGCTGTTTCTGTATTCCGGCCTGATCGGGACTGCGCTCGCCTATTGGGCGATGTCGATGGTCAACAGGAGCATCTCGGCGCTCACGACCTCGCTGGGCACCACCGGGACTCCGCTCGTCGGCATCGCCGCCGCCGCGGTCCTGCTGGGCGAGCCAATTGACAGAAGCCTTGTCATCGCGGCGGCGCTCATCGTGACCGGCATCGGCCTTGCGACTCTGGGCGACCGGCTGCTGCGCCGTCAGGCGGAGGCAAGCGGTTGAATACGCAAGCTGCCGCGCAGGCCCGCCGTCGTGCCGAGCAGGATGCCGGCGACCGCAACGAACGAACCAAGCGCGAGCGTCGACAGGCCAGTCAGCCCCTGCCCGATCGAGCAGCCGAACGCCATCACGCCGCCGATGCCCATCAGCGCCGCGCCGCCGGCCGAGCGCAGCATATGGCGTGGCGAGGAATAGCCTTCGAGGTGGAATCGGCCCGTGACGAGCGCAGTGATCAGGCTGCCGGCGAAAACTCCACCAACGGTCGCGACGCCGAAGTTCAGCGTCAGGCCGGTCGAGAGCATCGCGTATTGCAGGCTATCGGCGATCGGCGCGATGAAGGTGAGCGAGGTCACCGGGACTGGATTGAAATCGTCGGCGCCGAGATAGCCGGTGACATACCAGCCACCTGCGACGAGAAGGCCGACGACGACGCCCGCCGCGATCTGGCCCGGCGAGCGGCGAAACGGCGAGTGCGCGAAGGCGAACAGGAGCAGTGCAACGACGATTGCGGCGGCGGCAAGCGCGCGCGAAACTGCGTCGGCGACACCGAGCGTCGTCAGCATCAACGGCAGCGAGCTCGCATTGACAGTCGTCTGCGACGCCTGAACCAGCGCAATGCGCGCCGGTGCAATCAGGCCCTTCAGCGTCATCTGCGCGGCAATGGCGAGCACGATCACGACGACGAAAGAGCGCAGATTGCCGCGCCCAAGCAGCACCAGCGCGCGTGAGCCGCAGCCGTTCGACAACACCATGCCGTAACCGAACAGCAGGCCGCCGAGGAACAGGGTCGGCACCGAGAAGGTCGGTTGCAGGTAGATCGACTTGCCGAGATCGACCATGCCCTTGCCGGCGAGGAGCTGGCTCGCGGCGATCGCGACCGCAATAGCCAGCGCATAGGACCGCACCAGCCGGCCGTCCCCCTCCGCCAGCCACCCGCGCATGCTGCTCATCAGGCAGAAGCCGCTGAGCAGGCCGACGGAGCCGTAAACCAGGCCGATGATGAGGCCGACGAGGATGACGAGTTGGGTGGATTCCATGGTTACGGCCGCAGGATCACACGGTCGCGCGACGAGCCGGCAACGGCGAGATACGCCTCCTTCGCACGCTCCAGCGGATAGACCGCATTCGCCTTGATCGGGAACGGCTTGAGATGACCACTCGCAAAGCCCGGACCGAGATCGCGCAGCACCGCGCCTGTGGCCGCCGACGACAGGCCTAGCGTGTCGATACCGACATAGGTGTGCTGTCCACGATAGAATTCCAGAATGTTGAACTGCACGATACGGTCGATCGCCGCGATCAGGATCTGGCGGCCGCGCAGCGCGAGCGATTTGTGCGCCGCCTGAAAGTAGGGATCGCCGACCGTGTTGAAGACGATGTCGGCGCCCTTGCCGCCAGTCAGCTCGCGCACGCGCGCGGCGACGTCGGTCGTGGACGCGTCGATGACCTCGATCGGTGCGTTGCTGTGGCCTTCATAGGCTTCCGCCTTGCGCACAACACCGATGACGCGCGCGCCCTGCCAGGTCGCGATCTGCACCGCAGCCTGGCCGACCTTGCCGTTGACGCCGAACACCAGCACCGTCTCGCCTTGCTTTGGAAGGCCGGCACGGCGAAACCCTTCCATCGCGGTCACAAAGGGCACGCCGATTCCGGCGGCCTCCTCCCACGACACCGTCGTTGGCTTCTCCACTACGGCGTCGACTTCGACCACGAGATGGCTTGCGTGCGTGCCGTCGCGGCGGATGCCGAGATCGCCGGAGGAGCCGAACACTTCGCGGCCGACCGTGCCGGCCGGTCCGTCGATCACCACGCCGGCGTAGTCACGGCCCGGCGTGCGCGGGAACACGGCATAGGGCATCAGCCCGGTGGCGGCCTTGACATCGGACGGGTTGACGGCAGCAGCCTTGACCTCGATCAGGAGGTCGTTCGGGCCGCGCGCGAGCACATGACGCTCGACGCTGGGCGCAACCACAGCGGCGTTGTCCGCCTTGGCGTTGAGGCGGACGCAACGCGCCTCGACGGTTTTGGTATCGGCTGGCGACATCAGAAAGACCCGCGATTTCTCGCGGGCCTTGTCGCCTTTGGGGGCAGCCAAGTCAATCCGTCAAGTCAATCCGTCAAGTCAGTCCTTGGCCAGGCCTTGATCAATCCTTGGGCCGCTTGTCGTAGAGCCGCTTGGCCTTGCCGAGCGAGCGTTCCAGCGTGGCCGGCGCGACGACTTGCACCCGCGAGCTGACGCCGATGGTGTTCTTGATATGGGTCGAGATCCGGTCGGCATGGTCGACCAGCCCCCTGCCGTCCCAGCTTTCAGGCCGTGCCTCGGCGATGATGGTCAGCTCGTCCATCCGGCCCTCGCGGGTCAACTCCAGGATGAAGTGGCCTCCGCACCAATCGGTCGCAAGCAGCACCTCCTCGATCTGGGTCGGGAACAGGTTGACGCCGCGCAGGATGATCATGTCGTCCGATCGCCCCGTCACTTTCTCCATGCGACGCATGCCCGGCCGCGCCGTGCCCGGCAGCAGCCGGGTCAGGTCGCGGGTGCGATAGCGGATCACCGGGAAGGCTTCCTTGGTGAGCGAGGTGAACACCAACTCGCCCTTCTCGCCATCGGGAAGCACGGCGCCCGTCTGCGGGTCGATCACCTCAGGATAGAAATGGTCTTCCCAGATATGCAGCCCGTCCTTGGTCTCGATGCACTCCTGCGCGACGCCAGGGCCGATCACCTCGGAGAGGCCATAGATGTCGGTCGCATCCATGTCGAAGGCGTCCTCGATCTCGCTGCGCATCGCATTGGTCCAGGGCTCGGCGCCGAAGATGCCGACCTTGAGCGAGCACTGTCGCGGATCGAGCTTCTGGCGTTTGAACTCGTCGAGGATCGCCAGCATGTAGCTCGGCGTCACCGTGATGATGTCGGGCCGGAAGTCGTTGATGAGCTGCACCTGCCGCTCGGTCATGCCGCCAGAAATCGGCACCACCGTGCAGCCGAGCTTTTCGGCACCGTAGTGCACGCCAAGTCCGCCGGTGAAGAGGCCATAACCATAGGCGTTATGAATGATCATGCCGGTGCGGCCGCCGGCAGCGCGGATCGAGCGCGCCATGACGTCCGACCAGGTGTCGATATCGGCTTGCGTATAGCCGACAACGATAGGCTTGCCCGTCGTGCCGGAGGAGGCATGCACGCGCACAAGTTTTTCGCGGGGTACGGCGAACATGTTGAAGGGATAGTTGTCGCGAAGATCCGTCTTCACCGTGAACGGAAATTTTGCGAGATCGGAGAGTTCGCGAAAGTCGGATGGATGCACACCGGCCTCGTCGAAGGCCTTGCGATAATGCGCGACGTTGTCGTAGGCGTGCTTCAGCGACCAGGCCAGCCGCTGCTTCTGCAGCGCCATGATCTCGTCGCGTGACGCGCGCTCATGCGCGTCCAGCTCGGCGCTATAGGCGTGGCCGCCTGCCTTCAGCTTCGTCGAAGCCATACTCGTTTCCCCACATCGATGTGTTCTTGTGTTTATTGATCTTGCGTCGGCAGCCACGTGCCGGGAATGACACGCGAATGCCCACGGAATTCGGCAATGACGGTGTCGCCGGCGGTAACCCGCACGTCATAAATGCCGGAGCGTCCGCCACGAGTGACTTCTCGCGCCTTCGCGACGAGGCGGTCACCGAGCTTGCCCGGCTTGATGAACGTGATCTGGCCTTGCGCCGCCACAACGCGATCATTGTGCGAGTTGCAGGCAAAAGCGAAGGCGGAATCGGCGAGCGTGAAGATGAAGCCGCCATGGGCGATGCGCTGGCCGTTGACCATGTCCGGCCGCACCGTCATCGCCAGCGTCGCAAAGCCCGGACCGGCCTCAATGATCTCCATGCCGAGCCCCTTGGAGGCATCGTCCTCCGCCCACATGGCGTCGGCGCAGGCGCGGGCAACATCCTCAGGCGACAGGGCGGCTTTGACGTTCACGCGCTTCTCCCGGCGAAATGCTTTTTCATGATGTTCTGCTGGTTGGCCTGAGCTGTCAAACAATGCGACGCATTTGCATCATCGGGGTCTGATCCGCCGGATCAGACATGGTCGTAATCGACCACGACCCGCTCCGACGACGGCTTGGCCTGACAGGTCAGAACGAACCCGGCTTTCAGCTCCCAGGGTTCCAGCGAATAATTGAGGTCCATCGGCGCCTCGCCCTCGACCAGCTTGGCGCGGCAGGTCGAGCACATGCCCCCCTTGCAGGCGAAGGGCAGGTCGACGCCGGCGCGCAACGCGGCATCGAGGATGGCTTCATCCTCGGCGACCGGCACATCGCGGCGCTTGCCGTCGATGATCAGCGACGCGATCGCCTTCGGCGGCGCGTCGGGCGCAACGACCTTCTTCGGCCGCGGCTTGCCGCCGAACTCGGAGACGAAGCGCTCGACATGAATGCGATCATCGGCGATGCCGATGTCACGGCAGGTCGCCTCGATCTCCTCGCTCATGCCCGATGGACCGCAGATGAAGACATGATCGACACTTTCGGCCGGCACCAGCGAGCGCAACAACACCCTCACCTTGTCGCCGTCGAGCCGGCCATGCAGGATCGGGATGTCCTGCTCCTCGCCGGAGATGACGTTGAAGATCGAGAGGCGATCGATGAAGCGGTCCTTCAGCTCCTCGAGCGCCTCCAGGAACATGATGTTGTCGGTCGCCCGGTTGCCATAGAACAGGAAGAAGCGACTGTCCGGCTCGCGCGCGAGGATGCCTTTTACGATCGACAGGATCGGCGTGATGCCGGAGCCTGCGGCAAAGCCGACATGGATGCGCCCAGATTCAGCCGGCTCAATCACGCCAAAGCGCCCGGTCGGCGTCATCACGTCGAGCTCGTCGCCACGCTTCAACTCGTCGGCGGCCCAGCTCGAGAACGCGCCGCCATCGACCTTCTTCACGGCAATGCGGATCTCGCCGTCGTCGGGGCCGGAGCAGATCGAATAGGAGCGACGCACCTCTTCGCCATCGAGCATGGTGCGGAGCGTGAGATATTGGCCAGGGCTGAAGGCATAGTCGTCCGCGAGCTCGCGCGGGATGGCAAAGGTCATCGAAACGGCGTCGGACGCCTCGCGGCGGAGATCGTTGACGGCCAGGCGATGGAAGCGCGGTGCGGCTGCTGACATGGTCAATGACACTTGAAATAATCGAAGGGTTCGCGGCAGGTCTTGCAGCGCCACAGCGCCTTGCAGGAGGTCGAGCCGAATTCAGACAAGAGCTCGGTCTTGTCGGAGCCGCATTGCGGGCACGCGACGGCCTGCTCGCCGAACAGCGCGCGGCGTGAGTGAGAGGCTTGCGGCGGTGCGATGCCGTAGGCCGTCAGCTTCCGGCGCCCCTCCTCGCTCATCCAGTCGGTGGTCCAGGCCGGCGACAGCACCGTTCGCACCTTCGGGCGATGGAAGCCGGCGCGTTCCAGCGCGATCTCGATTTCGAGTGCGATCATGTTCATCGCCGGGCAGCCCGAATAGGTCGGCGTGATCGCGACCTCGACCTGGTCGCCGTCGAGGACGACATCACGGAGCACGCCGAGATCGGCGATGGTCAGCACCGGGATCTCCGGATCGACCACGCCCGCCGCAGCGTCCCAGGCACGCTGGCGGAGCTCGCTGTCGCGATCGAGCACCGTCACCATGCCTGCCCCGGAAACGTGCGCTGCATCGATTGCAGCTCGGACAGGAGATGGCCGAGATGCTCGCTGTGGCGGCCGGCGCGGCCGCCCTGCTGCATCCAGTCGTTCTGCGGCAACGTGAGCGTTGCTTCGCTGACGACATCTGAGAGCGTCGTCAGCCATCGACCACGCAAGGTGCCGGGATCGATGGCGATGCCCGCGTGGATCAGGGCACGTTCTCCGTCGTCAATGGTGAACATCTCGCCGGTGAAAGCCCAGAGGTGGTCGATCGCGGATTGCGCGCGCGCGTGGCTTTCGTCAGTGCCGTCGCCGAGCCGGATGATCCATTCCGAGGCGTGACGCAAATGGTAGGCGCTCTCCTTCTCAGACTTCGCGGCGACAGCGGCGAGAGTCGTATCGCACGAGGCCATCATTGCGCGCCAGTAGAGGTCGGCGAAGGCGGAATAAAAGAACTGTCGCACCAGGGTCTGGGCGAAGTCGCCGTTCGGCTGCTCGACCAGCAGCAGGTTGCGGTACTGCCTGACGTCGCGCAAATAAGCGAGCTTGTCCTCGTCGTTGTCCTTGCCCTCGGCCTTGGCGGCGTAGGTGTAGAGCTCGCGCGCCTGGCCGATCAGGTCGAGCGCGATGTTGGAGAGCGCCATGTCCTCCTCCAGCATCGGCGCATGTCCGCACCATTCCGACAGCCTGTGACCGAGGATCAGCGCGTCGTCGGCACGGCGCAGCGCGTAGAGCACCAGCGGCGTTTCGGAGACCAGAATGTTGGCAGCGGGCATCACATGTGCCCCACTTCTTCGGGCACCTCGTAGAACGTCGGATGCCGGTAAATCTTCGATTCGGCCGGTTCGAACATCATGCCCTTCTCGGCGGGATCGCTCGCGGTGATCGCGGTCGACGGCACCACCCAGATCGACAAGCCTTCACCGCGGCGGGTGTAGATATCGCGGGCGGCCTGCAGGGCCATCGTCGCATCGCTCGCGTGCAGCGAGCCCACATGCTTGTGTGCGAGCCCGTTGCGGCTGCGAATGAAAACTTCCCACAGCGGCGTGTTCGGCGTGCTCATCTTTAGTCTCCCTATTCCGCGGCTTGCGCGGTCTGGCGCCGTGCGCGCTTGGCGGCAAACGCGGTGGCTGCCTCGCGCACCCAGGCGCCTTCATCGTGCGCCTTGCGGCGCGCGGCCATGCGGTCGCGATTGCACGGACCGTTGCCGGCGAGCACCTGCTTGAACTCGGTCCAGTCGATCTCGCTGTAGCGCCAGTGCCCGTCGGCATCCTGCGTCATGCCGGGATCCGGAATGGTGAGGCCGAGATATTGCGCCTGCGGCACGGTGGCGTCGACGAATTTCTGGCGCAGCTCGTCATTGGAGAAGCGCTTGATCTTCCACTTCGTCGAGGTGTCGCTGTGCTGGCTGGTCGCATCCGGAGGGCCGAACATCATCAGCACCGGCCACCACCACCTGTTCAGCGCATCCTGCGCCATCGCCTTCTGCTCGTCCGAGCCGCGGCACAGCGTCAGCATGATCTCGTAGCCCTGGCGCTGGTGGAAGGACTCTTCCTTGCAGACGCGGATCATCGCGCGCGCATAGGGGCCATAGGAGCAGCGGCACAACGGGATCTGGTTCATGATCGCGGCGCCATCGACCAGCCAGCCGATGGTGCCGATGTCGGCCCAGGTCAGCGTCGGATAGTTGAAGATGGAGGAATATTTGGCCTTGCCCGCGAGCATGGCGTCGACCAGCTCTTCCCGCGAACTGCCGAGCGTCTCGGCCGCCGCATAGAGATAGAGCCCGTGGCCGCACTCGTCCTGCACCTTGGCGAGCAGCGCGGCCTTGCGTCGCAAGGTCGGCGCGCGCGTGATCCAGTTGCCTTCCGGCAGCATGCCGACGATTTCGGAATGGGCGTGCTGGGAGATCTGGCGGGTGAGCGTCTTGCGATAGGCCGCGGGCATCCAGTCGTTCGGCTCGATGCGCTCCTCGGCATCGATGCGGGCCTGGAACTGCGCAGCCTTTGCGGCGTCCTCCAGACCGCGATCGTCGGTCTCGGCCGTGTTCAGCGCCTGGGTATACATGCGCGTTCCTCCCGTTTATTGGGAGACAACATATAACAAAAATTAGATCATGCAAGATATTTCTGTAACATATTATCAGGCGCCGAACCTCCTTTCCAGCAGCTTTCGCGCCGGCGGCAACGGCCCCTTCTCGTTGGTTCCATGGCCATCAAGCCATTGCTCTGACGCAGCAAGCAGCGCGCGATAAATCTCGCCGCAGAGCTCACGGGCTGCCCTGCCCGGCCAGTCCGCCGGGAGCAGGCTCTCGGGAAGCAGCGGATCGCGCAGCACGACGCGGCGGTAGTAGTGGATCAGCAGGATGCGCGCCGTGAAGGCGTCGGCGTCGGACAGATCCGTGCCGCGCGCGAGCGCAGCGCGCAGCGGCTCGAACGTCTTCATGAATTTCAGATAGGCATCCGCAGTTCGCTCCAGCGGCCAGCTCGCGCTGAGCAGACGACGCCCGCTGTCGTCCTCGGCCGAGACTTCGAGGCGGATCGCGCCCGCAGCCTCCTCCGGCACCGGCACACCTGACGGCGCGACCCACACGCCCGGCAAGGGGCTGCCGAAGCCGGCATTGCGCAGCGCCTCGCGCGAGGCGTCGCGGTCTTCGCCATTGCCGATCAGCAACAGCTCGAAGCGGCCGGTCCAGTCGGACGGCGGCGGATCGTAGATGTGACGTGTCGCGGCTTCGAACGTCTCACGGCCCTTCTCGGCCAGACGATAGAAGCTGTTACGGCCCACCTTCTCGCGCGTCAGCCAGCCATCTGCAGCGAGCCGCGACATCGCCGTGCGCACCACACTGCCATCGATGTCGAGACCCTCGAAGAATTCCAGCAGCGTCCCGAGCCACACAGAACCGCCGCGTGGCACGATGGCATCGCCGAACATGGTGATGACGATAGAGCCCGTGCGTGACGGCTCTCGCTTGAGCTGATCGATGATGCGGGAGAGCGGATGCGCCATGCGCGAGGCATAGCGCGTTTGGTGCGGCCGCGACAATGGACGGCAGCGACGGCGGCCTCTTCTCCTTCTCCCCGCGCGCAGCAGGGCAATCGCATATGGATTTCACGAGGATTGTCGGCGGGCTTGCTCCGCCTCTCCCGCGTGCGAGCGGGAGAGGCCGACACGCTCGCAGAGCGTGGCGGGTGAGGGTTCTTTCCTCTTGGGGATTGTCCCGTTGCGGAGACATCCTCTCCCCCTTCCCGCAGGCGGGGAGAGGCGAAGAAACCTACCGATGCGGATCGGGATAGGCCAGGCTGCGCCAGCCGCTGCGGTCGAACGGGCGCCACTGGCCTTCCTTCTGTGCGAGGCGGTCGGCCACCGCATAGACGACGGCGGGATGGTGGCCCATGCCGCAATGGCTGCTCTCGACCTCGATGCTCTCGGTCTGCGCGCCTGATTTCTCCATGCAGCCCTGCCAGGCGCAGACGCCGTCGGTGCGGCTGAAGATGGCGGTGGTTGGCACCGGCGGCGGCACGGCGAGTTCGCCACCGAACTCCGGATCGACCTCGTCGGACTTCCGTCCGCTCGCCCATTCATAGACGCGCCAGGCATTGGTCGAGCGAGGATCGCCGGCGAAGGGGCTGCCGAGCGTGATCACCTGGCGGACACGCGCGGGCATCATCTTGGCGAGCTGGCGCGCATAGAGGCCGCCGAGGCTCCAGCCGACCAGGCTGATCTTGCGGCCATGCTTGTCGCTGAGCTCCTCGACCAGATCGACCATCGCATGCTGGACCCCGTCGCGCAGGCCGTAATTGCGGCCCTGGCGCCAGCCGCTGACCGCGTAGCCCTTGCCGGTCAGAAAAGTTCGCAGCGCGCGCGTGGAGACGTCCGAAGCCACAAGGCCGGGCAGCACCAGCACCGGATGCCCGTCGCCGCGCGGTGCGAGGCTCAGCAGCGGCAGCGCGCCGAGAAATGCGCCGAACTCGTGGATCGCGCGCCCTTCCAGAAACATCAGGGTACGGGACGGCGGACGCAGCGTCTGGGCAGTAGCGGTCATCAATGGGTCCCCTCGGGAGGCGCCGGTCGCGATGCCGGCAATGGGCATGAATTCCAATACGCCGGCTTCTTGAACGTTCCGCAGCGCAACATGAATCAGCTAGGCGGCCGGTTCCGCACATTCAAGCGGGAGAGACGCGAGGCGACAATAGGCCCGCGCGTTAATGCTAACGGCCGTGATGGAAAAGTCACAGCAATCGAAGCAGGAATTCTACGGAGTAGAGCACAAGGCCGGCGAGCCCGCCGATCAGCGAGCCGTTGAAGCGTATGTATTGCAGGTCGCGCCCGATGTTGATTTCGATCAGCGAAATCAGCTGCGCCATGTCCCAGGCCTTGACCTGGTCGGAGATGAAGGTCGAGACCCCGCTCTTCTGGTCGGCCACGAAGCTGCGCAGCACCGTCACCAGGCCCTTGTTGATCTCGCCGCGCAGCTCGGCATCGCCGGCGAGCGCCTCGCCCGCCGAAACGAACATGCCGGCGAGATGATGCTGAAGCACCTGCGTCTCGCCGCTCGCACTGCGCTCGATGAATGACCGCATATTGGCCCAGACGGTGCGGGCGAGATCGGCAAGCTCCGGCCTTGCGAGGAGATCGCGCTTCAAGCCGTCGATGCGGTCGATATAGGCCTGGTCGGTGCCGAGCCGGTCGACGAAGCTCAGCACCATGCGATCGAACTCGCCGCGGAACGGATGCTTGGGATCGCTGCGCACCTCGTTGAAGAACGCGGTGGCGGACGCGACGATCTTGTTCACCAGAAACTTGTCGGCACGATAGAGATTGAGCAGGCTCGGCAATTCCGCGCGCACCTTCTCGCGGATCATTGCCATGGTCTCCTTCTGGTTCAGCGTCTCGTGCATCACGCGCAAGAGATCGTCGAACAGGATCTGGTGCCGCCCCTCCGCCACGAAGCCGCGCAGCGTGCCGGCCGCGAGCGGCGCAAGGTCGATCGCTTGAATCTGCGAGGACATGCGGCGGATGATGAAGGTCATGAGACCCGAGCTTTCCGTCGCAGACACGGCCTCCGGCAAAAGACGCAGCGCGAAGCGCGCGAGATCGTCGCTGCGCTTGCGGTCGCGCAGCCAATCGGCAACGAACGAGCCGAAATCGATCTCGTTCAGCTTGGCTTCGACCGGGCCGGCCTCGAGGAAATGCACCTGGATGAACTCGCCGAGCTTGTCGGCGATGCGGGCCTGATTGCTCTGGATGATCGCAGTGTGCGGGATCGGCAGGCCCAGTGGCCGCTTGAACAGCGCAACGACCGCATACCAGTCGGCGAGCCCGCCAATGGTCGCGGCCTCCGCGAAGGCGGCAATGAAGCCAAACAGGGGATGCACCGGCAGCAGCCATTTCGCCACGACGAACAGCAGAAGCGTCGAGGCCAGCACCAGCGTCGCCAGCGCCTTGACGCGGCGAAGGTCCGCCGCGCGTTCGGCATCGGCAGGCGTGTCGAAGGAGAAGGTGGCGGGTGCGTTCATGGCGAATGGGAGACTACGTCATTCCGGAGCGATGCGAAGCATCGAACTATGGTGCGCAATTGCGCACCCGAGAATCTCGAGATTCCGCGTTCGCCCTTCGGGCGCCCCGGAATGACAAGTGGTGGTGACCGCGGCAAAAAAACAAAAGGCCCGCCGAAGCGGGCCTCAAATTTCAGTTTTTACTCAGGGCGCCGGATCAGGCGGTCTTGTTGTAGACCTTGACGAAGTTGTCCTGAGCGGACTTGGCACCGTTGGCGGCGAGCTTGCCGAGATAGTCGGCGGTCGCCTTGGTGCGCGAGACGAACGCTTCGCCGCGGGCGCGGAGCAGGCTCGACTGGATCTCGACGGCTTCGCTGAACGACTTGGCAGACGCGAGCTGGTCGATACCGGCGAAGAACGCCTGGGCGTCGTCATAGATCGCCTGCTGGATGTTGCGGCTGATCTTGCCGGCTTCAGTGACGGACTCGGTCACCGCGTTTTCGACGGCGGCGGTCACGCGCTCGGAGCCAGCGAACACCTCGGCAGCACGGTCCTTGGCGGTGTTGGCGGTCTTCTTGACGAATTCGCGGGCAGCCTCGGGAACTTCCAGGTTCTGGATGTTCTTGAAAGCGTCTTTGAAGCCCTCGAAGGCGGTGTTGGTTTCGGTGGTCATGGGGTTCTCTCCATCCTCATTGGGTTGAGCTATGGGCTCACCCCGTCCGTGATGGCCCGGGGCACGGCTTATATGACATGGTTGATTGTGCGATGCAATATTCATGTTGCATCGCCACATCACGAAATCGTGAACAGCCTTAACGGGAGGCAACCTGCTGCCTTGCTGGCCGGTTACCTACTGTGCATGGGGTTGTTTTCCAGTTTTTGGTACCCGGGATGGCACCCCAGTGCCGGACGGCGCTTTTCGATGCTGGACGGCGCCCTTTAATGCTGGACGGCGCCTGGCAGCCCGTAGGCCTCCATCTGGGCCTGGACCTGTGCGATGTTGTGGCCGAGCACGACGATGTCGTGGGTCTTGCCACCGACATCCCGGACATGGTCCCGGAGCAGCGCCTCGGCCTTGAAGCCGAGGCTCTCGAACAGCGCGATCGCCGCCTGCTGGTCGACCGTCATCTGGACCGAGAGCTTCTCCAGCCCCGCCCCCAGCGCGAGCGCAAAGGTCTCCTGCGAGAGCGCCTTCCCGACCCCCTTCCCGCGGACCTCAAGCGACACCACCATGCGGAGCTCGCCGACATGGGGCGACCAGGAATGCGGATCGCGCACCAGGGTGCCGCAGCCGACGACCTTGCCGTCCTTCACCGCGAGCAGGCTCTGGATCGCGCCGCGCTCGATCTCCTTGACCCAGGCGGACAGCACCTTCGGCTCGCTGATGTTGCGCGGCAGGAACAGCAGGTCATGGGTCGGCAGGCCCCTGCCGAAGGCCAGCACGGCGGCTTCATCCGCAGGCGACATCAGGCGGATCTCGATATCGCCCGCGTCGGTCCTGACGTGACGCGGATAGGAACGCTGCTCACTCATGTCGATCTTGTCCCCAGCCAGGAATCCAGTTTCGGCCACAGCCGCTTCACTGCGTTGGCGCCGGCGACCAACGAGACGTGACCGCCTTTCAGCATCACCTCTTCCTTGTCCGCGGAGCCGATCTTCGCGATCAGATGTTTGGCCGCGTCATAGGGCACGATGTGATCGTGCTCGGCGACCGCGTGCAGGATCGGTACCTTGATGTTCTCGAGCTTCGCGGCGCGCCCACCAACCGACATGGTATCGTTGAACAGCTTGTTGTCCCACATCAGGTCCTTGGTGATGGTACGGAAATATTCGCCCGCCAGCGGCAGCGTGTCGGTCGCCCAGCGGTCGAACATCCGGTACGACTTCACGAACTCGTCGTTCCAGATGTTTTCCCAGAGCTGGATCTGGCTCACCGTGCGCGAGGCCGGACGCAGCATCTCGAACGAGGACAGGATCATCTCCGGCGGCACGTTGCCGACGCTGTCGACGAGACGGTCGACGTCGAAATAGCGGCGGTCGGAGAAATTCGAGAACAGCTTCATCTCGCGGAAGTCGATCGGCGTGGTGAAGCAGATCAAATTCTTCATCGGCCCGTCCGGAAAGATCGAGCCGTAGAGCAGCGACAGCACCCCGCCGAAGCAATAGCCGATGACGGAGACGTCCTGCTCGCCGGAATCCGCCTGCACGCGGCGGACGCAGTCCGGGATGAAGTCGAGGACATAGTCCTCCATGCGCAGGCTTCTCTCCTCGGGCCGCGGTGCACTCCAGTCCAGCATGTAGACGTCGTAGCCGCGCCGCAGCAGGAACTCGATGAAGCTCTGGCCGGGCACGAGGTCGAGGATATAGCCGCGATTGGTGGTCGCCATCACGATCAGCACCGGCACGCGGTAGATCTCGTCCGACATCGGCCGATAGTGATAGAGGCTCATCGTGCCGCGCGAATGCAGCACGTCTTTCGGGGTCGATCCGAGTGTCGGGCCGGAGGTCGAGAAATATTCGACGCCCTTGATGCTGCGCTGGATGGCGCGTTGCACCTCGGCCTGGATGCGCTCCGGGATCGCGGCGAAATCAAGTCCCGTCGGCGCGTTCATTTTGGCGCTCCACCTTCGGATGGCGGACGTTTTGTGCGCGGCGGCCGCGGTGCGGCATCGATCGGCGATCCGCCTGATGCCGCAGACATCTGGTTCAGCATCGACCTGATCTCGCCGATCTGACCCTCGATGGATTGCAGACGCTCGGCGATGCCGGTCATCTGTTCGCGGCTCGGCAGGTTCATCGAGAGAAGATATTTCTCCATGAGATCGCCGAACTGCTTCTGAGCACCTGCAGCAGCGCCGCCGGCCCGGTTCATGGCCTGCGAGAATTCGGGCGTCTCCATCGCCTTGGTGGCGAACGAGTTGAAGCCCTTCTCCATCTCGCCAACCATCTTCTGCCACAGGGCGACAGGGTCGGTGATCTTGTCGGTCATCGGCGTCCTCCAGGTCACGAAGGCTTCTTGCGCCCTTCTTTTGTCGCCATACGACACCGTTGCGACGGGCCGGTCAACGGCTAAGCGACAGGGCGATGTCGCACGCACGGCTTCTTTGCGACCGCAAACCGTGCGATACATTTCCTGCCTGGAAGCCAAGGGAACACACCGGTGAACGCCTCCACCCATCAACCGCCGCAGACCGTCCGCGCCAACGGCATCGACATCTGCTACGAGATTTTCGGCAACGACAATGCGGAGCCGCTGCTGCTGATCATGGGGCTCGGGGCGCAGATGATCCACTGGGACGATGCCTTCTGCGAGCAGCTCGCCGCACATGGCTTTCGCGTGATCCGGTTCGACAATCGCGACATCGGCAAGTCGAGCCATCTTACCGGCGGCAAGCGCCTGACGCCGCTCGAGCTGCTGAAGCTGCGCTTCCTCAGGATTCCAGTCGCCGCGACGTACAAACTGATCGACATGGCAAAGGACACCGTCGGCCTGATGGATGCGCTCGGCATCAAGTCGGCGCACCTGGTCGGGGCCTCGATGGGCGGCATGATCGCACAGGAAGTCACACTGTCATTTCCGCAGCGCGTGCGCTCGCTGACCTCGATCATGTCGACGACAGGCAATCCGCGCGTGCCGCCGCCGACGCGGGAGGCTGCCGCGATGCTGATGGCGCCGCCGCCGCGCAGCAAGGAAGAGTACGTCGTCCGCTTCGGCGAGACTTGGAAAGTCTTGCGCGGCGGCTCGTTTCCGGAGGAAGAAGCGCTCGACCCCGGCCGCGCGGAACGCGTCTTCGCCCGTGGGCTCAATCCGGCGGGAGTCGGGCGACAGCTCCGCGCCGTGCTGGCATCCGGCAGCCGCAAGGAGCGGCTGCATCACGTGAAGACGCCGACGCTGGTTATTCACGGCACGGTTGATCCACTGGTACGCCCCGAAGGCGGCAAGGACACCGCAGAGTCAATTCCAGGCGCAAAGCTGTTGATGATCGAAGGCATGGGCCACGCGCTGCCGGCGCGGTTCTGGCCCGAGATCATCGGCGCCATCGACAAGCACGCCCATGGCGCCGCGGCACGGGCGGCCTAAGCCTTCTTCGCAATCCAGATCACGTGGCGCGCGCCCCCACCTCGGCCGGTGGCGCGGACAGCGACTTCATTGACGTCGAAGCCGGCGCGGGCGAGGCGCTTCGTAAACGCGGGATTGGGTCCGGACGACCAGACCGCAAGCACGCCTCCGGGCCGAAGTGCCGCCTTCGCCGCCGTCAGTCCGCCGGCGCTGTAGAGCGCATCGTTGCCCTTGCGGGTTAGGCCTTCCGGCCCGTTGTCGACGTCGAGCAGAATGGCGTCGAAGGCCGAGCTCTTCGCCCGGATAATTTCGCCAACATCGGTCTCCCGGATGCTCACCCTGGCATCGTCGAGGCTGTCGCCGAAGACCTCCGCCATCGGCCCGCGCGCCCAGGTGACAACCGCAGGCACGAGCTCGCAGACCACGACCTTCGCCTTGGCTCCAAGCACAGCGAGTGCCGCGCGCAGCGTAAAGCCCATGCCGAGGCCGCCGATCAGAACGGCCGGCTTTGCGACCTTCTCGATCTGCTTCGCTGCAAGCGTTGCAAGTGCGGCCTCGGAGCCCGAGAGACGGTTGTTCATCAGCTCGTTGGTGCCGAGCTTGATCGAAAACTCCCTGCCCCGCCGCATCAGGCGGAGCTCCTCGTCGGAGCCGGGGATTTTGGCGGTGTCGAGTTTTTCCCAGGGAATCATGCTTGACGTTTAGCACGATTGGGCTGGCGGTCACCCGCCGGCCCAGACGTCCAGCACGTAGCGATTCTTCGCGCCCATCTCCTCGATCCAGCGGGCGCCCGCAGTCGCATCGCTGCCGCTCTTCTCGCGATAGATCGCAACCAGCGCCGCCTTCACGTCGGGCTCCATCCTGCTGCCGTCGCCGCAGACATAGATGATCGCGCCCTGCTCGATCAGCGGCCAGACCTTGTCTTTCTCCGCGGCGAGGACATGCTGGACATAGGTCTTTGGTCCATCCGCGCGCGAGAATGCGGTGAAGAGCTCGGTGATGCCACTGCCAGCCAGTGCCTGCAACTCATCCGCGTAGAGAAAATCCTGATCGGGATGGCGGCAGCCGAAGAACAACATGGAGGGACCGAGGCCGGCACCCTTCGCCTCGCGCGCGGCGCGTTCCTGGAGGAAGCCGCGGAACGGCGCCAATCCAGTGCCAGGGCCGATCATGATGATCGGCACCGATGGATCGTCGGGTAGCCGGAATCCGGCCTTGGTTTCGCGCACGGTCGCGTAGATCGTGTCGCCTGCGCGGCGGTTGGCGAGATAATTGGAGCAGATGCCCTTGTAGGTGCCGCGCCCCGACGCTGCCGGCCCTTCGACCACACCGACCGTGACGCTACAGAGCGTTGGATCGACCGACGGCGAAGACGAGATCGAGTAGTAGCGCGGTGCCAGCAGTGAGAGCATTTCCAGATAGACGTGGAACGGCAATTCACAAGCGGGATATTCGAGCAGCAGATCGAACACTGACTTGCGCTTCGCCAGAATCTCGCCGCGATAGCGTTCGAGCGTTTCAGGCTCCTCGCCGACGAACGCGAGCAGCTTCGGCTTGGTGACGGGACACCGAGTGTGCTCGGTCATGGTCTGGATCTGCTTGCGCGTCGCCACCTGCTGCAACTCGACGAACTCGCTGAGCAGGCGTCCGACCGATACGGCATTGCCGACCGGCAATTGCGCGCGCCGGCCCTCAGCGACCTGAAGCCGGATCTGGTCGGCTGGCAGGAAACCGAAGCGACGGGCGACGGAATCCACCAGCGTCGGATCGTTGCGCGGAACGACGCTCAAATGATCGCCGACGCGATAGGTGATGTTGGACGGAAGTTGCACCTCGATATGGCGCGTCGAGCGCTCCGACGGAATCGCGCCGGACTTGTTCTGGAGCTCGTCATTGACCAGCACCTTCATCGCGACGGCGCCACCCTGGGCGACGATGGTGTTGACCGTGGTCACCGCGACCGGCTCGATCGCATAGAGCGGGTCGTCTTCCGCGGTACGGGTGAAATTCCAGTCGATGCCGAATTCCCTGGTCGCGACCTGGGCCGCGGCCGGGAACCATTTCTGGAACTGGCCGTCGAGATCGCTGCGCGCATCGCCCTCGCCGCGCGGATAGACCGCGCGCGCGCCGTGCCTGGCTAATTGCTCGTCGATGAAGCGCGGCACCGATTGATATGTCGCGGCCCAGTCGCTGTTGCCGCAACCGAACACGGCGTAGCGCACACCGGCAAACGCATCCTTCGGCAGATCCTCGCCGAGCCATTTGACGAATTGCGTCGCATTGTCGGGCGGGGCGCCGTTATACGACGCGCAGATGATCAGCACGCCGCCCTGCCGCGGCAGCTTCCCGACATACTCGTCGAGCGCCCCGAGGTGCACGGCAAAGCCGTTAATCTCGGCAAGATCGGCCATGCGCGTTGCAAGCTCCTCGGCGGTGCCAAGATTGGAGCCATAAAGGACCAGCATCGGCGTGTTGTGACCGGGCCGCGTGGTCGGCTGGCGCGGCGCCCTTGGTGCAGACGCCGCAGCCGCGACCGGGCCGCCATAGGCACCGCGCTCGCGATCGGCGCGCGGACGCACCTTGATCTTGAAGCCTTCCGGCTTCATCGTCAGCGTTTCTTTCAGATGCATCTGATAGCGCTGGTGGTCGATCAGCTTGAAGCGCTGCAGGATCATGCCGAGCGCGAGCGCGGCCTCGTGCATGGCGAAGCCACGGCCGATGCAGGCGCGCTGGCCGTTGCCGAACGGCTTCCAGGCATTGATCGGCCGCTTGGCCTCGGCTTCCTTGCTGAAATTTTCAGGATCGAAGGCATCGGGATTGGGCCCCCAGACGCTGGGGTCACGATGCAGCGCGGTCACCAGGATGGTGGTGAAGGTGCCCTTGCGGAGCTTGTACTTGCCGCCGCCGATGGTCTCGTCGTTCAGCGGCGAGATGCCGTAGGCCGGCGCCGGCGGCCACAGTCGCAGCGCTTCCTTCAGAATCTGCGTGATGTAGGCGAGCTGGGTCACCTGCTGGTAGGTAGGCTTGGCGTTGACGTCGGGGCCGAAGACGCGGTCGACCTCATCATAGGCCTTCTTGAGAACGTCCGGGTGCTTGAGCAGCGCATAGAGCGTGTAGGACAAGAGACCGCTGGTGGTCTCGTGGCCCGCGATCAGGAAGGTATTGATCTGGTAGCGGATGTTGACGTCGTCAAGCTGCTCGCCGGTCGAGCGGTCGACACCGGTCATCATGGCCGCGAGCATGTCCTTCTTGTCGTCGATGCCTTCCGCGCTCTTGCGGCGCTCGGCAATGATCTCGTCGACCATCTTGTTCATGAAGGCGACGTCTTCTGCCAGCGTCTTTCGCCGCTTCTGCATCCAGAGCTGCTCGAACGGCAGGCCGCGCGTCATCATGATGGTTTCGAGCGAGCGCACCAGCGACTCGACGAAGGGATGGTAGTCGCGCCGGTAGAACGAATTGAAGCGGTAGTCGAAGCCGCACAGCCCGATCGTGTCGAGCGTCAGCGCCGTCATGTCGTGGACCACGTCGATTTCGTCGTCGGCGTTGAGACGCTCCCATTTCTGGACGAGCTGCTCGGCGATGTCGACCATGCTCGGATGATAGGACTGCATGGCGCGGTTGCCGAAGGGTTGCAGCAGGATGTTGTGCGCCTTGCTCCAGTTCGGCTCCTTGGTGTCCGCCGTGAACAGGCCGTCGCCACCGACCGCGCGCACCCGCCGCAGCGCACCGCGCACCGTCTTGTCGAAGCGCTTTTCGTCGGAGAGCTCGTCGACGAGATCATGGCCTGACACGACGACGATCGGCGAGCCCATCATGTCGAGCCAGAAGATCGGGCCGAGCTCCTTGGCAAGCCGCGTCAAGTGCTGCACGGGCGCGGCCGAGTCGAGCGACAGCATGTTGCCGACCACCGGCTTGGTCGGCGGATGCGGAATCGGCTCCAGGCGGTTCTTGGATGACATTGCTACGTTTCCCCCGCTCGCAATGACGAGCTAACCAAACCGTCTTCTACGCCATTCGATCAAGATGGAGCTGACCTCTTCCGGCTTCTCCTGCTGCGTCCAATGGCCGCTGTCCTTCACCAGATATTTCTCGAGGTCAGCCACCAGTCTCTCCATGCCGTCGGCCGCGGACGGCGGCAGCACGGCGTCGTTCTCTGCCATGATCATCAACGATGGCACGCCGATGTGATGGTCGAGCCCCTTCGAGCGCTCCCAGTTGCGGGTGAAATTGCGGTACCAGTTGATGCCGCCGGTGAAGCCGGTTGTCGTAAAGGTGTCAACGAAGACCTTCTTCTCGTCCGGCGACAGGATCGGCGTGCGCGGATCGACCTTGGCATCATAGGCCGCGATCATCTGCGGAAACGCCAGATTGGTCTTCGACGAAGCGCCGACGCCTGCGATCGGCGCCTCTCCTGATTTCTCCGCCGGCCGTAGCAGCGGCTTGCGCATGAACGCGTCAAACGTCTGCTCGACGCGGCTGCCAAAGATCCTGTCCGGCTCGCGCGCGGGATCCTGGAACTGGACGATATACATCTGGTCGCCGAAGCGCTGGCGGAACAGCGCGATCGGGTCCATCGGTGCGCGGTCCCAATGTGGCGTGTTGACACCGACCACACCGGTGACGCGCGTGGGGTGCCGCAGCGGCATCTGCCAGACCACGAAGCCACCCCAGTCGTGGCCGACGAAGATCGCCTTCTCGATGTCGAGATGATCGAGCAGCCCGACGAGATCGCCGGTCAAATGCTCCATGTCATAGGCCTCGACCGGTTCAGGCCGGTCGGTTGCCCCATAGCCGCGCTGGTCCGGCGCGATCACGCGGATGCCGGCCTCGCTGAGAGCCTTGATCTGATGGCGCCAGGAGAAGGCGAGCTCCGGCCAGCCATGGCACAGCACCACCGGCGGCTTGTCGGTGACAGGGCCTGCCTCGTAATAGCCCATGCGGATTCCGTTCGTCTGCGCGAACTTGAGCGGCGGCATTTCGATCATTGCAAATGTCCTGAAAATTTCTTATTCGGCCGCGCCCTTGATGTCGGATGCGGGCGGCGCGTAGGCCGCTTCGAGCGCGGCAAACTCCTCCGGCAGCATGTCGCACATCACTTGCACATGCGGAATGATGTTGGCGCCGACTATGAAGCCGAAATCGAGCTGGTCGCGGTAGCTCTGCACGGTGATGTTCAGCGCCTGCCCATGGGTCGAGATCGACACCGGGAAGATATGCAGCAGCTCGGCGCCTGCCGCATAGAGCGTCTGCCGCGGTCCCGGCACGTTGGAGACGGTGATGTTGGCCGCCGGTGGCAGCACATCCGACAGGTCCGAGCGGCTGTAGAGCAGCGCCAGGATCTGCACGATGATCGGGGCACCCAGCATCGAGATGTTGGACACCTGCGGCATCAGAGCCCGCAGCGGATGCGACATCTCCTTGGACTTGGTCGACTGCGCGATGATGGCCTCGAGCCGCGCCTTGGGATCCGCGATATTTGTCGCAATCGAGCAGATCATGCCGAACACCTGGTTGTTGGCCTCGGTGTTGCCCTCCTCGCGTAGCGAGATCGGCACGGCGGCGGTGAGCGACTTCGCCGGCAGTGTGCCATATTGCAGGAGATAGCGCCGGACCACGCCGGAGGCGAGCGCCAGCACGACGTCGTTGAGCTTGCCGCCGGCCAGCTTGGCCAGCGCCTTCGATCGTGACAGCGAGATCGACACGCCGGCAAAGCTCCGCTCCGACGAGATCGTCTTGTTGAGCATGGTCGGCGGCGATACCATGCTGGCGAGGCTCTCGCGCGACTTCGGATCGGAGATCTTGCCGAGCACGTCGGAAACGCTCTTGACCATGGTCGGGATGTTGCCGGCAAAGCGCACCGCGCTCTCGATCTGGTACATCGCGTTGTCGAACAGGATCGACCCGATGTCGCTCTTGCCGGTCCGCGGCAGTTGCAGATTCTTCGCGGCCGCCGAGGCTTCGAGCGGCTGGCTGAAAAGCTGCTGATAGGAATCGAGCAGGTTTGCCGCGATGTCGCGCGGCTCCTGCCCGGGCTTTGTCCCGCCCGTCGGCGGCTCGACCGTCCGCGGGATCGGCGAGATATCGTAGATCATGTTGGTCAGGGCCGCACCGGCGCCGCCGTCGATTGCGGCATGGTGCATCTTGGAATAGAGGCCGACCTCGTTGTCCTTCATGCCCTCGAACACGTAGAATTCCCAGAGCGGGCGAGCACGGTTCAGGAGCTTGGCATGCATCCAGCCGACGATGCGCTCGAGCGTGGCGCGGTCGCGCGGCGCCGGCAGGCTGGCGCGGAAGATGTGACGGTCGATGTCGAACTGGTCGTCCTCGACCCAGGTCGGATGATCGATGTCGAGCGGCGCCTTCTCCAGGCGCGCCTTCAGGATCGGCGCGATGTGCAGCCGAGAGACGATCATCGCCTTGAAGTCTTCGAAGAAGTCGCCCTTGTAGTCGTCGGGCAGGCGAAAGATCGCCATGCTGCCGACATGCATCGGCATCTCAGGTGTTTCCAGATAGAGAAACGACGCATCCAGCGACGACAGCTTCTTACCGTCAGCCATAGTTCCCTCCGCTTGTATTTGACGGGCGTCTTTTGGCGCTTCTCGTCAGGCCGATACTGCCCGCTCCGGCGGGGCATATGCAATGGCAAACGGCCCGGCCCGGTCAAATGGCCAGAACTCCCCCTCCGGTTGCGCGAGGCGATCCGCCACGGCCCACAGCGCAGCCGGGTTCACCCCGAGCCCGATATGGCTTGCCAAATGTACCTCGATATTCTCGGCGCGGTCATTGGGGCGCAGCAGGCAGGTCCGCCAGTTCACGACGCCGTCCGAGCGCGAATAGATCGACGTCGCAGGCACCTTGAGGTCGCCGGCGATCGCCTCGCGCGCTTCGGCAAAATCCTCGACCTTCTCGCCGGACAGCGCCTCGTAGAGGGCCGTCGCATTGGTCGCCCGTACATCGTTGGCGAAGGGGCTGCCGAGCGTAATGACATAGCGGACCATCTCGGGCGCCTGGAGCGCGAGATCGCGGGCATAGACACCGCCGAGGCTCCATCCGACCAGGCTGACCTTGCGACCGCTTGCGGCGTGGATTTCGGCCAGACGGGCGCGCAGGGCCTCCCTCATCCGCGCCAGGCCGCCGAGATTGCGGCCCATCCGCCAGGCATGCGCCTCATGGCCGAGCTCGCCGAGATAGCGCCGCATCGGTACCATCGAGAGATCGCTCGCGAGAAAGCCCGGCAACGCCAGCACCGGATGGCCGTCGCCTTTGGGCGCGCGCATCAGCAGCGGTGATAGCAGGACACTGGCGTTGAGCTCGAACAGGCCGCGCGCCTCCGCGAGCAGCAGGCCGAGGGCCGGCGGACGAAGGCGACCCGAGCCCGACGCTCCGTCGCGCGCTTCAGGCATTACTTCTTCTTGTCGCCGCTACGCGGGCTGCCGAGACCTGCCATGGTCACGAACATGTCCTGAAACCGCTCCGCGATCTTTGGATCGAAGGTGAACCAGCTCTGGATCAACGATTCCGGCGAGACTTTCTCGATGTTGCTCAGGACCTGCTGCTGGAGCTTGTCCATCACCGCCGTCTGCATCGGCGCCACGTCAGGCAATCCGAAGAACTGGCGGGCCTCGAGAGGGGTGCAGTCGATTTCGATATTAACTTTCATGTCCCCTCCGGATGAGATTCGAGCGGCGTCACACAGTATCGCCGCGACATGGTGTGCGACGCAAGCGACCTGAGCCGGGGGCCGGGCGCCGGCGTTCGCAATCGGCGGATATGGTCAATCAACTTGTCGGCGCAAACGGGCACCGGCCGACCGCTTCCGCGGTCATTTCGAGGCCTCACCGGCCGAAAGTCCAATGTCGCCCGCACGCCTTTCGCCCATAAATTGTTGGTCAGCATTGCTGCACAGCGGTGCAACTTGGCGCGTTCCTTGCTGGAATGGCGCTTGCACGGGTCGAGAACTCTGGGCAACATGGATCGATCAGCCCCGCCGAACAATCAAAAATCACGGCGCGGGCGAGTGGAGAGGGTCAAGAATGTCAGTCGGACGAAGTCTGTTTGCGGCGACGCTCGCCGGTGCGCTCGCGTTGGCGGTGTCGCCGGCGTCGAGCCAGACGCTGCGCTATGCCAACCAGGGTGAGCTGAAATCGCTCGACCCCTATACGCTGAACGAGTCGACCACCAGTGCGCATCTCGGTCATGTCTATGAGGGCCTCGTTGCCCGCGACAAGAACCTGAAGATCATCCCGGCGCTCGCCGAGAGCTGGGAGACCCCGGAGCCGACACGCTGGCGCTTTCACCTGCGCAAGGGCGTCAAATTCCACAACGGCGACCCCTTCACCGCCGACGACGTCGTGTTCTCGGCCGACCGCGTGCGAGCGAAAGGTTCGAATTTTCAGAGCCGCATTCCCGCCGATGCAAAGGTCGTCAAGATCGACGATTACACCGTCGATTTCGTCCTGACCTCGCCCAATCCCATCCTGACCGCGCTGTGGGCGACCTGGTACATCATGGACAAGAAATGGGCAGAGGCGAACGATGCGGTGGCACCGACGCCGGCCGCGGCCACGACCCCGAGCTACGCCTCTCTCCATGAAAACGGCACCGGCCCCTTCACGATCGAGAGCCATCAGCCGGGCGTGAAGACCGTCTTCAAAGCCTATCCGAATTGGTGGCGCAAGCCGGAACATAATCTGAAGGAGATCATCTTTACGCCGATTGCCAACCCGGCCACGCGTGTTGCGGCGCTGTTGTCCGGCGAGGTCGACGTGATCGAGCCGGTTCCGGTCCAGGACATCGAGCGCGTCAAAGCAAGCCCCAACGCCACCGTGCTGACGGGACCTGAACTCCGCACCATCTTCGTCGGCATGGACCAGGCGCGTGACGAACTCTTGTACTCCAACGTCAAGGGCAAGAACCCGTTCAAGGACGTGCGCGTCCGCGAAGCGGTCTACCGGGCGATCGATGTCGACCTGATCAAGAATCGCGTCATGCGCGGACTGTCCACGCCGTCCGCGTTGATGGTGGCACCTGAGATCTTTCCGCTGTCGAAAGACTTCACCCGGCCGAAGTTCGATCCCGACGCCTCCAAGAAGCTCCTGGCAGACGCCGGTTACCCCGACGGTTTCGAGGTGACCATGGACTGCCCGAACGATCGTTACGTCAACGACGCGGCGATCTGTCAAGCCGTCGTCGGCATGCTCGCCCGCATCAACATCAAGGTGGATCTGCTGGCACAGCCGAAGGCCCAGTATTTCGCCAAGGTGCTCAAGCCCGGCGGCTACAAGACTTCGCTGTTCTTGCTGGGCTGGACACCGGATACGCTCGACTCCCACAACGTGCTCCACGACATCATGGGCTGCCGGGACGATCCCAAGGATCCCAACCGCGGCGAAGCCAATCTCGCCGGCTATTGCAACAAGCAGTTCGACGAACTCGCGGACAAGGTTCTTCTGGAGCCCGACCCGACCAAGCGTGATCAACTGATCAAGCAGGCATTCGAGCTCTCGATGAAGGACTGGGCCTATATCCCGCTGCATCAGCAGGCCCTCGCCTGGGGCGTGTCGAAGAAGGTGAAGCTGACCCAGCGCGCGGACAACCAGGTCCTGCTCTACTGGGCGACCAAGCAGGACGAATAGGTGTCGACATCTTGTGAAGTCCCGGAAGCTCTGGCTTCCGGGACTTGCCGTTTCGGGCTAACGCAATGATGCGTGCTGCTGAAGAGATGTGAAAGGAACAGATGCTCGCTTTCACACTGCGCCGGGCCATCCAGGCCATCGGTGTCATGATCGCCGTCGGCGTCATCGCGTTCTCGATGTTTCGCTTCGCCGGCGATCCCGTGAACCAGATGGTCGGGATGGATACCTCGGGCGCCGAACGCGCCGCGATCCGCAAATCGCTCGGGCTCGACGATCCCGTGATCGTGCAATTCGGCCGCTACGTCGGCAACGCCGCGCAATTCAAGTTCGGCGTGTCCTACCAATTCCGCCTGCCGGTCACGAACCTGCTGATGGAGCGGATGCCCGCAACGCTGGAGCTTGCGATCTGCGCCACCATCTTCGCGATGATCAGCGGCATCCTGATGGGGGTCTATTCGGCGCTGCGCCGTGACAGCTGGCTCGCGCACATCTTCCAGGCCGTCTCGCTGATCGGCATTTCGCTGCCGACCTTCCTGATCGGCATTCTCATGATCTACCTGTTCTCGGTGACGCTCGGCTGGCTGCCCTCGTTCGGCCGCGGCGACGTCGTGCATATCGGCTGGTGGACGACGGGGCTCCTGACGCTGTCCGGCCTGAAGGCGCTGATCATGCCGTCGATCACGCTTGGCCTGTTCCAGATGACGCTGATCATGCGCCTGGTCCGCGCGGAGATGCTGGAGGTGTTGCGCACCGACTACATCCGCTTCGCCCGCGCGCGTGGGCTCACCACACGGGCAATTCATTTCGGCCATGCCCTGCGCAACACGCTGGTTCCCGTCATCACCGTGGCCGGTCTGCAATTTGGCTCGGTCATTGCTTTCGCGATCATCACCGAGACCGTGTTCCAATGGCCGGGCATGGGGCTCCTGTTCGTTCAGGCCGTTCAGAACGTCGATATCCCGATCATGGCGGCCTATTTGATGATGGTGTCCCTGATCTTCGTCACCATCAATCTCGTGGTTGATATTCTCTACACCATCGTCGATCCGCGGCTGCGCTCGACGGTCAGCCGGGCGCACTGACATGAGCGAGGCCGTCGTTCCCCACACCACCGAGAAGCGTCCCGCGACAGCACCTGGCTGGTTCAAGCGCGCGCTCGACAGCGACGTGTTTTATTCGTTTCGCCGCTCCAAGATCACCATGATCGCGGCGGGTGTGACGCTGCTGTTCTTTCTGATCGCGATTTTTGCCTCCGTGCTGTCGGTGCAAAATCCGTTCGACCCGGCACAGCTCCAGTTGATGAATTCGCGCATCCCGCCGCTCTGGACCGCAGACGGACAGAGCCCGTTCCTGCTCGGCACCGACGAACAGGGGCGCGACGTGCTGTCCGCTATCCTGTACGGCCTACGCATCTCGCTGCTCGTCGGCGTCCTCGGCGTCGTCCTCTCCGGCGCGATCGGTATCCTGCTCGGGCTGACGGCCGGCTATTTCGGCGGCGCCGTCGATGGGCTGATCATGCGCATCGCCGACGTGCAGCTCTCGTTTCCGGCCATCCTGATTGCACTGCTGATCAACGGCATCGCCAAATCGGTCTTTGGCAACAAGCTCGACGAGATGAGCATGCTGGCGGTGCTGGTCTTTGCGATCGGCCTGAGCTTCTGGGTGCAATACGCGCGCACGGTGCGTGGCTCGGTCCTGGTCGAGAAGAACAAGGACTATGTTGCAGCCGCGCAATTGATCGGCCTACCCGCCCCCGTCATCATGCTGCGCCATGTGCTGCCGAACACCACCGGGCCGATCCTCGTGATCGCCACCATCAACCTGGCACTCGCCATCATCACCGAGGCAACGCTGTCGTTCCTCGGCTCGGGCATGCCCGAGACCATGCCGTCGCTCGGCACGTTGATCCGCATCGGCAACGGCTATCTGTTCGCAGGCGAATGGTGGATCGTCGCCTTCCCCGGGATTGCGCTCGCAGCGCTGATCCTTTCGATCAATCTGCTCGGCGACTGGCTGCGCGACGCGCTCAACCCCAAACTCCGATGAGTATGCAGCGTTCATGACCGAACCCGTTCTCTCCGTCCGCAATCTCCGGGTCGAGTTCGCCTCCCGTCGCGGCACGTTGCGCGCCATCGATGGCGTCTCCTTCGACATCGCCAAGGGCGAAGTGCTAGGCGTCGTCGGCGAATCCGGCGCCGGCAAGTCCGTCACGGGGCTTTCGGTGATCGGCCTGATCGATCCGCCCGGCCGCATCGCCGGCGGTGAGATCCGTCTCGCCGGCACGCGTATCGACAATCTGCCGCCGGAGGAAATGCGCCGTATCAGGGGAAAGCGCATCGGCATGATCTTCCAGGATCCGCTGACTTCGCTCAATCCGCTGTACAAGGTCGGCGACCAGATCGTCGAGACGATCCGGACCCATCTCAATCTCTCCGAACAGGCCGCGCGCCGCCGCGCCATCGACCTGCTTGCCGAAGTCGGCATTCCCGCTCCGGAAAAGCGCATCGACGGCTATCCCCACGAATTCTCGGGCGGCATGCGCCAGCGTGTGGTGATTGCGCTTGCGATCTGCGCCGAGCCGGAACTGATCATCGCGGACGAGCCAACCACCGCGCTCGACGTCTCCGTGCAGGCGCAGATCATCTCGCTGATCAAGCGGCTCGGCCGCGACCACGGCACCGCCGTGATGCTGGTGACCCACGACATGGGCGTGATCGCCGAGACTTCAGACCGCGTCGCGGTGATGTATGCCGGCCGCGTCGCCGAAATCGGCCCGGTGCAGGACGTCGTCAGGAACCCGCTGCATCCCTATGCCAAGGGCCTGATGGGTGCGATCCCGACGCTTGCCGGCGATGACAAGCGTCTGGTGCAGATTCCAGGCTCGATGCCCCGCCTGTCGGCGATCCCGCCCGGCTGCTCATTCAATCCGCGCTGCGCTTCCGCGTTCGACCGCTGCCGGGTTGAACGGCCGGAACCGCTGTCCCACGGTGCGCAATCCGTCGCCTGCCATCTCTATGACACCGCGCCGGCGGAGACCGCGGCATGAGCGTCCCCTTCGTCCAGGCCACAAATCTGCGCCGCGTCTTCGATGTCTCGAAGCCCTGGCTCAACCGCGTGCTCGAGGGTGGCCATCTCGAATATCTCAAGGCTGTCGACGGTGTCACCTTCGACATCAAGAAGGGCGAGACCTTTGCGCTGGTCGGCGAGTCCGGCTCCGGCAAGACCACCGTGGCCCGGATGGTGGTCGGCCTCTTGCCGCCGAGTTCCGGCGATGTCCTGATCGACGGCGTCTCGATGACCGATCCGCGGCAAGGCCAGGCGCGACGAAAGCTGCGCCGCCGTATCCAGATGATTTTCCAGGATCCCTATGCGAGCCTGAACCCGCGCTTCCGGGTCGATGCCATCATCTCCGAGCCGATCCGCGCCTTCGACCTGATCCAGGGCGAGCGCGACATCCAGGCCCGCGTCGGTGAGTTGCTCAGCCTCGTCGGCCTGCATCCCGACGATCGGCTAAAGTTCCCGCATGAATTTTCCGGCGGCCAGCGCCAGCGCATCGCAATCGCGCGCGCGCTCGCCTCCGACGCCGAGTTCATCGTCTGCGACGAGCCGACCTCTGCGCTCGACGTCTCCGTGCAGGCGCAAATCCTGAATCTGATGCGCGATCTCCAGGACAAGTTCGGCCTGACCTACATGTTCATCAGCCACAACCTCGCCGTGGTCCGCCACATGGCGAGCCGGGTCGGCGTAATGTATCTCGGCCGCATCGTCGAGATCGCGGAAGGGCGCGAATTGTTTGCCAGCCCGCGCATGCCCTACACCAAGATGCTGCTGGGCGCCGTGCCTGATCTTGCCATGAGCGGCCGCCAGCGCATTCCGGTGAAGGGCGAGATCCCGAACCCGATCAATCCGCCGCCCGGCTGCGCCTTCAACCCGCGTTGCCCGCTGGCGTTCGACCTCTGCCGCAAGGAAGCTCCAAAACTGATCGACGGCGTCGCCTGCCATGCCGTTAACACCGCGCCGGTCCCGGCATAACGCGCGCGTGCCATGCGGCCTGTGCATTTGGCATTCCAGCACCTGATGTGATCAATTGCGCGCGCCGTAAATGAGGTAGTCCATGGCCAGCAACGTCAATCCGGATCCGTTCACGACGCGTCCCGAGATCGAGGGCACATTCGGGGTCGTTGCCACCACGCACTGGATCGCAACCGCGGTCGGCATGGCCATCCTGGAAAAGGGTGGCAACGCGTTTGATGCCGGCGTCGCCACCGCCTTCACGCTCCAGGTTGTCGAGCCGCATCTGAATGGTCCCGGCGGCGATGTGCCCGTCATCGTGCATGACGTGAAGCGCGGACGCACCGAAGTGATCTGCGGCCAGGGCCCGGCCCCGGCGCGCGCGACCATCGCACATTACAAGAGCGAGGGCCTCGACATGGTGCCTGGCACGGGCCTGCTCGCGGCCTGCGTTCCCGGCACGTTCGAATCCTGGATGATGTTGCTGCGCGACTTCGGCACGATGCGTGTCCGTGACGTACTGGAGCCGGCGATCTCCTATGCCCGTGACGGCTATCCGCTGGTCGAGCGCGCCTGCGCCACGATCCAGACCGTCGAGCAATTGTTCCGCAAGCACTGGCCGACCTCGGCCGCGGTGTATCTTCCGAACGGCGAGGTGCCGAAACCCGGCACGATCTTCACCAACAAGACGCTGGCCGCGACCTACACGCGCATTCTCAGCGAGGCCGAGAGCGGCGGCGGTGGTCGCGACGCCGAGATCGAGCGCGCACGCAAAGCCTGGTCGCAAGGCTTCGTTGCGGAAGCCATCGACAAGTTCTGCCGCACACAAGAAGTCATGGACGTCAGCGGCTCGCCGCATCGCGGCGTGCTTTCCGCTGACGACATGGCGCGCTGGCAGCCGACGGTCGAGGCACCCCTGACTTACGATTACGGCCGCTACACCGTTTGCAAGGCCGGCGTCTGGAGCCAGGGCCCGGTAACGCTGCAGCAGCTCGCACTGCTGAAAGGTTTTGCACTCGACGGCCTCGACCCGACCGGACCTGAGTTCATCCATCTCCAGATCGAATGCGCCAAGCTTGCCTTCGCCGACCGCGAAAAGTTCTACGGCGACCCGAAGTTCTCCGAGATTCCGATCTCGACACTGTTGTCAGATGCCTATAACGACCAGCGCCGCAAGCTCGTCACCGAGAAGGCATCGCTCGATTTCGTGCCCGGCACCGTCGAAGGCTTCGGCGGCGTGGTCAAGCTGCGCCGTGCCGAGGGCCAGCGCGAGGCGGTCGGTGCGCTCGGCGCCGGCGAGCCGACGGTAGGACGCTTCGGCGAGGTGCGCGGCGACACCGTGCATTTCGACATCATCGACAAGGCCGGCAACATGGTGTCCTCGACACCGTCGGGTGGCTGGCTGCAATCCTCGCCTGTCATTCCCGAGCTTGGCTTCTGCCTCGGCAGCCGCGCCCAGATGTTCTGGCTGGAGGAAAACCATCCTGGCTCGCTCGCACCGGGCAAGCGACCCCGCACCACGCTGTCGCCGACCATGGCGCTGCGCGACGGTGAGCCGTATCTTGCCTGGGGCTCGCCCGGCGGCGACCAGCAGGACCAATGGATCACCCAGTTCTTCCTGCGCCACGTCCATTGCAACCTCAATCTCCAGGAAGCGATCGATGCGCCGGCCTGGCACTCCGAGCACTTCCCGATCTCGTTCTGGCCGCGCACCGCGCGCCCCGGTGTGCTCGTGGTCGAGAACCGCGTGCCGAAGGCGACGATCGAGAACCTTCGCGAGCGCGGACATATCGTCGAGGTCGGCCCCGACTGGTCGGAAGGCCGCCTCACCGCGGCCTCGCGCGTCGGCGTGCGTCGGCGCGCCGCCGCCAATCCGCGCGGCATGCAGGGTTACGCCGCGGGACGGTAAAGGCAACACATGACCTGGTCGATCATCGCGCGAGATCCAGCCACCGGCCAGTTCGGTATCGCGGTTGCGACCCGCTTCTTCGCCGTCGGCGCCCGCGTGCCCTACATTTCGGCCGGCCTCGGCGCCATTGCGACCCAGGCTTTCGTCAATCCCTATTACGGGATCGACGGCGTCAAGCTGCTCCGGGAAGGCCTCAACGTCCATGACATCCTCGCCACGCTGCTCGCGGCCGATGATGGCCGCGAGAGCCGCCAGGTCCACATCATGGATGCGAGCGGCGCGATCGCCGCGCATACCGGACGCGATTGCATCAACTGGTGCGGACATATTGCCGGCAGCGGCTTTTCGATCGCAGGCAACATGCTGGCGGGCGCCGACGTCCTTGCCGAGACCGCGAAGACCTATATCGCCAATGACAGCCTGCCCTTCCCGCGCCGGCTGCTTGCAGCGATGCGCGCAGGCGAAGCCGCCGGCGGCGACAAGCGCGGCAAGCAATCGGCGGCGCTGCTGATCCACGGCGAGGAGGAATGGCCGGCGCTGGATATCCGCGCGGACGACCATCCTGATCCGCTCGACGAGCTCGATCGGCTCGAACGCGTCAGCCACGAGCTCTGGGTCCACTTCCGCCCGTCCATGCCGACCCGGCAGAACCCGGCCGGCAACACCGATCGCAGCGTCATCGACGCCAGCATCAAAGCGGCGCAGGCAAGGCAAGCATGAGCGCGAGCCCTCTCATCGAGATCAGGGACCTGCGCATTCGTTTTCACGGCGACGACGGCCGCATCACCCACGCGGTCGACAGCGTCGATCTCAGTGTCGCCAATGGCGCCACGCTGGGACTCGTCGGCGAGTCCGGCTGCGGCAAGAGCGTGACCTCGCTTGCGATCATGGGGCTGCTGCCGAAGCAGACAACGGAGATATCAGGCGCGATTCGCTTCGACGGTTTCGACCTGCTGAAGACCGCGGATCAGACGTTGCGCGACCTGCGCGGCAACCGGCTCGCGATGATCTTCCAGGAGCCGATGACGTCGCTCAATCCGAGTTTTACGATCGGCGACCAGATCATCGAGACCATCTTGCGTCACCGTGGCGTTTCACGGAAGACCGCGCGCGAACGGGCAGTCGAGCTCTTGCGTCGCGTCCACATCCCCTCGCCCGAGCGGCGGATCGACGAATATCCGCACAAGCTTTCCGGCGGCATGCGCCAGCGCGTGATGATCGCGATGGCGCTGGCCTGCGATCCGCAGCTCCTGATCGCGGACGAGCCGACCACCGCGCTCGACGTCACGCTGCAGGCGCAGATCCTGGAGCTGATGCGCGAGCTGAAGGCCGCAAGCGGCGCCGCCATCATTCTGATCACCCACGATCTCGGCGTCGTGGCAGAGGTCTGCGACGAGGTCGCGGTGATGTATGCCGGCGAGATCGTCGAGCGCGCGCCGGTCGATGAATTGTTCTCAACGCCACAGCATCCCTACACGGTCGGCCTGCTCGGCTCCATCCCGCGGCTCGACCATCGCGCCGAGCAACTGGCGACGATCGAAGGCATGGTGCCGAACATGGCGCAGCCACCGGCCGGCTGCCGTTTCGCCGCGCGCTGTCCGTTCGTGCTGGAGGCCTGCAGCAAGGCGCCGCCGCCGCTGGTGGACGTCAGCCCCGGCCATGCCTCGCGCTGCATCCGCGCGCCGCTCGAACGTCTGGTGTCGTGATGGCGCTGCTCGAGGTCGAAGGCCTGGTCAAGCATTTCGTCGCCAAGCGATCGCTGTTCGGCCAGGCGCGCGCGCATGTCAAAGCCGTCGATGGCGTGTCCTTTTCGCTCGAAGCCGGCAAGACGCTCGCGTTGGTCGGCGAGTCCGGTTGCGGCAAATCCACGGTCAGCCGCCTGGTGCTGCGGCTGATCGAGCCGGATGCAGGCAGCGTACGCTTCGACGGCCGCGACCTCCTCTCTCTCGATGCCGATGCGCTGCGAAAATTCCGGCGCGAGGCGCAGATCATCTTCCAGGACCCCTACGCTTCGCTCAATCCGCGCATGACCGTGGGCCAGATCCTGACCGAGCCGCTCTCGCTACACGATCTCGTACCACCTGCGCAGCGGCGCGAGCGCGTCGCTGAGATCCTGCGGCTGGTCGGCCTCGAGCCGCGGCTGGCGCGGCGCTATCCGCACGAGTTCTCCGGCGGCCAGCGCCAGCGCATCGCCATCGCGCGTGCGCTCGCGGTCGAGCCGAAACTGATCATCTGCGACGAGCCCGTCTCGGCGCTCGACGTCTCGATCCGCTCGCAGATCCTCAACCTGCTGCGCGAGCTGCAGGACCGGCTCGGCCTTGCCTATATCTTCGTCTCGCACGACCTCGCCGTGGTCAAGCACATCGCCGACCGCGTCGCGGTGATGAACCTCGGCAAGATCGTCGAAGAGGCTGATGCGGACGAGTTGTTCGCCCGTCCCCGCCATCCCTACAGCCGCGCGTTGCTGTCGGCGATCCCCTTGCCGCGGCCGCACGCCAAGCGCGCGAAGGTCGTGCTGCAAGGCGACATCCCGAGCGCACTCAATCCGCCGGCCGGCTGTCGCTTCCATACCCGCTGCCCCTTCGTGATCGACCGCTGCCGCACTGAGGCGCCAGCCCTGGTGGACAACGGTACAAGCCACGCCACCGCCTGCCATCGCGTCAACGATCTGCCCCCGGCCGACACGATTCTGCCCGCGGCGGCCGGATTTTCGCCGGCACTGGCGAAATTAGTCGCGGCATTCAGCCGAAAGACGGAAGGCGCGAGCCAGCCCGGTGTTGGTATACTGAGTGCAAGGTCTACGACGACGTAGCCTGAGCAATGGGGACTGTCCGATGAAGATACTTCGCCTGGCCGCAGCGGCGGCCGCGTTCCTGCTGTCGCTTGGAGCCGCCCAGGCCCAGACCACGCTGCGCATTGGCCTTGCCGAGGATCCCGATATCCTCGATCCCACCATGGCGCGGACCTATGTCGGCCGCATCGTGTTCGCCGCCTTCTGCGACAAGCTGTTCGACATCGACGAGAAGCTCAACATCGTGCCGCAACTCGCGCTGTCGAGCGAGACGGTCGACGACGGCAAAGGCCTCATCATCAAGCTGCGTCCCGGTGTGAAATTTCACGATGGCGAACCGTTCGATGCGGAAGCCGCAAAATTCTCGCTGGAGCGCCACCTGACGCTGCCTGGCTCCTTCCGCAAGCCGGAGCTCGCCTCGGTCGACCACATCGAAGTCGTCGACCCCCTCACCATCAAGCTGGTGTTGAAGTCGCCATTCTCGCCGCTGCTCGCCCAGCTCACCGATCGCGCCGGCATGATGGTCTCGCCGAAGGCGGCGAAGGAAGAAGGCGACAAGTTCGGCCTGCACCCGGTCTGCGCCGGCCCCTACAAGTTCGTCGAGCGCGTGCAGCAGGACCGCATCGTGTTCGAGAAGTTCGCCGACTACTGGAATAAGGACAACGTCTTCATCGACAAGATCGTGTTCCAGCCCATCGTCGATGCCACCGTGCGGCTGGCAAATCTGAAATCGGGCGGCCTCGATCTGATCGAGCGCGTGCTCGCCACCGATCTCAAGGAGGTGCGTGGCGATTCGCGGCTGAAGGTCGCGACCGCCATCGAACTCGGCTATCAAGGCATCACGCTCAACATCGGCAAGGACAAGGCCAAGGGCCCGCTCAGCCAATCCGCCAAGGTGCGGCAGGCGCTCGACCTTGCCATCGACCGCGAAGCGATCAACCAGGTCGTATTCAACGGCGAGTTCCAGGTCGGCAATCAATGGGTCAATCCCGATCATCCCTACTACCAGAAGAGCCTTCCAGTCCGCGCCCGCAATGTCGAGAGGGCCAAGGCCCTGCTGAAGGAAGCCGGTGTGAAGCTGCCGGTCAGCGTCGATTTCCTGGTGCCAAAGGGCGCGGAGACGGAGACACCGGCGCAGGTGATCCAGGCGATGGCAGCGGAAGCCGGCTTCGACATGAAGATCCGCGTCACCGAATTCGCGACTGGACTGAAGCAGGCCGAGGCCGGCGACTACCAGGCCTTCATGCTCGCCTGGAGCGGCCGGGTCGATCCCGACGGCAACAGCTTCATCTTCCTGCACAGCAACGCGCCTCAGAATTACGGCGACTGGAACAATCCGCAGGCCGACAAGGCACTGGAAGACGCGCGGCTCATGACCGACCCCGCCAAACGCAAGGCCAGCTATGAAACTCTCGCCAAACTGGTCCAGGAAGAGGAGCCGATCCTTTATCTCTATCACCGCCGTATCATCATCGCGCACACCACCAAGCTCGAAGGCTACAAGCAGATGCCCGACGGCCTCGTGCGTGTCGTCGGCCTCAAGCTGAAGTGACGAATAGGGGATGCTGAACTTCCTCGCCCGCCGGCTTGCTCAGATCGTACCGACACTTTTCTTCGTGTCGGTGCTGATCTTCTCGCTGCAGCAATTGCTGCCGGGCGATCCCGCGCTGGTGTTGGCGGGCGAGGAGCGCGATCCGGCCGTGATCGAGCAGATCCGGCACCAGTACCGGCTCGATCAGCCCGTCCCCGTGCAGTACGCCTACTGGATCAAGGGGGTCCTCGTCGGTGACTTCGGCGAGTCCTTGCGCAACAAGATGCCGGTGCGCGAGCTGATCGCGCAGAAACTGCCGGTGACGCTGCAGCTCGGTGCGATGGCGATCATCATCGCCTTCCTGATCGGCATTCCCGCCGGGATCGTCGCGGCCGTGAAGAAGGGAACGGCGTGGGACTACGGCGCCAATTTCTTCGCGCTGTGGGGCATCTCGACGCCGAATTTCTGGCTCGGCATCATGCTGATTTTCCTGTTCTCGATCGAGCTCGGCTGGCTGCCCGCCTCGGGCTATGTGCCGCTGACCGAGAACTGGCGCGCGAGCCTCGCTGCCACCATCATGCCGGCCTTCGTGCTCGGCAATGCCATTGCTGCGATCCTGATGCGGCATACGCGCAGCGCCATGCTCCAGGTGCTGGAAAGCGACTATGTCCGCACCGCGCGCGCCAAGGGCTTGTCGGAACGCTCGGTGATCCTCAAACATGCCATGCGCAATGCGCTGACGCCCGTCATCACGCTCGGTGCGCTCGAGCTTGGCACGCTGCTCTCAGGCGCCGTGCTGACCGAACAGATCTTCTCCATCCCCGGTTTCGGCAAGCTGATCGTGGACGCCGTCTTCAACCGCGACTACGCCGTCGTGCAGGGCGTCGTACTGGTGACGGCGACGGTCTACATCACACTCAATCTGATTGCCGACGTCGCCTATATTCTCGTGAATCCCAGGCTGCGGGGCTAATGCCATGACCGACGCCGCCTTGCCCGCCTCCCTTGTGCAAGCCGACGAGCTGGACAGCCCGGCGCGCCGGGCACGGCGCCGCCTTTTCAAGCGCAAGGCGGCGGTGTTTGGGCTGATCGTGCTCATGATGTTCATCATTGTCGCAGTCCTGGCGCCGCTCATCGTGCCCTATGATCCCATCGCGACGAGCTGGAGCCTGGTGCGCAAGCCGCCCACGGCCGCGCACTGGTTCGGCACCGATGAACTCGGCCGCGATATCCTGAGCCGCGTCATTTACGGCGCGCGAGCCTCGCTGCTCGCCGGCCTGATCTCGGTTGCGATCGCGCTTGGCATCGGGGTGCCGCTGGGCCTTCTCGCCGGCTATCGCGGCGGATTTGTCGACGCGCTGATCAGCCGGATCACGGATGCGATGCTGGCCTGCCCGTTCCTGATCCTGGCGATTGCACTTGCGGCGTTCCTCGGTCCAAGCCTCGGCAATGCCATGATCGCGATCGGCATCTCGGCCACACCGGTCTTCATTCGCCTCACCCGCGGCCAAGTGCTGAGCGTCAAGGCCGAAGACTATGTCGAGGCGGCGCGCGCACTCGGCAATCCGCCCTGGCGGATCGCGGTTTCGCACATCCTGCCGAACATCCTGCCTGCCCTGCTGGTGCAGGCGACTCTGTCGATCGCCGCGGCCATCATCGCCGAGGCAGCGCTGTCGTTCCTCGGCCTCGGCCAGCAACCGCCGTCGCCGTCATGGGGCAGCATGCTCAACGCGGCGCAACGCTTCCTGACCCAGGCGCCGTGGATGGCGATCTGGCCGGGGCTGGCGATCTTCCTGGTGGTGCTGTCGCTGAACCTGCTCGGCGACGGCCTGCGCGATGCGCTCGACCCGCGGCAGCGTTAGATGACGATCTCGCGCATCACGCGGCGGCAATCCATCTCGTATTCGAGATCGACCACCGGTGGCCGCGCAAAATGCCAGGTGAGCCCCGAGCGCAATGCGCCACGCCGAACCAGCTCATCGACCAGCGCGTGATGAAAATCGTGCACGGAATAGGCCTGCACGCCGGTCGTGTCCTTCCAGCCGAATCCGAACGCGGTCATCCGGTTTTCCATCTGCGACGTCGTGGTAAACCTTACCTTCTCGCGCAGGCCTTCCGGGCTGAGATCGCGGTAACGCACGGTGCGCTCGACATAGGTGCTGCTGCCTTCGCGCGCCTCGGCGCCGCCGGCAATCACGAACGACAGGGCCTTCGATGTCGTCGGCCGCGTGAATGAGAACGCGTAGAATGACGGCTCCGACGGCGGATCGATCTCCGGACAGACATTGCTCCGGGCGACCGGATTGGTCGTTCCGTCGAAGATGCCCCATTCGGACAGCGTCTTGACGTAATGCAGGTTGAACGCGCGAAAGCCCTCTTCGCTGAACGCGGCCGGCGAGCGCAGCTCGCAGGCGCAGAAGGCCGTCAACGGACGCTCTTGCGCCTGGATGTACTTTGCCGCCAGTCCGAACCCTTCCGCCAGCGGCACGAGGCGATCGAACCTGACGCGCTCGATCTCATAGCCGTCGTCGGCAGCAGCACCAGCCGAATACTGGAATACGGAGGGAATGAACCGGTAATTTCCGGCAGAAAATTCGCGCGTCATGTCGAGCCCTTAATCCAGTTGGATGCGAATGCCCTTGGCGCCGTTGAGCAGGCGCCTCAAGTGAAAGCCGGCCAGCGGATCGTCGGCATGCATCCCGACCAGCGCGGCAAAGGCCGGCATCGCCGCGGCGTCGTCGGCCTCCACCTTGGCAAACGCCTCGGCATATTGTGCTGTTGCTGGTGCATCAAATTTGTCCTGCGGCAGTGGCTCGAATGCGCGCAGCGGCTCGCTGCGACCGCGCAGCATCAGATCGCCCACGGGACGTCCCTGAAAATTCGCCGCGGCCTCGGCGACACTGGAGCTGACGCAGATGCGGGTCCCCAGCTGCTTGTTCGCGGCCTCCAGCCGCGCCGCGATGTTGATCGTATCGCCATAGGCGGTGTAGTCGAAAAAACGGTTGCCGCCGAAATTGCCGACGAGTGCGGAGCCGGCGTGAATGCCTATGCGCGTGGTGCCGAACTTCACGCCTTTAGCCTTCTGGCGCGCGCAAAAATCCTGCGCCCACGCGTCCATGTCATGGGCGCAAGCGACCGCACGCGTCGCATAGTCCAGCTGATCGCCGGGCGCGTTGAACAGCACCTGGATCGCATCACCGATGATCTTGGCAACGGTCCCGTCATGCGCGAAGACGACCTCGGTCATTCCGCCGACATATTCATTGAGGAGCGCGCCCAGCGTCTCGGGAGGCGCGCTTTCGACCAGTGAGGTGAAGCCGGTGATATCAGTGAAGATGACGGCGACATCGCGCCACTGGACCTCGATCCCCTCACCGCCGCCGCCTTCCGCCAGACGCTTGGCGAGCTCGGGCGAGAAATGCCGCGACAGCGCGGCGTGGGCACGTTCGGCCTCCGCCTGGCGGCGCCGCACCTCACGCAGCATCTCGATGTGCCGAAGGGTCTTCTCGATCGTGGTTTCGAGATCGGCGAAGTCGATCGGTTTGGTCAGAAAATCGAACGCCCCGCGGTTCATGGCGGTCCGGATGTTGCTCATGTCGCCATACGCCGAGACGATGATGGTCGACTTCTTGTCCTCGGCTTCCTGCAGCTTTTGCAATAGCGACAGCCCGTCCATTCGCGGCATGTTGATGTCCGAGACCACCATGTCGACATGCGGATTCTGCTCGAGCGACTCCAGCGCCTCGAGGCCGTCCCGTGCGAACATGATGGCAACGAGCCCGTCGCGGATCTGCCTGCGGAATTTTTGCAGGATCAGCGCTTCCAGATCCGGCTCGTCGTCGACGAAGAGGATGGTCGGAATCATGCCGCTTGCTCGAGCCTGGTATCGATCTCGTGGCGCAACAGCGCAAAGTCGATCGGCTTGGTGAGGAGCCCCGTGGCGCCACCTTCGATCGCCTTCCGGCGCGTCTCGACGTCGCCATAGGCCGTGATCATGATGACGGGGACATGCGGATGGTCGGCACGCACCTTCGGCAGCATGTCGAGCCCACTCATACCGGGCATGTTGATATCCGACAGGATCAGGATCAGCGAGGGATCTCGCACCTCCGCCGCGCGCTTGATCGCGTCGGGTGCCGAGAGCGCGAACTCCATATGGAAGCGGCCTGCGCGCAAATCGCGCCGGAAGTGCTGCCGGAACAGCGCCTCGACGTCAGGCTCGTCATCGACGACCAGAATGTAAACGTTCAAATCTTGCCTCCGGACGTACTGTCTGCCGCCATCACGCGCGGCAAGATGATGATGAATTCGGTGAAAAGACCGGACGTGGTGTTCACATCGATCAAGCCGCCGTGCTGTTTCACGACGATGTCATGGCTCATGGACAGACCAAGCCCGGTGCCCTCGCCGGCCGGCTTGGTGGTGAAGAAGGGATTGAACATCTTCTCCTTCACTTCCTGCGGAATACCCGTGCCGTTGTCGCGGATCCGGATCTCCACCCTATTGCCAAGATCTTTCGTCGCTGCACTCAAGGTCGGCTCGAAGCCCTCGGCGGCGCTCTCCTTGTGCTTGGTCGCCGCATAGAAGCCGTTCGAGATCAGATTGAGGAAGACACGGGTGATTTCCTGCGGGTAAACATCGACCATCCCGGCCGCCGGATCGAAGTCGCGATTGAGCGTGACGTTGAAGTTGGGCTTCTCGGCACGCGCACCGTGATAGGCCAGATTGAGGCTCTCCTCCACGATCCCGTTGATGTCGGCGGGGCGATGCTCGCCGGAACCTTCGCGCGAATGCAACAGCATGTTCCTGACGATGGAATCGGCTCGCTTGCCATGCTGCACCACTTTCTCGAGATTGCCCCGCAGCATCGCGGTCAGCTCGTCCACCTCGTTCTTCGTCTTGTCGTCGAGAGAGGCAGTCTGCAAGATCTCGTTGAGTTCGTCGATCAGCTCGGTCGAGATCGAGGAGAAGTTATTGACGAAATTGAGCGGGTTCTTGATCTCGTGAGCGATACCCGCCGTGAGCTGGCCGAGCGACGCCAGCTTCTCGGTCTGGATCAGGCGACCCTGGGCAGCACGTAGATCGTCGAGGGATTGCGACAGCTCCCTGGTGCGCTCCTGGACCTGCTCGAACAAGCGGACATTCTCAATCGCAATGAGGGCCTGATCTGCGAATGTCGTGGCGAGTTCGATCTGCTTCTCGCTGAAGGGGCGCACGACATGCCGGGTCAAGACGAACACCCCGATGGGTGTTCCCTCTCGAAGCAGAGGGACACCCAGCATCGTACGCACGTTGGAGCGTCTTCGCGCAGACGAAGGTGCATAGTCCGGATCAGCCTGCACGTCCGGAACGTGAACTGTCCTGCAATCGAGCAAGGTGCGTCCAACGACGCTTCCCCGCTCCGGCACGGAAGCGAACGTCTGGAGCTTGTTCTCCTGTTCCGCATCGAGGCCGCAGCTCGCGGCCAGATAGAAGGCGCCATCGCGGGGGCGGAAGATCGTTCCTTCATCCGCGTCGCACAATCGGGCCGCCGATCCGACCAGCGTGTCGAGCACGGTCTGCAGATCGAACGTCGAGCGGCTGATCACCTTCAGCACATCGGCGGTTGCCGTTTGCTGTTGCAGTGATTCTCGCAATTCGGCGGTGCGCTGCTCGACCTTGCTTTCGAGGTCGGCATAGGATTCCTGCAGGCGCTCGCCCATGTGATTGAACTGGTCCGCGAGGCCCTCGAGCTCGTCGCCGGTCTTGATCGAGATCCGCTGGGCGAAATCACCACCGCCGATGCGCTCGGCGCCGATGCGTAGCGCCTGGATCGGGCCGACCATGCGGCGTGCCAGGAATATCCCGGCGAGTACGGCGAAGACCGAGGCCGCGAGCAGCACGATCGCAAGGCGCTCCAGCGAGGCGTAGAGCGCAGCATAGGCCTCCTCGACCGGCAGCTCGACGAACATGGTCCAGCCCAGCGGGCTGATCGGCGCGGATGCCGTCAGAACCTTCTGCCCCTGGATGTTGGTCGCCTCCTGCAAGGCATCAGGCATGGCACCGCCGCCGGCGAGCGCCGCGTGCACCTGCGCCAGCCCCGACAGGTCGGTATTGCGCAAGACCAGGCTGATATCGGGATGCGCGATCAGGCGCCCCTCGGGACCGACGACGAAGGCATGGCCGTGCTCGCCGACCTTGATCTGGGACACGATGTCCCAGATCAGCTTGAGATTGACTTCCGCGATGCTGACGCCGGCATCCTTGCGCGCACCGGCCTGCGCCAGCGTCATGTAAGGCTCGGAATCCCTGCGGAAATAGACCGGGCCATAAAAGACCTTGTGGGCGACGGCCTGGGTGAATTTGGGATCGTCCGAGAGGTCGATGCCGCTGTCGATCACGTCCATCGCCAGACGCGAGACGCGCAGGCGCTCCCTGCCGGTCGAATCCACCTGGGCGAGCTCGGTGATGGCGGGCACCTGACGCAGCAGCCGCAACGCGTCGAACCGGCGCGGCTCGATCGAGCCTGCCGACCACGGCAGTTGCGTGGTCCAGCCGAGCTGGCTCTCGATTTCCTTGATGAACTGGCTGATCTTGGCGGCAGCCGCCTCGGCCTGCTCGTGCTGGACCCGGATCAGCGCGGCCTTGTGCTCCCGATAGTAGAACAAGACCTCGAACAGCCCGTTGGCCAGCAGGGCGACGGCCACCACCGCCACGAACAGCGCGACATATTTGGTGAACAGCCGGGTCCTGATCCCCGGTTCCGCCTCGCCCGACGCGACGCTGCCTTCCGCCGCGCGCGGCAGCGGCCCGGTTTGCGGGGTGTCGGGATGGACGGAAATGCTCATTCCCCCAAGCCTAGCAAGAAGGCCTGACCTTGTCTCTCGTTGCAGCGCACAAGGCTATTCAATGACCTCGTCGGCAAGTGCCAGCAATGTCGGCGGAATTTCAAGCCCTGTCGCCTTGGCCGTCTTGAGATTGATCACCAGAGGATAACGGGTCGGCAGCTCGAACGGCAGGTCGCCGGGATTGGCGCCATTGAAGATGCGGGCGACCAGCGCGGCCGCCCGCTCGAAGGATTCCGCGGAATCCGCGCCGTAGGACATCAGGCCGCCATCGCGGGCGAATTCGTCGAATTCATAGATCGCCGGCAACCTTCGGACAGCGGCAAACTCGAACACGCGCTCGCGGTTGAGAATGGTCAACGCGTCCGCCACCATCAGAATGCCGTCGGGCAAATCGCCGCTCATCACTGAGAAGGCTTCGTCGAAATCGTCGGGCTCGCGCACGCCGAGCGCCTGCACGGTCAGTCCAAGCGCCTGGGCCGCCTTCGCGGACGCTTGATAGCGCATGGTCATGCCAAGGTCGTCCTTGTTCCAGAGCATCGCGACCTTGGTCAGCTTCGGCGATACCTCCTTGAGCAGCGACAGCCGCTTGGCGCTGAGCGTCGCTGCGACGTCAGAAATTCCCGTGATCTTGCCACCCGGATGCGCCAGGCTCTCGATCAGCCTGGTTTCGACGGGATCACCGACGCCGCTGGCCGCGACAGTGGCGATGCCGGCCGCCTTGGCGGCCATCGCCGTCGGGTAGCCGATGATCACGATGACATCGACGCTCTTTGCCTTCAGCTCTGCGATCAGAGCGGGCAGCATGGTGACGTCGCCGAGCGCGCCCCGCGCTTCGAAGGCCAGGTTCTGGCCGAGCCTGAAACCGCGCTCTTCAAGCACCTTGATCAAAATCTTGCCGCCCCGGCTCTCCGCAGTGACGGGCGCGATCGGCGTTACCGTGCCGACCCGATAGAGGCGACCGGGTGTATCGGCCGTCGCCATGCCCGGCCGCGACAGCGCCGCCCCGCCAAGCACCGCAAGAAATTCACGTCTCTTCATCCAACGACCCGTCCAAGCGCATCGACGCTTCAGTCGTCACAATACGGGATAATGCACGACAAAAAAAAGCGGCAACAGCGATGGCTGTTGCCGCTTCGCACGCAAATTGCGCTCTCGCGTCAGGTCGTCCGCAGCGCCTTGGCGTCGAGGTCGATCTCGTTCACCTGCTTGTTCCGCTCTGAATCGGCGGCTGCGCGATGGTCGGTCGCCAGCACGACGTAAACCGCCGGCAGCACGAACAGGGTGAACAGCGTGCCGATCGACATGCCGGCGACGACCACGAGGCCGATCGAGAAGCGGCTGGCCGCACCGGCGCCGGTTGCCGTCAGCAGCGGGATCAGGCCGGTGACCATCGCAGCCGTCGTCATCAGGATCGGCCGCAGACGGATGCGGGCCGACATCTCGATGGCCGAGCGGCGGTCGAGCCGTTCGTTGACCTGGAGCTCGTTGGCGAACTCCACCATGAGGATGCCGTGCTTGGTGATGAGGCCGACCAGGGTGAGCAGACCGACCTGGGTGTAGATGTTCATGGTCGCCACGCCGAAGAACAGCGGGATCAACGCGCCGACGATCGCCATCGGCACCGAGATCATGATCACGAACGGATCACGCAAGCTTTCGAACTGCGCGGCCAGCACCAGGAAGATGATGATCAGCGCGAACCCGAAGGTGATCGCGAGCTGGTTGCCTTCCTGCACGTACTGCCTGGAATCCGCGAGATAGTCGTGGCTGAAGCCCTGCGGCAGCTTCTTGGCCTCGCCCTCGAGGAAGTCGACCGCGGCGCCGACGGTCACGCCGGGCATCGGCACGGCCGAGAAAGTCGCCGAGTTGAGCTGATTGTAGTGCGTCAGCGAGTTCGGATCGGTCTTGGTCTTGATCGAGACCACGGTCGACAGCGGGAGCTGCTGTCCGGTGTTGGTCGTCACGTAATAGCCGCCGAGCGATTCCGGCGAGAGGCGCTCGCCGCGCGGCACCTGCGGAATCACCTGGTACGAACGGCCCTGGAGATTGAAGCGGTTGATGTAGTTGCCGCCGAGCAGGACCGCGAGCGTGGAGCCGAGGTTCTGCATGTTGACGCCGAGATCCTGCGCCTTGGTGCGGTCGATCGTGACCTCGACGTTCGGCTGGTTATAGGCGAGGTCGCTGTCGGAGACGATGAACATGCCGCTCTTGCGCGCGGCGTCCTTCAGCTTCTCCATCTGCTCATAGACGGTCTGAAAGCCCGCGGTGGAGCTGATGACCATCTGCACCGGCAGACCGCCCGGTCCGCCCGGCAGCGGCGGCAGGTTGAATGCGAACGCCTGCACGCCCTCGATCTTGGAAAGCTCGGCCTGGACCAGCGGCTTCAGCGCGATCGACGAGCGCTTGCGCTCGTCCCACGGCTTGAGCAGCATGCCGGCGATGCCGCCCTGGGGACCGTTGATGCCGTTCAGCACGAAACGCAGATCAGTCTCGGGGAATTTCTGGAATTTCTTGTCGAGCTTGTCGCCGTAGAAATCGACATAGTCGATGTTGGCGTATTTCGGCGCCTTGGTCACCGCGAACACGATGCCCTGGTCTTCCTCCGGTGCCAGCTCTTTCGACGTGTGCATATAGAGGAAGCCGACCAGTCCGAGGATCGTCACGGCGAACAGGCCGGTGATGGCCTTGTAGTCGAGCGAGCGGTCGAGCCTGCGGCCGTACCAGCGCGTCAGCGCGCCGAACACCCTGTTGACGAGCTTGGCGAAGCGGCCCTCCTCGGTGTTCTTGAGGAGCACCGAGCACATCATCGGCGACAGCGTCAGCGCGATCACGCCCGACACGATCACCGAGCCCGCGAGCGTGAAGGCAAATTCGCGGAACAGCGAGCCGGTAAGGCCGCCGAGGAAGCCGATCGGGGCATACACCGCCGCGAGCGTGATGGTCATCGACACGACCGGACCGACGATCTCGCGCGCGCCTTGCAGCGACGCCTGGACCGGTGTCTTCCCCTCCTCCAGATGGCGGTGGATGTTCTCCACCACCACGATGGCGTCGTCGACCACGAGGCCGATGGCGAGCACCATCGCGAGCAGGGTCAGCAAGTTGAAGCTGAAGCCCAACGCCAGCATCAGGGTACAGACGCCGATCATCGACAGCGGAATGGTGACGACAGGAATGACGACCGAACGAAGCGAGGCCAGGAACAGGAAGATCACCACGATCACGATGAGCACCGCTTCGCCCAGCGTCTTCTCCACCTCGTCGATCGAGGATTGGATGAACTTGGTCGAATCGTAAGCGACCTTCATCTTCATCGACGGCGGCAGATTGCGCTCGAGCTCGGGGAACAGCGCGCGCACGCCCTTGACCAGCGTCAGTGGGTTGCCCTGCGGCGTTGCCTGCACACCGATGAAGATCGCGTGCTCGCCGTTGAAGGCCACGCTCGCATCCGTGCTCTGCGCGGCAAGCTCGACGGTGGCGATGTCCTCCATGCGCACGAAGCCGCCGTCCTTGGCCTTGACGATCATCTTCTTGAACTGGTTGACGTCGGTCAGGCCCGTATTCGTCGAAACGTTCGAGACGATGAGATAGCCCTTGGTCTGGCCTGCCGCAGACTGGAAGTTATTGGCCTGGATCGCGGCGGCGACGTCGGCCGGCGAGACGTTGCGGCCGGCCATCTTCACCGGATCAAGCCACAGCCGCATCGCGAAGGTCTGGCCGCCCAGGATGTCGGCCGACGCGACGCCGTCGACGGTCGACAACACCGGCTGCACCACGCGCGTCAGATAGTCCGAGATCGCCGAGCCCGACAGCTCCTCGGACGAGAAGCCGAGATACATCACGGCCGTGGTCTGTCCCGTGGTCTTGGTGACGATCGGGTCGTTGGACTCCTTCGGGATCAGGTATTTGACCGAGTTCGTCTTGGCCAGCACCTCGGTGAGCGCCTGGTTCGGGTCGAAGTTCAGCTTGATGTAGACCTGAATCGTCGAGGTGCCGAGCACCGAAGACGAGGTGATGTAGTCCACACCCTCGGCGGAAGCGACCGCCTGCTCGATCGGCGTCGTGATGAAGCCCTGGATCAGGTCCGCCGATGCGCCGGGATAGACGGTCGTGATGTTGATGACCGTGTTCGACAGCTTCGGATATTGCCGGATCGGCAGCACCATCGCCGCGCGCAGGCCGATCAGCAGGATCAGCAGGCTGACAACGACCGACAAAACCGGGCGCTTGATGAAAATATCAGTAAAGGCCATCGCGGCGATCTCGATTTCTTTGTCTCAAGAAACGTGACCCGGCCAAGCCGGATCACGTGAGTGTCTTGTCAGTAGCGCGGCGGCTGCGCAGGGATCTGCGGAGCGGGGTCGGTCGAGATCGCGACAGCAGCGCCCGACTGCAGCTTGAGCTGGCCGACGGCGACGACCTTGTCGCCCACCTTCAAGCCCTTGATGATCTCGACGCGGCCATTGACCCGGTTGCCGGTCTGCACGAACGTGCGCACCGCGTTCAGGCTGGTCTTGCCGTCCTCTCCCTGCTTCTCGGTGATCACGAACACGGAGTCGCCGTACAGCGTGTAGTCGACGGCCGTCTCCGGAACGGTGATCACAGCCGGCTTGTCCGGCAGCACCACCGTGGTGGTCACGAACATGCCCGGCTTCAGGATCTTCTCGGGGTTGGCAATCGTTGCCTGCACGCGAATGTTGCGCGTGTCGGCGGCGATCTGCGGCTCGATCGTGGTGATCTTGCCGTCGAAGGTACGGCCCGGATAGGCGTCGACCTTCAGCCGGACCGACTGGCCGACCTTGAGGCTGGCCGAATCCTTCTCCGTCACCGTGAAGTTCGCCCATAGCTGCGACAGATCGGTCAGCGAGACGATCGCCGTGCCGGCCGTCAGATACTGGCCAACCTCGACCTTGCGGACGCCGAGGTCGCCGGAGAACGGCGCGCGGACGAGCTTCTGCGAAATCAGCGCTTCGGTCTTGGCGATGCCGGCCAGCGCCTGGTCGTAGGCGGCCTGCGCGGAATCGACGGTCGCCTGCGGACCGAACTGGCGCGAGGCCAGTTGCTTGGCGCGATCCAGCGACAGCTGCGCGACTGTTGCCTGTGCCTTGTAGTTGGCGAGATCGCCCTGATCCGGCGCGTCGAACAGCTGCACCAGCGGCGTGCCGGCTTCGACATGGGTGCCGGGCTCGAACTTGATCTCGGTGACGCGGCCGTTGACGTCGGCGGTGACGTCGACCTGGTGCACGGCGGCGAGGCCACCGACCGCGGTCAGCAGGTTCGGCACCACCTCGGATTTCGCCTCGGCCGCACTGACCAGGGTCGGCGGCGGCTTGTTGTTGGCGAAGAACTGCTTGATCATCTGGCCACGGAAATAGTTGAACCAGACGAGGCCACCGACCAACGCGGCCAGGAGCGTGCCGACGATGATGAACCAGAGCACCGGGCGGACCGGACGCTTGGGGGCCTTGCTGTCGATCGGTTCGCCCGAAATCTTGTGTTCGGCTACGATGTTCATTGTCATGCGCTTTCTGCAATCGCCGTCTTGCCCGCATCCGCGGCCTGATCGCGGCCCAAATGCGAAGCAATTGCGGCGTCGTTAAGTCCGATACCCCTCAGGAGAAACTCACAAAGCTGCCGCTCCAGATCGTTCGCCCTGCCATAGGCAAGACAGGGCACGGAGGGTAGCCTGGTCAGCGCGGCGGTGATCACCGTATGATGCGCAAACCAGAACAGGTTGAGCGGTTCACTGCCACAGGCCCGCGCATCGCCGGCGGCGACCGCGCGTTCGAGCGAGGCGACGAAGACCGCTCCGATCAGCGTCTCGATCTTGGCATATAGCAAACGAGCGAATTCGCCATCATCCAGATGACTAGTGGCCATCAGTCGCAGGCGCTGGGCCTCTTCCTGGTCGGGGCCGTCGGCGATCAGCAGGAAATGCTGGACCATGCCACGGATCAGTTCGACCAGGGTGGCCGTCGACGGCTCGCGCTCGAGCAGTTCGGTCAGCGCAGGGTCCGCCTCGCACTCGTCGCTGAGGATTTCGGCATAGAGCGCCGCCTTGGACGGGAAATGCTTGAACAGCAGCGCCTCGGAAATGGCAGCGGCGGCCGCCACGCTTTTGGTCGTGGTGCCGTTATAGCCGTGTCGGGCAAAGCAGCGTTTCGCGGCTCCGAGGATCAATTGACGCCTCAGGTCGCTCGTCATACGCAATGAACTCATGTTAGTGAGTAAGCACTCACCCACGCCAAAGTCAAGCAGAATGCTGCATCGCAACCTAAGTGCGTGAGAAACCGTTGGAAATTGGTCACAGGTTACCGCGGCACGGGCGAACGCCGCCCGCAGGGAGGCAGATCGGGGTGGGCGTCAGATTGGCTGGAAGCCGAGGTCGCCGCGGATCCGGTTGACGATGTAGGTTCCATCCCGGCTCGGCAGGATCCGGTCGACGCTGGCGCTGTCGATCTTCACATTGGCAAACCGGGGCCCCGCCGAGAGGTCGTGGACGGCTTTGGCAAAGGCTTCCACCTCGCCCATGGTCGAGATCGCCCGGCTGTCGGCGATGCCGCAGGCTCTGGCAACGCCGACGAGGTCGGCAGCAGCCGAGGTGTGGCTGGTCTGACCGCCGGTTTCGCCATAGGCCTCGTTGTCGAGCACTGCGATCGAGAGGTTGGATGGCTTCTGCAAGCCGATGGTGGCAAGGCTGCCCATGCCCATCAGCATCTCGCCATCGCCGGTGATGACCAGCACCGGGAGTTTGGGCTGCGCCAGCGCCAGGCCCAGGCCGATCATCGCAGCCCCGCCCATCCCGCCCCAGAGGTAAAAGTTGCGGGCATGATCGCCGGCGGCAGTGATGTCGTTGGTCGAGGCACCGAGGCCACCGATCGCGACGACGTCCTTGCGGTCCGCAAGCAGCGCGGAGACCACCTGGCGGCGGTCGAGGAGATTGGCCTTGCTCATTTGGTGAAAACCTTGGCGCCGATCAGGCGCTGCGACAGCAGGACGGCGGTGGGCGTGAGCGCGTTGTAGGCCTGCGCCGTGGCGGCTTCGAGCACAGCCGGCACCTCCGCCGCGTTCGAGGCGCGCAGCACCTTGATGCCGGAGAGCTCGAGCACGCCCTGCGCGGTCGAGCCCATCGGCACCTGCCACGGATTGAACTCGCCCCATTCGCCGCGCATGGTCACGAGCGTGAGGAACGGAAAGCGCAGGATCGGGATCAGCGACAGCATGTTGATGCAATTGCCGACGCCGCTCGACTGCATCAGAAGCACGCCGCGCTGGCCGCCGGTCCAGGCGCCGGCGAGCAGCGCCACGCCCTCCTCCTCCGTCGTCAGCGGAATGCCGCGCATGGTGGAGGAGCCCAGCACGCGCTGGATCAGCTTCGAATGGCCGGCATCGGGCACGTAAGCTACCTGCCGGACGTCGAAGCGTTGCAAGGTCGCGAAAATATCGTCGGGCCAGCTCGGGGCCGTGTCGGCAGCGTCAGCGCGGGCGTGCATTTTCCTGTCCGGTCGGCTTGCAAATCACGGCATGACTGTAGACGGTGACGTGCAACGCTCGAAAGAGCGAAAACGGCATATCGGGCTTAACCGGCGAGTATGGCGGATGAACGCAAGTGCGAAAGAATTGGCGGCCAGCTTCGATCTGGCGAAGCTGACGAGCGAATTCTACGACGATCCCTACCCGACTTATCGTGCACTGCGGGAGAACGAGCCGGTCAAGCGGCTCGCGAGTGGCACCGTATTCCTGACGCGCTACGACGACCTCGTCGCCACCTACAAGAACACGAAGTCGTTCAGCTCCGACAAGAAGCGCGAGTTCGCGCCGAAATACGGCGACACGCCGCTCTACGAGCATCACACAACCAGCCTCGTCTTCAATGATCCGCCGGCGCACACTCGGGTGCGGCGCCTGATCATGGGCGCGCTGTCGCCGCGCGCGATCGCCGGCATGGAGGGCGACATCGTCAAGCTGGTCGACGGTCTGCTCGACGCCATCGCCGCCAAGGGGCATTGCGAGCTGATCGAGGATTTCGCCGCCTCGATCCCCATCGAGGTGATCGGCAATCTGCTCGACGTGCCGCACGAGGAGCGCACGCCGCTGCGCGACTGGTCGCTGGCGATCCTTGGCGCGCTCGAGCCGGTCGTGTCGCCCGAGGCGGCCGCGCGCGGCAACAAGGCGGTGACGGATTTCCTGGCCTATCTCGAAACGCTGGTCGCGCGCCGGCGGCAGAAGCCGGGCAATCCCGATCGTGACGTGCTGACCCGCCTGATCCAGGGCGAAGAGAACGGCGAGCGGCTGACCGAGAAGGAGCTGCTGCACAACTGCATCTTCCTGCTCAATGCCGGGCACGAGACGACGACAAATCTGATCGGCAACGGTCTCGTGGCGCTCGATCGGAATCCGGAGCAGAAGCTGCGGCTGATCGACAACCCTGATCTGATCAAGACCGCAGTGGAGGAGATCCTTCGCTACGAAAGCTCGAACCAGCTCGGCAACCGCATGACGACCGAGCCGGTCGAGCTCGGCGGCGTGATGCTCGAAGCGGGCACGTCGGTGACGCTGTGCATCGGCGCTGCCAACCGCGACCCCGCGCAGTTTCCCGATCCCGAGCGCTTCGACGTCGCGCGCACGCCCAACCGACATCTCGCCTTTGCCACCGGTGCGCATCAATGCGCCGGCATGGCGCTGGCGCGGCTCGAAGGCGCGATTGCGATCTCGCGATTCCTGGCGCGCTTCCCTGACTATGCCGTCAGCGGCCCGCCGGTGCGCGGAGGGCGCGTGAGGTTTCGCGGCTTCCTGAGCGTCCCCTGCTCAATCGGCTGAGGCGTGATGAAGATCGATCAATTGCGCAAACGCTGGGCCGACCCGGCCCTGACGGTGCTGACGGTGCTGCTGGTGATCATGATGTTCGTGATCTCACCGCTGCAGGCGCTGGGGCTGTTTGCATTCCAGGTGTCCGAGCTCGTGTTGGCGCTGCTGCTGGTCTGCGGCATCTTCGTGATATCGGGCAGCCCGGTCGCGGTCGTCGCGATGCTGATCGCACTTGCGATGATCGTGACAGGCGCGATCCTGCGGATCCGATCGCCATCCATTCTCGACCTCAATCTGTTTGCCGGCTCGTGGTTCATCGTGGGAACGACGATGGCCTGGGCCGTGGCGCGCCAGACCTTCGCACCCGGCCGCGTGACCTACCATCGCGTCATCGGCGCCGTGCTGCTCTATCTGACGATCGCGGTGATCTTCTCCGCCCTTTACGTCTTCATCGGCTCGCTGGATCCGGTTGCGTTTGTGAGCATGAAGGTGACGGACAGTCCCAAGCTTGCGAGCGACGTCATCTATTTCAGCTTCGCCACGATGACCACGACCGGCTATGGCGACGTCGCGCCGCTGCACCCCGTTGCGCGCAGCCTGTGCAACATGGAGGCGATCTTCGGTCAGCTCTATCCGGCGACGCTGCTGGCGCGGCTGGTGACGCTCGAGATCGAGCACCGCAATCAGGACTCCTGAAGTCAAAAGTCGAAAACAACCCCATGCACAGTAGAGCGTGGGGCGGCGGAACTTGGCTAGTGGATCCGCCGAAGCATCTGACTTGCCGCACAAATCTGCGCGGCACGCGCAAGAACCGCTAAACCACCGTCCGGTGACGCTCGATGCAGGTGCGCAGCACCTCGTCCATGGGCTTGGCCCACCACTCGTTCGAGAAAATCTCGATCTCCGAATAGCCGGCAAAGCCCTGCGCCTCGACGGCAGCACGAGCGGATTTGATGTCGATGACGCCGTCGCCCATCATGCCGCGGTCGTTGAGGATGTCCCTGGTCGGCACCAGCCAGTCGCAGACGTGGAACGCGAGCAGGCGATCCTTGCCGGCGCGGACAATCTGGCTCATCAGCTCGGGATCCCACCAGATGTGATAGACGTCGAGCGCGACGCCGAGCATTCCGGTACGATCAGGGTCGAGCCGATCGCAGATGTCGAGCGCCTGCTTCGTCGTGTTCACGCAGGCGCGATCGGCGGCATAGGCCGGATGCAATGGCTCGATCGCCAGCGGCAGCTTTGCCTGCCTGGCATAGTCGAGCATGTCGGCGAGCGCTTCCTCGACCTGCCCGCGTGCCGCAGCGATATCCTTCGAGGGTTCGCTGCCCGGCCGCGAATATTGCGGCAGGCCGCCGACGACGAGAACGATGCAGGGTGCACCCAGCGCCTTGGCCTCATCAACACAGCGCCTGTTATCGTCACGCACCTCGCCGCGGCGCGAGGTATCAGAGGTGAACATGCCGCCGCGGCAATAGCCTGATAGTTCGAGGCCCGCATCGCGCACGGCGCGCACAGCACGATCGAGGCCGACTGAAGCGACCTGGTCGCGCCAGGGATCTATGGCGCGGATGCCGTGGCTGGCGCAGGCATTGACGATCTGGATGAGATCACCCTGCTTGCGGACGGTCGCGGTGTTCAGCGACAGCCAGCGGTGGTCGGACGAGAAATCGCGCATCAGGCGTCCAGTCCATGCGAGGCCAGCACGGTCTTCATCCGCCGCGTCGCCAATTCAGGGTTGGCGAGCAGGCCGGCCTGGTCGGCGAGGCGGAACAGCTCGGCCAGATGCAGCATCGAGCGCGCGCTTTCCTGTCCCCCGACCATGGTGAAATGATCCTGGTGGCCGTTGAGATAGGCCATGAAGACGACGCCCGTCTTGTAGAAGCGCGTCGGCGCCTTGAAGATGTGGCGCGACAGCGGCACCGTCGGCCCCAGCACGTCATGGAAACCGGCCTCGTCGCCGGCCGCGAGCCGCGACAGCGCGTAGGACGCTGCCGGCGCGATGGCATCGAAGATGCCGAGCAGCGCGTGCGAAAAGCCCTGTTCGTCCCCGGCGATCAGCTCGGCATAATTGAAGTCGTCGCCCGTATACATCCTGATGCGCTTGTCCAGGCGTCGGCGCATGTCGATCTCGCGCTGCTTGTCGAGCAGCGAGACCTTGACGCCGTCGACCTTGGCGGCGTTGCCGTTGATGATGGCGACGGCCGTGTCCATCGCCTTGTCGAGATTCTTTGTGCCCCAATACCCCGTCAGCGCAGGATCGAACATGTCGCCGAGCCAGTGGATGATGACGGGCTCGCGGACCTGCGACAGCACGCGATCGTAGACCTTGGCGTAGTCGTCGGCGTTGCGGCCGAGCTTTGCCAGCGCGCGCGACGCCATCAGGATGATGCGGCCTCCGACCTTTTCGACGGCGGAGATCTGCTCCTCATAGGCGCGGACCACGTCGTCGAGACTCCTGGCATCCTCGACCGCGAGATGGTCGGTGCCGGCGCCCGAGAACACCAGCGCATTGCGACGCTTGGCTGCGCCGACCGAACGCGTGATCAGCTCCAGCGACGTCGGCCAGTCCAGTCCCATGCCGCGCTGCGCGGTGTCCATGGCCTCGGCGACGCCGAGCCCGAGGTCCCAGACGTGCTCGCGGAAGGCGATGGTCTTGTCCCAGTCGACGGCCACCGAGAGCCAGGGATCGTTGTCCGCGAAGGGATCGGCCACCGTGTGCACGGCCGAGAAGGCAATGCGGTTCAGGGGCCCTTCGAGCTTTGCGGGGAACGTGCGCGAGGCGGCGAGCCGATAGGTCTCGACCGAACGATCGGCCTTCGGCAGCTTCAGCGACAAGGACGATATTGGCTGGACGGGCTTGTTCATCTGTCCTTCCTCAGGCCTTGATCGGGGCGACGTCGATCCAGCGCCGCTCCTTCCAGCTCTTCATCGCGCATTCGGCGAGTTGCACGCCCTTGGCGCCTTCGAGCAGCGTGAACTTGTAGGGCGCATCCTCGTAGACGTGGCGGATGAACATCTCCCACTGCTCCTTGAAGCCGTTGTCGTAGGTGACGTTGTCCGGCAGCTTCTGCCAGTCGCCGTAGAAATCGTACAGCCGCTTCTCGTCGGGATTCCATACCGGCCTCGGGGTAGCCTGCCGCGCTTGGATCATGCAGTCGGTGAGGCCCGCGACCGCCGATCCGTGGCTGCCGTCGACCTGGAAGGTGACGAGATCGTCGCGATAGACCCGCGTTACCCAGGACATGTTGATGTGGGCGATGACACCGCCTTCGAGCTGGAAGGTCGCGTAGGCGGAATCATCCGCGGTCGCTTTGTACGCCTTGCCCTGCTCGTCAAAACGCTCGGGGATATCGGTGTTGCCGATGCAGACCACGCTCTGGACGTTGCCGAAGAGATTGTCGAGCACGTAGCGCCAGTGGCAGACCATGTCGAGGATGATGCCGCCGCCGTCCTCCTCGCGGTAGTTCCAGGACGGCCGCTGCGCTTCCTGCCAGCCGCCCTCGAACACCCAATAGCCGAACTCGCCGCGCACCGAGAGGATGCGGCCGAAGAAACCGGAATCGCGCAGGAAGGCGATCTTCTTCAGGCCGGGCAGAAACAGCTTGTCCTGAACCGTGCCGTGCTTGACGCCCTTGGCATTGGCGAGCTTGACGACTTCGAGCGCCTCTTCAAAGTTGGTCGCGATCGGCTTCTCGCAATAGACGTGCTTGCCGGCATTGATCGCCTGGGTCAGCAGACCGGGCCGCGCCTGCGTCGTCGCGGCATCGAAGAACATGGTGTCGTTCTTGTCGGCGAGCGCGGCGTCGAGGTCCGTGGTCCAGCGCGTGACGTTGTAGCGCTTCGCAAGCGCCTCGATCTTCTCGGCGCTGCGGCCGACCAGGATTGGATCGGGCATGACGCGGTCGCCGTTCTTCAGGCGGACACCGCCCTGGTCGCGGATCGCGACGATCGAGCGGATCAGATGCTGGTTGAGCCCCATGCGGCCGGTGACGCCGTTCATGATGAGGCCGAGGCGTTGCGTGGTCATGCCAGATTCTCCTGTAGCGATTTTGGCTGTTCGAGCGGACGAAGCGCCGACCAGTCCGGATGGACCGACGTCGCAAAGCCCGCTCCATGAAGCGATCCCGTCAGGAGATCGCCGTCGTGAATGGAAAGGCGGATGCCCTGCCCGGCATCGGCATAGAGATCGGGATGCGCGGCCGCGAAGGCCGCAGCTTCAGCCACCGGCGTCTCGCCAAAGCCGTCGACATAGTGATGGCCGTTGCGCTCGGCATGGGTGACACCGATGAAGGCGCCGAGCGCGAGGTCATGTTGCACGGCAAGACCTGCCTGGCAGGTCAGATCCTCGCCGGTGACGAAGAATTTTTCGCCGCTCGCGCTCCATTTCGCCGCGCGCGCTGCGTTGACGATGGACTTGTAGAGGCCCTTGCAGGACTTCGAGGAAATGCCGCGATAGCCCAGTGCCCGCGCCGCCGGGAAAGCATCGTAGGAGTCGTCGGCCTCGTCGATGATGAAGCCGCGCGCGGCGAGCGATCCGAGCGGCGTTCGCCTTGTGATGTCGCGCGGCATCGGCTGTTCGATATAGAGCAGTCTCGATGACATCGACCGCAGCGCGGGCTCGCGATCGAGCCGGTCGATCAGTGCATGCAGCGCGGCAAGGTCGGCATATTGCTCGTTGGCATCGAGCGTCACCCTGTAATCGCGGCCGAGCGTGTCGAGCTCCCCAGATATCCGCGCCAGCCGTGCCGCGTCAGCCGCTGGATCGCCCGACAATTTGAGCTTGAAGTGACCAGCGCCGGCGTTCTCGTGTGCATCGGCGACACCACCCCTACCTTCGACAGTGTCGTCGAGGCCGACAGTATGCCTAATCGCAACGCGCGGTAGCGGTTTGCGACCGGCGAGAAACGTCGTGAGGTCGGCGTCCTTCAGGTCGGGCGAGAGCCTCGCATCGATGCCGGCAATGTTGCCATTCATCCCGTCGAAGAAATTGGTCGCGGTGGCACGCAGCAGCGCATCGAGGATCGCCTTGTCGATCTCCGCCGGGCCGTAGGCGGCGGCAAGCGCTGGAATGTTCTTCTTCGCACAGGTCGCGATCTGCGCCCCAATGCACGAGGCATGCAGATCGAACGCCGCCTGAAATCCGGTCCGGGCGAGATAAAGCCCGCGCGCGATCTCCAGCGAGCGCCGCAAGCCGTCGACCGTCTGCGCCGGCGACAGTTCCGGCCGCTTGTCGAACCATTTGGGGACCAGCAACTCGGCGCTCGCGCCGACGGCGACGCCCTTCCCTTCGACCTCGATCTCGACCCTCACGAACAGCTGGGGCGTCGCGTTGATCGTGATCGCGCCAAAGCGGAACGGCCGCGCGAAATGCACGGGACGTTCGAAGAAGGCGATATCTCGCAGCTTCAGCCGCACGGACATGATCCTATGAAGGTCGTCATGCCCGGGCTTGTCCCGGGCATCCACGTTCTTTGTCGCGCGGGGCAAGACGTGGATGGCCAGGTCAAGCCCGGCCATGACGCTCTGAAAGTTCGAGCTGCTCTCATCGCCCTAATCCAACGTCCCTTGCGAGAAGAAATGCTTGCGGATGCGTTGCACGAGTTCGGTGAAAACAGGGTCCGCCATCACGTCGAGCGAGCGTGGGCGCGGCAGCGGCACGTCGTAGATCGCTGCGATCGCGCCGGGCCGTTCGGTCATGACCAGCACGCGGTCGGCGAGGAACACGGCCTCCGGAATCGAATGCGTGATCAGCAAAACCGTTTTCCTGGTCTCGCGCTGGATCCGCATCAGTTCGACATTCATGCGCTCGCGCGTCAGCGCATCGAGGGCGCCGAACGGCTCGTCCATCAGCATGATCCTGGGATCGTGCACCAGCGCGCGGCAGATCGAGGCGCGCTGCTGCATGCCGCCGGAGAGCTGCCAGGGCAGCTTCTTCTCGAACCCTTCGAGCCCAACGAGCTTCAACAGCGCCTTTGCGCGCGCGAGATATTCGTCCCGCGGCAGCCGCTTCATGTCGATCGGCAGCATCACGTTGGAGAGGATGTTGCGCCAGGGCAGCAGCAGCGCGTTCTGGAAGACGATGCCGACATTGCCGTGCGGCTTCGTCACCTTCTCGCCCTCGACCAAAACCTCGCCCGTCGTCGGCGGCAGCAGGCCCGAGATCAGCTTGAGCAGCGTGGACTTGCCGCAGCCGGATGGGCCGACCACGACGAAGAACTCACCGTCGTTGATGTGGAAGTCGAGCGGCCGCAGCGACGGCACATCGCCGTCGCGCGTCCGGTAGGTCTTGGACACGCCGGACAGATGAATGCCCGACGCATCGCCGGCAGCCCGGTCGCTCACCAATCGGAGATGGGCGGCGGGCTGCACGGTTTCATTCGATACAGTCGCTGGTTTCACGAGCCACTCTTCGGCAGATAATCGTTGGTGTAGAAGGCCTTCGGGTTCTCCTTTGCCTTTGCATCGAGCCCGCCATATTCGACCATCAGGTTGACGCTATCGGTCATGTTCTGGTCGGTGACCTGGAACGGCCGCTTGCTCTTGGTCTCCGCGGTCCGGTAGAGCGGAATGGTCAGCTCAAAGCCCTGCGTCAGCGTATCGATCTTGCCGCCCTTGGGGTTGGCATCGAGGATCGACTGAGCAGCAGCCCTAGGCTCCTTCTCGGCAGCTTCCACCGCCTTGGTCGTCGCCGACATGAAGCGGCGGACGAGATCGGCATGGGCATTAACGTAGTCCGTGTTCGCGATGATGCCTGACGAGACCATGTTGATGCCGTAGTCGGCGAACTTGATCGGGAACACGTCCTTCCCCGTCGCGTCCTTGATCTTCATCGACTGGTCCATGACGTAGCCGAGCAAGAGATCGGCCTGGCCGTTGATGACGGCGTTGAGCTTGGTCTGGCCGTCGCCGGCAACCGTCTGGAAATCGCTTTCCTTCAGGCCCGTCTTCTTCAGGAACAGCGGCCAGATCTGGGTCATGGAATCGGCCGGCGTGATCGCCACCGTCTTGCCCTTGATGTCTTCGGGCTTCCTGATGTTCTTGTCGGCAAACCCCATCGCGGACATCGGTGAGGTCTGCAGCAGCACGCCGGTCGCAATCACGGGCGCGCCCTTGATCGCGGCACGCATCATGGTGGGCACGTCGACATAGCCGAAATCGGCGGTCTTGGCGGCGACGGCCTGCGTGGTCGCGGCCGAACCGCGACCTTCCTGGATCTCGAGGTCGATGCCTTCGGCGGCGTAAATGCCCTTGGCCTTGCCGTAATAGAACGGCGCGTGCTCGCCATAGACGTACCAGTTCAGCATCAGCACGACCTTGTCGGCCGCCTGCGCCGGCGAAACTGCAAACGTCATCAGCGCCACGGATGCAGCCCCAATCCACCGCTTCATCGTCACTCTCCCTTGTCTTTATGTTCGGCCGTTGTTGGCCGTTGCTTGAAGTTAAGAAGCGAAAATCACGTCCTCCCGCTGGCTGACATGCCAGGGAATGATCAGCTTCTCGATCCGGTCGACGATCCAGAACAGGATGACGCCGAGCAGTGCGAGGATGACGAGGGCTGCAAACATCGTCGGCAGGTCGAACGTGCCGATCGAGCGCTGCATCACATAGCCGATACCGGAATTGGAACCGACGAACTCGCCGACGACGGCGCCGACCACGGCGAGCGTCACCGAGACCTTCAGGCCGGAGAAGATCGCGGGCAGCGCATGCGGCAGGTTCACCGCGCAAAACACCTGAAAGCGGCTGCCCTGCATGGCGCGGGCGAGATCGACCATATCGGGATCGACCGACTTGAAGCCCTGCACCGCCGAGACCACGACGGGAAAGAAGCCGAGCAGAAAGGCCGAGATGACTTTAGGAATAATGCCGAAACCGAACCACACCACGAACAGCGGCGCGATCGCGATCTTCGGCACGGATTGGGAGAACACCAAGAGCGGATAGACGTAGCTTTCGACCGTCTTCGAGCCCGCGATCAGCATGGCGACGGGAATGCCGAACAGCGCCGACAGCAGGAAGCCGCAGACGGTCGCATAGGTCGTCGGCCAGCACTGGCGCAGCAGTTCCGGCCAGTCGGAGCGGAGCACCGCGACGACGTCGGCCGGCGCCGGGATCTGGTAGGCAGGGATCTTGAACAGCCGGATCGCGAGATCCCAGGCCACGACGATGAAAACCAGAAACAGAAACGGCCGCACCCAGGCCGCATTCAGCATCTTGGACACCGCACCCTGCGGCTTCAGTTCAGCCACGCTTCACTCCCGGTCGTCTTCTTCGTTCGGGGAGAAATTAACCCGTTGGATAAATACTGTCCAGAGGTTTCCCTGTGACGTTTTGCGGCGGGTTCCGGTGGGTTTGGCGGCATTTGGAATTGATGGCAGCGCCAAATCCTCGGTGTCGTCCTGGCGAAAGCCACGACCCATTACCCCAGTTAGGAATTTGGCGAAGGCCGGTAGGGACTAGCACCGCACGCCATCGATAGATCACGCGGTATGGGTCCCCTGGCTTTCGCCAGGACGACGATGGGGAAGGATGCGCAACAAACTCAGCGGCGCGGGGAGCGAAGCTGCAAGCCTTAAGCCGTCTGCGCCACCGTGGCGCGCGACTTCGGCGCCTTGGCGACCTCGAACAGTGCGGCCGACCGTCCCGTCAGCGCGGCCAGCACCAGGCCGACCATGTGCGCAAGGCGCTCGTCCTTTGCGTCCTTGGCCATCAGGTCACGACCAAAGATCACGCTGAGCGTTGCCGAGTTGGAGAGATAGAAGAAGCTGAGCGCCGCGATCGAGATGTAGAGCTGCACCGGGTCGACCGCGACCTGGAAATCGCCGCTGTGGACGCCGCGCCGCACCACGGTGCCGATCATCTCGACGAAGGGCGAGTGCATCGACTTGACCTTGGTCGAGCGCTTCAGATGTTTTGCGCGCGCAAGGTTTTCCGTCTGGAGCAGCGACAGGAATTCCGGATTGCGCAGGAAGTAGCCCCAGGTGAATTCGATCAGCCGCCTGATCGCCTCGGGCGGATCGAGATGTTCGAGATCCAGCCCCCGCTCCTCGCTGCGGATCTTGTCATAGGCGCCTTCGAGCACCGCGAGGTAGAGGTCGTCCTTGTTGCCGACATGGTAGTACAGCATGCGCTTGTTGGCGCCGGCCTTGGCCGCGATGCGGTCGACACGCGCGCCGGCGAGCCCGTGAGCGGAAAACTCCTGCTTGGCCGCCTCGAGAATGCGCAGCCGCATCCCCTCGGGGTCGCGCTGCCATTTCAGGGTTCGCTTTGCCGTTGCCTTCGTCAAACCGGGTGCTCGCTGGGTGCTTACGGCACGTGATGTACCACGCTCCCGCCATCATTGCGAGGAGCCCTTGCGACGAAGCAACGACGAGGAAAGAGCAGCGCCCTACTCCACCGGCTTCGGCGAGCGCTCCAGCAGCACGGTCTGGATCCCGCAGGTGCCGCTGCGCACCGTCATGATCCGCGTGCCCGGCTTGCGTCCGTTGCGCACTTCGGAGACGTCGAGGCCGGCGGCGATCAGGCGGGCGCGGGTGGCGTCGATGTCGGCGACGCGCCAGCTCAGGCCCCAGAGCCGGTCATGCTGGGAGTCCCCGCCCGCCACGGGGCGGCGCACCACCTCGACGATGAGGTCGCCGCAGCGGAAGAACATCAGCTGTCCCCAGTCATGGTGCGAGCGGTCGAGCGCGAGGTCGAGCCCGAGCCGTGCGCCGTAGAGCGCAGCGGCGCGATCGGAATCCTCCGTCGTGATGACGACGTGATCGAGCCCGTCGATCGGCGCGAAGTCTGAAGCCACCGACTTCGGACGCTCCTCGGCGAGTTCGAGGAAGAACATGCGGACGCCGCGCGTCAGTTCGGTCGCGGCCCGCGTGCGCTTCCAGTGCAGGGACGCACCCGATACATCGTCGCTGCTCTCGACCTCGGCAATCGGGTCAGGCTTCAGCGCCACACGGTCCAGCCGCCGGTGCATCCTGCCCATGTCAGCGACGCGAAAGCACAGGCTGGCGAGCATGCCCTCCTGGTCGTCGAGCAGCGCGCGCATCCGGTCGGCCGTCGCGGTAAAGCCGCTCGGCGCCATCAATTCGATGGTCATGTTCTCGAGGGTGAACAGCACGCGGTCGGCGCCCTCGCCGGAATTCTGCCAGGCCGGCGCGCGGGCGAGCAGCGTCTGATAGGCCGCCTTGGCCGCACCGATATCCTTGACGAGAACAACGATGTGATCGAGGCCGGTGATCATGCTTGTCCCTTTTGATCGACCTGGAACCATGCCCGGACAACGGCAAATGTCAGGGCTTGGCACGGGCCTGACATGGTCGTATTCCGGCGCCATGCCGACCTCAAGCGCTTCAGGGCGGTTTTGCGAATAATTTCCGCGTTCTCCGCGCGGAACCGGTGCTAGAGTAACCGCGCCGGCCGGGACCACCCAGCGCATCACGGACAAGCAATGCAGGCTCTCTTTATCGGACAGACCTATATCGACGTCGTCTTCATCACCGACCACATGCCGACCGGCGACGAAAAGCACGTGGCAACGGACTATGCGGTTTCCTTCGGCGGCAATGCGGTCACGGCCGCGTTCTGCTGCGCCAAGCTCGGCATCGTGCCGGATCTGATCGCCACCGCGGCCAATGACTGGCTGGGCCGCATGTTCCAGGACATGTGCGCGAAATACGCGATCTCACTGCACGGGCGGAAGGTGAACCAGTCCTCGCTGTCCTTCATCATGCCGAAGGACGGCAAGCGCGCCATCGTCCGCTGCCGCGACGACGAGCACATCCATCCCTTCCCGATGCTCAATCTCGGCGGCTGCCGCGCGCTGCATGTCGACGGCCATCAGCCCGATGCGGCGATTCACTATGCAAAAGTCTGCCGCGAGGCCGGCATCCTGACCTCGCTCGACGGCGGCGGCCTGCGCACCAACACGCATGAGCTGCTGGAATACATCGACGTCGCCATCGTCGCCGAACGTCTCTGCGAGCAGATGGACCTGACGCCGGAGAAGATGCTCGACTACCTCAAGGGCCGCGGCTGCAAGATCGGCGGCGTCACCATGGGCGAGAAGGGCCTGCTCTGGTACGACGAAACCGGGACGGTGCAAGTGATGCCGGCGATGCCGATCCCGCGCGAGCGCGTGATCGACACCAACGGCGCGGGCGATGTCTTCCACGGCGCCTATGTCTATTCCTATCTGGCCCACCCGGGCAAAAGCTGGCGCGAGCATTTTGATTTCGCCCGGGCCGCCTCGACCTTCAAGATCCAGCGTCTCGGCAACGAGGCGGGTCTACCGACCCTTGTGGACATCGCCAAAGTCAGGCACGAGTTCGAAGTTCGAGTCTAAGCTTCGCAAGGGTGGGTCATGGGGCGCGTCTTCGTTGCCGGCAGCATCAACATGGATGTGGTGGCGACCGCCGATCGCCATCCAAAAGTCGGCGAGACCGTCGCAGGCCGCGAGGTGCTGTATTTCCCGGGCGGCAAGGGCGCAAACCAGGCTGTCGCGGCGTCCAGGCTCGGCGCGAAGACGACGCTGATCGGGCGGCTGGGCAGGGACGCGTTCGGGGCCGAGCTTCGGGCGTTTCTCGGCGCGCAGGGCGTCGATCTCGGCTCCGTGCGCGAGGCCAACACGCATAGCGGCACCGCGATCATCACGGTCGCGGCCTCCGACAACACCATCGTCGTCATTCCCGGCAGCAATGCGCTGGTCGGCGCGGACGACGTCGCGGACGTGCCGCTGACGAAGGGCGATGTCGCCGTCAGCCAGTTCGAGATCCCGCTGCCGACGATTGCGGCGTTCTTTCAACGGGCGCGCGCGGCCGGGGCGACGACGGTGCTCAATCCGGCTCCCGCGCAAAAGATGTCCGGTGAGCTGCTCGCACTGGTCGACATTCTCGTGCTGAACGAGACCGAGCTTGGTTTCCTCGCGGGCGCCGAACTCAGCGACGGCGACGAGGCCGCGAAGATCTTTGCGGTGGCGCGACAGCTTCAGGCGCGCGCGGACCAGACCATCTGCATCACGCTGGGCAAACGCGGCGTGCTCGCGCTCGCGGCCCGCGAGGAATTCGCCGTGCCCGGCCGCGCGGTGAAGGCGGTCGACACGACGGGCGCCGGCGATTGCTTCGTTGGCGCGCTCGCATCGCAACTCGCTGACGGCGTGCCTTTGCGCGCAGCCCTCGCCTTCGCCAACGCCGCCGCCTCGATCAGCGTGCAGCGCATGGGCGCAGGTCCCTCGATGCCGACGGCCGCGGAAGTGGCCGCAGTGCTCGGCGCCGGCTGATCAGGCCAGCGCGCTCTTCAGGTCGAAGCTTTCATCCGCGGCCTGCTCCGGCGTGATCGAGCGGTCCATCGCCTGCAAGCGGCGACCGAACATGTGATCGCCGGCGCGGTTGACGGACTCGATGCCGAGCAATCTATCGCCGTGATAGCAGAACGCCGAAAACGCCTTCCTGGCGGGATCGCCGCGCAGCACGACGCGGTCGTAGCCGGTGGTGAGGCCCGCGATCTGGAGCTTGTCGTCGCCCTGGTCGCTCCAGAACCAGGGATGGCCGTCATAGGCCTTCCTGTCGCCGGTCAGCCGCGCCGCGAGGCAGCGGGCGTGGTCGGTGGCGTTCTGCACGGACTCCAGCCGCAGCGAGCCGCCGAAGCGGGGGCTCGCGAACAGCGCGCAATCGCCGATCGCAGAGATGTCGGGATCGGCCGTCGACAGATACTCATCGACGATGATGCCGGCGGCAACGGGAAGCCCCGCCTCGGCCGCAAGCTCGATGTTCGGCAGCACGCCGACGCCGACCACGACGAGGTCGGCGGGCAGATGCCGTCCGTCGCTCAAGGAGACGCCGGTGACCTTGCCGTTCTCGGCCTCGATCGACGTTGCCTGCACGCCGAGGTGAATGCGGATGCCGGCCTCGCGGTGCCGGGCCTGGAAATATTCCGAGACCTCCGCCGTCACCGCGCGCGCCATCACGCGGGGGGCGAGCTCGAGCACGTCGACCTCGAGGCCCTTGATCCGCGCGGTGGCGGCGAATTCGAGGCCGATGAAGCCGGCGCCGATGATCACGGCGCGCGTCTTCGACGGCATGATTTGCCTGAGCGACTCGCTCTCGTCGAGGATGCGCAAATATTTCACGTCAGGCAGATTGGCGTTGGGCAGATCGAGCAGCCGGTTGCGCGCGCCGGTCGCCAGCACGAGATGGCCGTAGGGCAGCGTCTCGCCGGAGGCGAGCAGAACTTTTCGCGCCGCGCGATCGGTCGACACGGCGCGGCCCGAGATCAGCTCGATCTTCTGGTCCTGGTAGAATTTTTCGGGGCGGAACATCAGGCTCTCCGGCCCCGCCGAGCCCTTGATGTAGGCCTTGGACAGAGGCGGCCGCTGATAGGGCAGATGCGCCTCGTCGTTGATCAGGCAGATGCGATCCGCAAAACCCGCCTGCCGCAGGGATGCAGCGACCTGGTAGCCGCCATGGCCGGCACCGACAATGATGACAGGACCTTCCGTCATTGGACAGCCCATTTCCGCAAGACACGAGCATCACCCATGTCGTCTCCTCTCTCTGATCTGGCTTGGCTAGCCTAGGAGGAGCCGGCGCTCGTGTCCGTCCCTAAACGAAGGCAGCCCCATTTGAGCCGATCATTCCGCCGCGCGCAAGGGGCGGCACCTGGGGATTGTCTCCTCCGCCCTTCTGCGATTTAGTTGCAGCAACAGACCTCATGCCGGGGATTTTTCCGATGACAGCTCCCGTCTCCAAGCCCGACGACCCCGCGCTGCTGCGGATCGACGGCCCGATCGCGACCATCACGCTCAACCGCCCTGCCGCGTTCAACTCGATCAACCTTGCGATCGCGCAGAAGCTGGAACAGCTCGCGGCCCATATCGAGGGCGACGACGCCATCAAGGTGTTGGTGATCGAGGGCGAGGGCCGCGCGTTTTCGGCCGGCGGCGATCTGCAGACGATCGGTGCTGCGGCCGAGGCCAACAACGTGACGCCGGTCGTCGGCGAGCTGCTCAAGCACTATCATGCCTTCATCGAGATCATCAGGCGCATGCCGAAGATCTCGCTGTCGAGCGTGCACGGCTCTGCGGCCGGCGCCGGGATGGGCCTCGCCTTCGTCACCGACCTCTGCATCGCTGCCGATGATGCCAAGTTCACGCCGGCCTACGCCAAGATCGGCGTGTCGCCGGATGGCGGCTCGACGGTCGGGATCGTCGGCACGGTCGGCTCGCGCCGCGCGCTGCAGATCTTCCTGGCCGAGGACAATTTTACCGCGCAGCAGGCCCATGAATGGGGCCTCGTCGCCAAGACCGTTCCCGCGGCCGAATTGAAGGCGGCGACGCGGCAACTCGCCGAACGGCTGGCACAGAACCCGGCGGCTGCGATATCAGGCACCAAATCGCTGGTCTATGCGGCCGCGACGACGCCGGTGAAGCAGCAGCTCGATGCCGAGGAGCACAAGATCATCATGGCGATGAACACGGAGGAATTTCGTGTGGCCGTGAAGAAGTTCACGAGCAAGGGCAAGTGACATCTACTTCGGACAGATGTAGCCGGTGCCCGCCGGCGACTTGAAGCAGCCGACCGACTCCGGGAGCACCTTCTGCGGCAGCCACAGCACCACGCTGGGGAAATAGATCGCGAACGCGATGGTGGCGAAGAACACCACATAGATCGGCAGCGCCGCGCGCAGCGCTTTCGCAAAGCTGATGCCGACGAATTTCGAGGCCATCAGCAGCACCAAACCGTAAGGCGGCGTGATCAGCCCGAAGGCGAGCGTCGCGATCAGCACGACGCCCATGTGGACGCCGTTGATGTCGCCGGCTTCCGTCAGCGTGTTGACCAGCGGCATGAAGATGATGATGGTCGGCACCGGCTCGATGAAGTCGCCGACCACGGTGAACAGCAGCACCATCAGCAGCATGATCAGATGCGGATCGTGGCCCGCGATCGAGGTGATCATCTCGGCGATGTAGCTCGCGCCGCGCAGATAGGCGAGCATCCAGCCGAAGGCGTTTGCCGCGCCGATGGTGATCAGCGGCAGCGAGAAGATCAGGCCGGCCAAACAAAAGTCGTACGGGATCTTCCTGAAATGCCCGCGGTTGAGCGCGGGGATCACGACCAGGATGATCCAGACCACGGCGACGACGCCGGCCTCCGTCGGCGTGAACCAGCCGGTCAGGATGCCGCCCAGCAGGATCACGGGGATCATCAGCGGCAGGGCCGCGTCGCCGGCCGCGAACACGACCTGCCGCAGCGGCGCGCGCGGCTTGCGCAGACCGGATGGGCCGAAGAAATAGCAGTAGATCATCAGCCCGAAGCCGATCATCAGGCCCGGCACCACGCCCGCCATGAACAGGCCGGCGATCGAGACGTTGCCCACCGCGCCATAAACCACGGCCGTGATGCTCGGCGGCACCAGCGCCGCAATGGTCGAGGCGGACGCGATGATCGCGGCAATGAAGGCGGGCTCGTAACCCTCGCGCTTCATTGGGCCACCGAGCGCGCGGCTCATCACGGCGACGTCGGCCGTGGTCGAGCCCGACATTTCCGAGAAGAACATGCTGAAGACGACGACGACCTGCGACAGCCCGCCCCTGATATGCCCGACCAGCGACACCGAGAGGTTGGCTATTCGCACCACCACGTTGGCCGAGCTCATGAGCTCGCCGACCAGCAGGAAGAACGGGATCGCCAGCAGCGCCTCGGAATCGACGCCGTCGAAAATCTTCTGGATGATCGCGGCGAGCGAGACGTCGGACAGGACAGCGCCGATGAACACGCCGGCCATCAGCGAGAACGGCACGGGCACGCCGAGATAGCCGAACGAGAGGAAGCAGATCGACATCAACGCCAGGACGACAGGTGCGCTCACGGCTGCGCCCTCGCCTGCGTTTCGGTGGCGTCCTCGTCCGGAGCTTCGGGATGATCAAAGCCGTTGCGCAGGCCGTTGACGAGCTGCTCGATCGTGAACAGGCCGACCAGGATGCCGGACAATGGGATAATTGCGTAAAGCGAGGCGATCGGCGTGCCCGAGGGCAAACGAAAACTGCCGAAGCCGCGAAGATAGTTCTGGTAGCCATACCAGATCAGGCAGAAGGCGACGCCGAGCACGATGAGGCGGATGATGACCTCGACGATGACCCTGGGCGCGCCATGCATCGCCTCGGAAATCGCGGTGAGGTAGAGGTGATCGTTGCGCCGCGTCGCCACCGCGGTGCCGACGAAGATCGCGTAGATGAACAGCGTCGAGGTGACTTCCTGCAGCCACAGCCAGGGATGGCCGATGGTGCGGGTGACGATGTCGGCGGTCACCGACAACGAGAAGCCGAAGCACAGCACGCCGCAGAGGATCATGAGCGTCAGCTCGAGCCAGTCGAGCCAGCGCCATTTCAGATGGCGCTGGCGTCGCAATACGAGCTTGTCGGCGATGGGCATCCGTGTCGTCCCGGCGAAGGCCGGGACCCATAGCCCCAGGCCGTTATGATGAAAGCAAGCTGGCAGCCACCGTGCCCTAAGCACCGCTGCGGAATATGGGTCCCGGCTTTCGCCGGGACGACGCATGGGGGTAACGGAGACCGCGGCCTAGTTAATCGACCGGATCAAGTTCTTGATCTTCTCGGCATGCGGGCCGAGCTCCTTGGCGAGCTTGTCGAGATAGGGATCGGCGATCGCCGTGAAGCTTTTCTTGTCGACGTTGTCGACGATCTTGACCCCCATCTTCTTCAGCTTCTCGGCCGCGCTCCGCTCGAGGTCGAACGCCTTCGCCGGCTCCTTGGTGCTGATCTCGTTGGCCGCGGTCTGCACCCAGCCCTTCTGCTCGGCTGAGAGGCTCTGCCAGAGCTTGTCGGAGACGAACACCAGCGCGTTGTTGGCCTCGTGCTCGGTGATATTCAGCACCGGCGCGACCTCGTAGTGCTTGTTGACGAGGTAGACGTTGATGCTGTTCTCGGCGACGTCGACCACGCCTGTTTGCAACGACGTGTAGACGCTGCCGAACGGCATGTGCACGGTCTGGGCGCCATAGGCCGGGAACATGGTGTCCTCGGTCGCCGTCGCCTGCACGCGCACCTTCAGGCCCTTGATGTCGCCGACATTGTGGATCTCCTTCTTGGAGTACATGTGGCGCACGCCCTGCGAGCCCGTTCCGATGAGGTGCAAGCCCTGCGTGGTCTCCTCGATCATGGCCTTGAGCGCTTCGAACACGCGGGGATCGGCGAGCCCCTTGATCACGTGCTGCTCGTCGCGGAACAGATAGTGCAGCGACATCACGCCGGCCTGCGGCGAGATCGTCGCGGTGTTGGCCGAGGAGACGATGGAGAATTCGACGTCGCCGGATTTCACGAGCTGGAGCACCTGCGGCTCCTGGCCGAGTTGCGCGCCCGGATACTGGTCGATGATCATGGTGCCTTTGCTCAATTCCTTGAGCTTGTCGGCAAAGAGGTCGCCGGCGATGGAATAGCCGGTGTTGCGGGGCTGGTCATAGGCGAAGCGATAATGCTTCACCTCCTGTGCCCCGGCTCCCGTGACGAACAGAACGGCGGCCGCAGCCACCAGCCCACGCATGGATCGTGCAATCATCGTCTCCCCCTGTGTTTTATCGCCCGCCGCTTCTGCGGTCTGGGCGTGCGTTCAAGTCGTTAATCAGCCCTTCTCAGTCTTCTTCCCAGTCCTCTGCATGAAGTCGAAGTCGCAGCCCTCGTCGGCCTGCATGATGGTCTCGTTGAACAGCCAGGCATAGCCGCGGCGGGCTTCATCGGGCGCTGCGGCCGGCTTCACGGCCGCGCGCCGGCGTTCCAGCTCCGCGGCATCGACCAGCAGCTCGATGCTGCGCCTGGCCACATCCAGGCTGATCATGTCGCCGTTCTTGACCAGCGCCAGCGGCCCGCCGACGGCAGATTCCGGCGTGATGTGGAGCACGATGGTGCCGAACGCGGTGCCGCTCATGCGCGCATCCGAAATGCGCACCATGTCCTTGGTGCCGCCGCGCGCCAGCTTCTTCGGGATCGGCAGATAGCCGGCCTCGGGCATGCCAGGCGCGCCTTTGGGGCCGGCATTGCGCAGCACCAGCACGTCGTCGGCGGTGACGTCGAGCTCGGGATCGTCAACCCGCAAGGTCATGTCCTCGACGGATTCGAACACCACTGCGCGCCCGGTGTGCTTCAACAGCTTCGGGCTCGCCGCCGACTGCTTGATGACGGCGCCGCGCGGCGCGAGGTTGCCGTGCAGGACGGCAAGGCCGCCTTCCTTCTTGATCGGATTGTCGCGCGACCGGATCGCGTCCTGGCCGGGCACGTCTTCCGCATTGGCGACGACGTCGCGCAGCGTATGGCCGGAGATCGTCCTGGCGTCGAGATCGACGAGATCTCCGAGTTGCTTCAGCAGTTTCGGCACGCCGCCGGCGTGGTGGAAATGCTCCATGTAGTGCTCGCCCGACGGCTTGAGATCGACCAGAACAGGCACTTCCCGGCCGATCTGGTCGAAGACCTCGAGATCGAGCCGGTGCGGCGAGCGATGCGCCATCGCGGTCAGATGGATCAGGCCGTTGGTCGAGCCGCCGATCGCCTGCAACACGACTTGCGCATTCCTGAACGAGGCCGGCGTCAGGAATTCGCTCGGCTTCGGCCCCTTGGTCTTGGCCATCTCGGCGGCGACCCGGCCGCTCGCCTCGGCGAGACGGAAACGCTCGGCGTGCGGCGCCGGAATTGTCGCGCTCATCGGCAGCGACAGGCCCATGGCTTCGATCATGCAGGCCATGGTCGAGGCCGTACCCATCACCATGCAGGTGCCGACCGACGGCGCGAGGCGGCCGTTCACGGCTTCGATCTCGGCATCGTCGATGTCGCCGGCGCGGTACTTGCCCCACAACCTGCGGCAGTCCGTGCAGGCGCCGAGCACCTCGCCCTTGTGATGGCCGACCACCATGGGACCGACGGGAATGACCACGGTTGGCAGATCGGCGCTGATCGCCGCCATCACCTGCGCCGGCAAGGTCTTGTCGCAGCCACCGATCACGATCACCGAATCCATCGGCTGGGCCCGGATCATCTCCTCGGTATCCATCGCCATCAGGTTGCGCAGATACATCGAGGTCGGATGCGCAAAGCTCTCGGCGATCGAGATGGTCGGGAACACGAACGGCATCGCGCCCGACAGCATCACGCCGCGCTTGGCGGCTTCGATGATCTGGGGGACGTTGCCGTGGCAGGGATTGTAATCGCTATAGGTGTTGGTGATGCCGACGATCGGGCGCTCCAGCGCATCGTCGGAATAGCCCATCGCCTTGATGAACGCCTTGCGCAGGAACAGCGAGAAGCCGGCATCGCCGTAGCTCGTCAGACCCTTGCGCAAACCACTCGTCATCATACCGCTCCTTCTTGCTTCCCATTGTGCTACAGCCTGCCCCCTGATTGTCAATAAGATTGGGCCGGATTGGTGCGATTTCTGGTTCCTGGCACCGCCGGCAGACGCAATTATTGACAATCTGGCGCCGCCCTGCTCCACAGAGCGGACCGGCGAGGGACCGGAGGCCGAGGGCATGTCCGACATCCGCACCGCAGACGCCATGCCTGTCAGGCGCGACGATCCTGATGACGTCGTCGCGCGGCTGGAGGAGGACATCATCTTCGGCCGCCTGCCGCCGGGCGCGCGCCTGACCGAGGACGCGCTGATGTCGCGCTACGGCACCTCGCGCCATTTCGTGCGCCAGGCCTTGGTGGACGCCGAGCGCCGCGGCATCGTCCGCCGCGAGAAGAATGTCGGCGCCACCGTGCGGTTCTATTCGGCCGAGGAGGTCCGGCAAATCTACGAGGTCAGGGAGATGCTGACGCGGCAGGCCGCGCTGATGATCCCCCTGCCCGCGGCGCAAGGCCTGATCGACGAACTCACCGCGCTACAACGCGACTATTGCGCGAAGGCCGATGTCCGCGACCTGCGCGGCATCCACGAGGCCAACGACGCCTTCCACGTCGCGCTGTTCTCAGCCTGCGGCAATCCCTATCTGGTCCGCTCGCTCCAGGACTATATGAACCTGACGCTGCCGATGCGCGCCAAGAACCTCGCCGACCGCGAAGGGCTCGCGCAGTCGCGCCGCCAGCACGAGCTGATGATCCAGCTGCTGAAGGGACGCGACAGCTGGGCGCTGGCACAGCTCTGTGTGGATCACATGCAGTTCAGCAAAGAGGATTATCTGGCGAGGATTGCGGTCGAGGATCACTAGCGATCGCGCTCGCTGGACCGGAATATGTCCTCGCAAATCCTGCACGTCCGTGAGGTTGGCAAACAGGAAGAGGCCGAGCTCTTTGCTCGTCAGAAAGCAATGGACATGACCAGAACTGTGAGGGAGAACGCGACATCACGCCAATTTCAGGATGCCGTAAAATGGAATTTGATGATGTCATTCTCGGCCGGCGAAGCATTCGCGGTTACAAGCCCGACCCTGTCCCGCCGGAATTGATCAAGGAAATCCTGGCGCTCGCCATGCGCGCGCCATCGTCGATGAATACCCAGCCGTGGAATTTCTACGTCATCACCGGAGTGCCGCTGGATCGTATCCGTCAGGGCAACACCGAGCGCAATCTGGCGGGCGTGCCTCACTCGCGCGAATTTCGAACCGGCCAGGCATTCGAGGGCGTGCATCGCGAACGCCAGATTGGCGTTGCCAAGCAGCTGTTCAGCGCCATGGGAATCGCGCGGGATGACAAGCAGCAGCGGCAAGACTGGGTCCTGCGCGGCTTTCGCCAGTTCGACGCGCCGGTGTGCGTGATCATCACATATGATCGCGAGCTGGCCTCCAGCGACGATACGGCCTTCGACTGCGGCGCGGTGGCGACCGCGCTCGTCAACGCGGCCTGGTCGCGGGGGCTTGGCGCCGTGATCAACAGCCAGGGGATCATGCAATCCCCCGTCGTGCGCGAGCATGCCGGGATTGCGGATGATCAGGTGATCATGAAAAGCATCGCGCTCGGCTGGCCTGATCACAGCTTTCCAGCCAATGCCGTCGTTTCCGAGCGCAAGTCGGTCGATGAGGCCACGACGTTCGTTGGATTTGCGAGCGGAGCCTAGAAGCAGCCATAGCTCATGGGTGCAATCTCGTCATTCGTCCGCAGTTCGGGAGGCCTGGTCTAGAGGCCTGGCGACATTTTCGCGCGGGGGGTTTCGGGGCCCGCTCAGTAGCGTCGCAGCAGGCCGCGATCCACGCTGGCATCGCCATAGTCAGCGCAGGCCCTTTCCGGGTCCCTGATCAAATCCGCCCGGACGCGCTTGAACGTCTTGCCGGCCGCGTCGGAGACCTCGGGGCGAAATTTGCTGGGATCGTAGCTGTCGCCGTCGCGGGCCTTGATGGCCGCCGAATAGGCGTCGATGATCGCCATCGCCGCATTGGGGCTGCCGAGAAGCCGGGCGCCGAGTTGGACGCCGCCCGCACCATCGACCTCGTAGCCGACGCACCGCTGCTCGAGCACCACGGATGCGGTGACGAGCTGTTCGAGGAAAGTCGCCTCGGCGTCGCTGAGCGCCGCGGCCTGCGCGGGTGCAGACACGATCACCGCAAGCACCGCGACGACTGGCGGCGTGATTTTCAAGCGCGCCCCTGCCGACCCATGACCGTCCCGTACACGAAGAGGAGGATGATGGCTCCGACCACGCTCCCGATGAAGCCCGCGCCTTCGCCGAAATGATACCAACCAACGGCTTGCCCGAGCCAGGTCGCAACGAACGCGCCGACAATCCCCAGAATGGTCGTCAGGATGAACCCCTTGGGCTCGGACTTGTCGCCGGGCATGATGAACTTCGCGACCAGTCCTACGATAAATCCGATGAGGATCGTCCAAAGGATGCCCATATCCATCACTCCATTCGGTCGGTTTTGCACGTCGCGTCTCAGGGATTGCGTGTTCCGTTGAGGTAGAGCCACACGATCCCACCGCCACGTTGATCTAGATCAAATGGACCAGAGTGACTGAACCAAAAGCTGGAGTTGTTTTGGGCACTCCCCCGTCGACAAGCTGCGCAATGCGGATGCCTCGAAGCGGATCAATGCATGGCGATCATTGGCGAAATCATCCACACCACGACCTACCGCTATGCAAAGCCGGTGACATTCGGCACGCACCGGGCGATGTTCCTGCCGCGTCGCGGCGCCTCGACCCGACTGCTGCGCTGGTCCGCTCACACCAACCTGTCATCAAAAGTGCATTGGGTCACGGACTCCCGCTCCAATGCCGTCACGGTCATGGACATCCGCGAACCCGGCAGTGAGCTGACATTCACATTTAGGGTTCGCGGCGTCTATTTCGGCATCAAGGGCCTCGAGGCATTTCCGCTGGAGCTGCGCGCAGAGCAGGTCCCCGTGCAGTATACGCCGGACGAGTGGACCGACCTTTCCGGCTATTTGCGTCCGCACGCCGACGACAGCGACGGCAACCATGCGGCCTGGACCAAGAGCTTCGTGGCTGGCGATCAGGATCGGACCGCCGACGTGCTGCGCCGAATGCTCGGTATGTTTCGCAGCGAATTCAGCTATCGAGGCAGAGATGCCGAAGGCACGCAATCCCCCGGTGAGACCCTGCGCACGAAATCGGGCACCTGCCGGGATTTTGCCTGGCTGATGATCGAGACGCTGCGCCGGCTCGGCTTCGCGGCTCGCTTCGTCAGCGGCTATCTCTACGACGCCGCGCTTGACGGCGGCGCTGTGGGCATGACCGGCTCCGGCGCGACCCATGCATGGGTGCAGGTGTTCCTGCCCGGCGCAGGCTGGCTGGATTACGATCCGACCAACAGCTTGAGCGCTGGCTTCGACCTGATCCCGGTGGCAATTGCGCGGCATCCGGCACAGGCGGTGCCGTTGGCCGGCTCGTGGTTCGGCGATCCCGGCGACTATCTGGGCATGTCAATCAATGTCGCCGTTCGCAAGATCGGCGAAACGCTCGATCCCTCGGAAGGATAGGGAAACGCGCACGGCAATCATGGCGTCATACCGCGACAACACAAGGGGACATGGGCCGCTCGATGTCATCGTCGTCCCATTTGATGCGTTGAAGACGAGGATTCGACAACTCTATGAGGGCGACACGCTGGGCTGCATCAAATTCCGATACGCCCTGCTCGTGCTCGACATCATCACGGTTCTGTTCATCATCGCGACGTCGTTTCTACCGCGGACCAAGACGATCGAGTCGCTCGATGTCGTGTTCGGCGTCCTGATCCTGGCGGACTTCGCCGCGCGGATGATCATCAGCCGACAGCCGCTGCGTGACCTCGCGCGTCTTTCGACCTGGACCGACATCGTCGTCATCATCTCGTTCCTTGCGCCCTTGGCCGGAGAGGCCGGCGGCTTCCTGCGCGCATTCCGGACATTGCGGCTGCTGCGCGACTATCAGATGGTGGCACGGCTGCGGGTCGATAGCGCCTTCTTTCGAAAAAATGAGGAGGTCGTCTTTGCGGTCGCCAATCTCGGCGTGTTTGTTTTCGTGATGACAGGGGTCGTCTACGAGACCCAGAAGTCTCACAATCCGCAAATCACCAATTATGCCGACGCGCTCTACTTCACGATCACCGCGCTGACCACGACCGGCTTCGGCGATATCACCTTGCCCGGCACTGTGGGACGCCTAATCACCGTCGTCATCATGATCTTCGGCGTGACTCTGTTCCTCAATCTCGCCAAAGCCCTGCTCGCGCCCTCCAAGGTGCGCTTCCCCTGCCCGGTGTGCGGTCTCCAGCGCCATGACGTGGACGCCGTGCATTGCAAGGCGTGCGGAACGATATTGAACATTCCCGACGAGGGGATGGACTAGATGCCGCTGCGCGTGCCTCCGGAAGTCTCCCTCGCCCGATCCGGGCGAGGGAGCGCAGCGTGCGTTATCGCTTATTCCAATCGATGATCCGGCTCTCATCGCCGTCGAACTCGTTGCTGCAGAAGGCGCCGCCCTGGAAGTGATCGCCGACCGGATCGGGCTTCAGCTTGGCCTGCTCGGCCATGGCGTGCGCGACGTGATCCTCGGAGCGGCCGATCGGGCGATAGCCGAACTCGTAGGCGCGGTGGTTGTCCCACCAGGCGCGCTCGTTCAGCGACACGCCGTAGAAGATCTCGAAATGAATGTCGGGATGCTCCAGCCCGATCCGGCAGAGTTGCACCAGGTCTTCCGGCATCAGCCACATGGCGATACGGCGATGGTCGAGCGGGCGCTCGTCGCAATTGCCGATGCGGATGCAGGTGACCTTCAGCCCGTGCTTGTCGGCATAGAGCGCGCCGACAGCTTCGCCGAACACCTTGCTGACGCCGTAGCGGCCGTCCGGGCGCACGGTGACGTCGGTGTCGATCCTGCGGTGGCGCGGATAGAAGCCGACCGTGTGGTTCGACGAGGCGAACACCACGCGCTTGACGCCCTTGCGATACGCCGCCTCGAACAGATTGTAGCCACCGATGATGTTGGCCTGGAGAATGTCGTTCCAGGGGCCCTCGACCGAATAGCCGCCGAAATGGATGATGCCGTCGACGCCCTCGCAAATCGCCTCGCACTGTGCGAGGTCCGACAGGTCCGCCGCCTTGAACTGCTCGTTGGGCCCGAGATCCTTCGGCGCGCGGATGTCGCTGAGCAGGAGGTCCGGATAGATCGGCGGCAGCAATTTGCGCAGGCGCGTTCCGATCCCGCCCGAAGCTCCCGTCATCAAGATGCGCGGCATGTCTTTCCTCGTCTTTGGTGACCGATTTGCCGTCACGTGTCTCTAATGATAGCAGGATTGTCCAGAGGGAACGAAACGAGAGAACCGGCATGAATGAGGCATCGTCCCACAATCAGGAGCGGTCAGGCTGGCGGCCGGCGAGCTACTATCCCGATCCGGCCATTCACGCGCTCGATCCCCGCTTCGAGAAATACTGGTTGAAACTCTCGGCGGTGGAACGGCTGGCGACCGGCCTGCGTTGGGCCGAGGGTCCGGTGTGGTTCGGCGACGGGCGCTATCTGCTTTGCAGCGATATCCCGAACCAGCGCATCATCAAGTGGGAGGAAGAGACCGGCGCGGTCTCGAACTTCCGTAAGCCCTCCAATTTCGCCAATGGCAACACCAGGGATCGCCAGGGCCGCTTGGTGACTTGCGAGCACGGCGGCCGTCGCGTGACCCGCACGGAGCATGACGGCGAGATCACCGTGCTGATGGATCAATTCAATGGCAAGCGGCTGAACTCGCCGAACGATGTCGTTGTTAAATCGGACGGCTCGATCTGGTTCACCGATCCGATCTTCGGCATCCTCGGCAATTACGAGGGCTACAAGTCCGAGCCCGAGATCAACATGAACGTCTACAGGCTCGACCCCGAGACCCGCAAGGCCACCGTCGTGGCCGAGGGGGTGCTCGGGCCGAACGGGCTCGCCTTCTCACCGGACGAGAAAATCCTCTACCTCATCGAGTCCCGCGGCGTGCCGACCCGCAAAATTCTCGCCTATGACGTCTCGCCTTCCGGCGACAAGCTTTCGAACAAGCGCGTCTTCGTCGATGCCGGCCCCGGCACGCCGGACGGTTTCCGCGTCGACATCGACGGCAATCTCTGGTGCGGCTGGGGCATGGGCGATCCCGAGCTCGACGGCGTCGTGGTGTTCGCACCCGACGGCGTCATGATCGGCCGCATCGCGCTGCCCGAGCGCTGCGCCAATCTCTGCTTCGGCGGCGTCAAGCGCAACCGCCTGTTCATGGCGGCGAGCCAGTCGATCTACGCGCTGTATGTGAATACGCAGGGCGCGGTGGGGGGATAGGCACGCGACCTGAGCCTCGCGCGCAAGGATCAAACGAAAAACGCCGGAGCGGTTTCCCGCCCCGGCGTCATTCTGTTTGCGCTCTACCGCTTACGCTGCGTTGAAGCCGGCCACCGCCTTCACTTCGAGGAAGTCCTCGAGGCCGTACTTGCCCCACTCGCGGCCGTTGCCCGACTGCTTGTAGCCACCGAACGGCGCGGTGCGGTCGTTGGGCACGCCCTGGAGGTTGACGTTGCCGGCGCGGATCTGGCGACCGACGCGCTTGGCGTCCTCGACCGACGCGCCGGAGACGTAACCAGCGAGGCCATAGGGCGTGTCGTTGGCGATGTGCACGGCGTCGGCTTCGTCCTTGGCGCCGAGGATGGTCAGCACCGGTCCGAAGATTTCTTCGCGGGCGATCGTCATCTCGGGGGTGACGTCGGCGAAGATGGTCGGACGGACATAGAAGCCTTTATTGACGCCTTCGGGCAGGCCCGGGCCGCCGGCGACGAGCGTTGCGCCCTCGTCGATGCCCTTCTTGATCAGCGCCTGGATCTTGTCCCACTGGCCGCGGTTGACCACGGGGCCGATCGTCGTGCCTTCCCCGCGCGGATCGCCCGCCTTGGTCTTGTCGGCGACGGCCTTCGCGATCGCGGCGACTTCCTTCATCTTCGACAGCGGCACGATCATGCGCGAAGGCGCGTTGCAGGACTGGCCGGAGTTGTTGAACATGTGCATCACGCCGCCGGTCACCGCCTTGGTGAGGTCTGCACCTTCGAGGATGACGTTGGGCGACTTGCCACCCAGCTCCTGGCTGACGCGCTTCACGGTCGGCGCCGCGCGCTTGGCGACGTCGATGCCGGCGCGGGTCGAGCCGGTGAAGGAGATCATGTCGATGTCGGGGTGCTCGCTCATGGCGGCGCCGACCTCGGGGCCGAGGCCGTTGACGAGGTTGAACACGCCCTTCGGCACGCCGGCTTCATGGAGGATTTCCGCAAAAATCAAAGCCGAGGTCGGGGTGAACTCGCTGGGCTTCAGGATCATGGTGCAGCCGGCCGCGAGCGCGGGTGCGACCTTGCAGGCGATCTGGTTGAGCGGCCAGTTCCAGGGCGTGATCATGCCGACCACGCCGATCGGCTCGCGCAGCACCATGGCGGTGCCGACCGGCTCCTCGAAATGATAGTTCTTGAGCACATCGAGCGTGGTCATGAGATGGCCAAGGCCGGCGCCGGCCTGGAGCTTTTCCGCCATCGGCAGCGGCGCGCCCATCTCGTCGGAAACGGCGGCGCCGATCTCCTTGAGACGGCCTTTGTAGATCTCGATCACCTTGGTGAGCAGCGCGACGCGCTCTTCACGGCTGGTCTGGGAGAAAGTCGCGAAGGCACGCTTGGCGGCGGCAACCGCCTTGTCCACATCGGCCTTGGATCCGAGCGCAACCTCGTACATCGCCTCTTCCGTCGCGGGGTTCACCACGGCGGTGGACTTCTTGACGGCGGGATCGACCCAGGCGCCGTCGATGTAGAATTGCATGCGATTGACCATCGTTAACCTCTTCTTGGGGGCTTGGAGGGGGCGTTTCGGCAGGCATCCTTGCACGAAAGCGCCAGCAATTGAACCCGCCATATGCGGGGCCAGCGTTGCGGCGGACGGAGGTTATATGAGCCGATGGCGGGAACGTGGCAAGGCTCCCTCGGATGTCATTCCGGACGCGCCCCTTTGGCGCGGGCCCGGAATCCATACTCCCGATCGTGGTTATGGATTCCGGGCCCGACGCTACGCGTCGCCCCGGAACGACGAGGAGGTTACTTCCACTACACAGCCATCTTCCGATGCAGCACCGGCGCACCGGCGGTGAGACTTTCCGCCGCATCGATGATCGCATTGGCGTCGATGCCGTAGTGGCGGTAGAGGTCGGCGATGGTGCCGGTCTGGCCGAACTGCTCGACGCCAAGCGCCTCGACGCGGTGGCCACGAACGCTGCCGAGCCAGCCGAGCGCGGAGGGATGGCCGTCGATCACGGTCACGATGCCGCAGTCGCGCGGCAGCGGCGCCAGCAGTTTCTCGATGTGGCTGAGATGCTGCACGCCGCGCCTGTCGCGCCGCAATTTCCGTGCGGCGGTCCATCCCGCATGCAGGCGATCGGCCGAGGTAATCGCGAGCAGGCCGATGTCGCGCCTGTTCTCACCGATGAAGCCGGTCGCCTCGATCGCTTCCGGCGCAACCGCGCCGGTATAGGCGATCACGAGTTCGGCATTGGGGCCGGGCTTGCGCAGCCAATAGGCGCCGTCGGTGATGCCCTGTTGCAGCTCCGGCGTCATGATGCGTTGAGCCTGCTCGATCGACCGCGTCGAGAGCCGCAAGTACACCGAACCGCCCTCGCCCGGATCGCGCTGCATGTGCTCGAAGCCCCATCCCATGATCACGGCGAGCTCGTCGACGAAAGCAGGCTCGAACGAGGCGAGCCCGTCCTGCGCCATCCCGATCAGTGGTGTTGCGATCGACTGGTGCGCGCCCCCTTCGGGCGCGAGCGTGATGCCTGACGGCGTCGCCGCCACCATGAAGCGCGCATCCTGGTAGCAGGCGTAGTTCAGCGCATCGAGGCCGCGCTCGATGAAGGGATCGTAGAGCGTGCCGACCGGCAAGAGGCGCGCGCCGTTGATCTGGTGCGACAGGCCGAGCGCCGAGAGCATGATGAACAGGTTCATCTCGGCAATGCCGAGCTCGAGATGCTGGCCCTTCGGCGAGAACTCCCAGTTGAAGGTGGACGGAATTTTCTCGCTGCGGAATAAGTCCGCTTTCTCGCCGCGCGCGAACAGGCCGCGCCGGTTCACCCACGGGCCGAGATTGGTCGAAACCGTGACGTCGGGCGACGTCGTGACGATGCGTTTTGCCAGTTCGCTGTCGCCGCGCGCGATCTCGTTCAGCACGAGGCCGAAGCCCTGCTGCGTGGACATCTGCGGCGACGGCTTGAACGCGAGTTGGGCGGGCACCTCGACGACGGGCGCAGTCAGCCGGCGGCCATCCCGGTTGAACGGCACGCCCGCCAGGAAGGCATCGAGCTCGGCGGCGTCTTGCGTCAGGCCTTCATACTTGTCCCATTCATGGCCGGGGCGGATGTTCTGGCTCTCGCGATATTTCTCCATCTGCGCGACCGTCATCAGGCCGGCATGGTTGTCCTTGTGGCCCTGGAACGGCAGGCCGACGCCCTTGATGGTGTAGGCGATGAAGCAGACCGGGCGGTCATGGTCGATGGACTCGAACGCCTCGACCATGCTCGCCATGTCGTGGCCGCCGAGATTCGACATCAGCGCGAGCAGTTCCTCGTCGCTGCGCTTGTCGATCAATTTCGTGATCGGGCCCTGGTCGCCGATCTCGTCATGCAGATGCTTGCGGAAGGCGGCGCCGCCCTGGAAGCACAGCGCGGCGTAGAGCGCGTTCGGGCAATTGTCGATCCAGCGTTTCAGCGCCTCGCCGCCGGACTCGGCAAAAGCCTCGCGCATCAGGCGGCCGTATTTCACGATGACGACGTCCCAGCCGAAATTGCGGAACATCGTCTCGAACTTTTCCCATAGCCCTTCGCGCACGACGGCGTCGAGCGATTGCCTGTTGTAGTCGACCACCCACCAGGTGTTGCGCAGGCCGTGCTTCCACCCCTCCGCGAGGGCCTCGAAAATGTTGCCCTCGTCCATCTCGGCATCGCCGACGAGGGCGATCATCCGCCCCTCGCGGCGATCCTTCATCCAGCCATGCGCCTTGACGTAGTCCTGCACCAGCGAGGCGAACAACGTCTGCGCCACGCCGAGGCCGACCGAACCGGTCGAGAAATCGATATCGTCGACATCCTTGGTGCGCGAGGGATAGGACTGCGCGCCCTTGAAGCCGCGAAAGTTCTCCAGCTTCTCGCGGCTCTGCCGGCCGAACAGATACTGGATGGCGTGAAACACCGGGCTCGCATGCGGCTTCACCGCGACGCGATCCTCCGGGCGCAGCACATGGAAATACAGCGCCGACATGATGGTCGCGAGCGAGGCTGACGAAGCCTGGTGGCCGCCGACCTTGAGGCCGTCGGTGTTGGGGCGGATGTGGTTGGCGTGATGGATGGTCCATGACGACAGCCACAGCGCCTTGCGGGCCAGTGCAGTCAGCGTGTCGAGGCGGGCGGAATCAACGGGCATGGCAATGTGCTCCCGGAAAACAGGTTGCGACGATGATACGCCTGCAGCGGGCGCCAAACTTCTCAATTTTTTGCGCCATACCCCCGAATATTGGGATACTTTACCAAGACAGAACGCTAGAAGCAGGTTTCATCCCAATGCCCGAGCTCGACGCCATCGACCGCAAGATTCTCAGCCACCTCCAGACCGACAGCCGGCTGACCATGCAGGAACTCGCCGACAAGGTCGGGCTCTCGGTCTCGCCCTGCCATCGCCGGGTGAAACTGCTCGAGGAGCGCGGCGTGATCTCGCGCTACATCGCCACCGTTGACCAGAAGGCGCTGGGTCTGCATGTCAGCGTCTTCATCTCGATCAAGCTGGCGCGGCAGAAGGAGGAGGACCTCAACCGCTTCGCCCGTGCCATCTCGAAATGGGACGAGGTGCTGGAGTGCTATCTGATGACCGGCAACCGCGACTATCTGCTCCGCGTCGTCGTCGCCGACCTCGCCTCCTACGAGACCTTCCTGAAGACCAAGCTGACGCGGCTCGACGGCATCGCCTCGATCGAGTCCAGTTTTGCGCTCAGCCAGGTCAAATATTCGATCGCGCTGCCGGTGTGACGGCCTCACCGCCACGGCTGCACGATGATCTTGGTGTGCGCCTCGGGATTGGCGAGATCGGCGAACGCCTTGGCGACGCCGTCGATGCCCACTTCCGCCGTCACCATCGCTGCGGCATCCACCTGCCCTTCGGCGATCAGGCGCAGCGACGCTGCAAACTCATCCGGCGTGTAGCCGAGCACGTACTGGACGTTGAGCTCCTTCATGATGCCGAGCATGGGCTCGTTTTTGTCGCTCTCCATGCAGACGCCGACCACGACGACCTTCGCATCGCGCGGCGCGCCCTCGAACACCTGCTGCAGCAGACCGGGCACGCCGACGCATTCGAAGATGATTGCCGGCTTCAGCGCCGGCAGCATGGCCTGGAACGGCGGTCGCGCCGCCTTCTCCGCCTCCGACATCTGCGCGTGCTCGGCCCAGGTTGCGTAGGGCTGCGACACCTTGGGA